>NZ_JAPIYN010000001.1:0-520943 GCF_035617725.1 Mycobacterium sp. 94-17
ACCGCCCGGCTCAACACCGCCCGATTACCGAACTCATCCAACCGAGCGTGCTCGGCCTCTTGGAGCAGATCGATCGATGACACCCGTTGGGTGGGGTCGACGGCCATAGCCACCAACGCCTGCTGCCAGCGGCAGATCAGCGTGTGGATGGCTGCTGGATCAAAGACGTCGGTGCGAAACTCCGCCGTGCCGTGAATCCCGGCGGGCTCACCAGCGTCGGTCCAGCGCTCGGACAGCGAAAACGCCAAATCCATACGCGCGGTGCGTGTCTCTATCGGCAGTTGGGTGACTTCCAGATCACCCGATGCCAGTGCGGCGGCGGGATCAAAGTCCTGCCCGCCGAAGTTCTGCCACGCCAACACAACCTGAACCAGCGGGTGATGGGCCAGGGACCGGGCGGGGTTGAGCCGATCCACCAACACCTCGAACGGCACGTCTTGGTGTTCGTAGGCAGCCAGGCTGCGCTGGCGCACCTGCGCCAGCAGCTCGGCAACGGTCGGATCCCCGCTCAGATCAACACGCAGCACCAAGGTGTTGACGAAAAAACCGACCAGCTCATCGAGCGCCGGGTCACCACGCCCGGCGATCGGGAACCCCACCGCCACGTCGGAACTCGTGCTGAGCTTGGACAGCAACACCGCCAGGGCAGCCTGGACCACCATGAACCTCGTCGCATTGTGCTCAGCGGCGACCTGGCGCACCCGCGCCTGCAGCTGTGCGGACCACTCCACGGCCGCAGTGGCACCAAGCTGATCCGCCACCAATGGATAGGGGCGATCGGTGGGCAACTGCAGACGCTCGGGCATGTCGGCCAGGGTGTCTTCCCAATAGGCCAGTTGTGCGCCGATACGACTGCCCGGATCCTGCAGATCACCGAACTGTTCGCGCTGCCACAGCGTGTAGTCGACATATTGCGCCGCCAGCGGCGCCCAGGCGGGGGTCTGCCCGGTACGCCGGCTGGCGTACGCCGTCGCCAGGTCGCGGGTCAGCGGGGCCATCGACCAGCCATCCGTGGCGATATGGTGGATCGCGGCCACCAGCACGTGACCGTCCTCGGCAAGGCGGAAAAGCATTGCCCGCAATGGAATTTCCGTTGCCAGATCAAAGGTGTAACGCGCGGTTTCCTCAATGGCCTGATGCAGCCGGTCCGCGGGCCAGGCGGTGGCATCAATGACCTGCCAACCGAAATCAGCTTCGTCGGCTGGAGTGACCACCTGCTGCGGGAGGCCGTCAGGGGCGACAATCAGCGTGCGCAGGCTTTCGTGGCGGCCCACCACATCGGCTAGTGCCGCACCCAGCGCGTCGGCATTTAGTTGCCCGGTCAGGTGCAACGCCACCGCCATGTTGTAGACCGGGGACGGTCCCTGCAACTGGTCGACGAACCACAATCGGGATTGGGCGAACGACAGTGGAATCACGGCGGGCCGCTCCCCCACAACCAACGACTCCGGCCCACTCCCATCCCCGATTCGGGGAGCCAGCCGCGCGATCGTGGGCGCCTCGAACACGGTGCGCACCCCAAGGTGGGCGTCCAAACCGGTATTGATCGCGGCGATCAGGCGCATCGCCGAAATGCTGTCGCCGCCAAGGTCGAAGAAGGAGTCGTCGATGCCGACGCGGTCGATGCCGAGGACTTGGGCGTAGATGCCGGCCAGGATTTCTTCGAGGGCGGTGGCGGGGGCCCGATAATGGTCGGTGTCGCGATACTCGGGGGCGGGTAAGGCGCGCGTGTCGAGTTTGCCGTTGACCGTGAGTGGCAGTGTGTCGAGGACCACGATTGCCGCCGGAACCATGTAGGCGGGGAGACGCTCGGCCAGGGCGGTAC
This sequence comes from Mycobacterium sp. 94-17, assembly GCF_035617725.1. Taxonomy (NCBI): domain Bacteria; kingdom Bacillati; phylum Actinomycetota; class Actinomycetes; order Mycobacteriales; family Mycobacteriaceae; genus Mycobacterium; species Mycobacterium sp. 94-17. The sequence goes on from NZ_JAPIYN010000001.1 coordinate 1,826, forward strand.
GCAGCTGACCGGGGTCGGCGGCCCCGGTGATGTAGCCAACGAGGCGCTTGTCTCCGGGGCGGTCCTCGCGGGCGATAACGGCGGCTCGCTGCACGCCATCGAGCGCGGCGAGGGAGGTGCACACGTCGCCGAGTTCGATGCGGAAACCACGGATTTTGACTTGTTCATCGGCGCGCCCGAGATAGTGCAGCTGTCCGTCACGGCCCCACCGCACCAGATCGCCGGTGCGGTACATCCGCGTCCCGGCTGGCCCGAACGGACAGGCGACAAATCGCGACGCGCTCAATCCGGCCGACCGCCAATATCCAACGGCCACACCGCGGCCGGCGATGTACAACTCGCCGACTACCCCGACGGGCACCGGGCGCAACCACCCGTCGACGACGAACAACGCCGCACCCGACACGGGTGTGCCGATCGGCGGCGCACCCGATCCGGTTGTCAGCGGCGCGCTCCTGGACGCGCACACTGTGGTTTCGGTCGGGCCGTAGCCGTTGATCATGACCCGCCCCGGCGCCCACCGATCCACCATCTCGGCCGGGCAGGCCTCGCCGGCCACCAGTAGCGCCGCCGATCCCAAATCCTCGGGCGCCAGCGTCGCCAGCGCCGACGGCGTTTGGCTCAACACGCCGACCTGTTCTCCGACAAGCAAAGAATGGAAGTCCTCCGGTGATCCCGCCACCGACTCGGACACCACCACCAGCCGCCCCCCGAATAACAGCGCACTCCAGATCTCTTCAACGGAGGCGTCGAAGGCCAACGAATGCCACTGCGCCCAGACTTGTTCCGGCAGGCGCGAGTTCAGCGACTGCAGCAGCTGTGTCACGTTGTGATGAGTGACCGCGACACCCTTCGGGACACCGGTGGTGCCCGAGGTGTAGATGAGATAGGCGATGTCGTCGGGGGCCGGCACCTGTACTGGGGCGCTGGGCTGCGTGTCGATGCGGGGATCCTCGATATCGATGATCAGCCGATCACAACCGTCCAGCCGACCGGCCAGACCCGCGGTTGTGAGGACGGCGACCGGCGCCGCGTCGGCGACTATGAACTGGATCCGTGCCGGCGGCAGCGCCGGATCTAGCGGCACATAGGCCGCCCCCGTTTTGAGCACCGCCAGAATCGCGGCGATCGCCTCGGCAGAGCGCGACAACAGCACCAGCACGAGTTGTCCCGGTCCCACACCGTGGCCGTCCAACAGGTGTGCCAACCGATTAGCGGACTCATCAAGCTCCAGGTAGGTCGTGCACCGGCCGCCGCAGCAGATTGCCACCGCCTCCGGGGTGCGCGCCACCTGCGTGGCGAACAGCGCAGGAATCGACACCGGCGCGGGTGCGCGTCGGGCCAGGACAGCTCGGTTGCCCCAGTCGTCCAAGCGCGCGTGTTCATTGGCACCAAGGGCGTCGATCGACGAGAGTCGCCGCCCAGGATCGGCGGTCATCGCCACCAACACCCGCGTCAGTTGTCCCGCCAAATCGGCGACGTCAAAATTCCAAAATGGCTGGCCTGCGCCCTCTGTGCCGAACAGCATCTGGTCACCGAAACCGGAGAAGAACAACCCGAAGCCGACGAGGCCAGAATTCGTATATGACGCCGATGCCGTGATGCCACCGAAGTCCAGGGTGAACGCAGACGGAAGAAAGTTGACACTCATCCTTTGGGCGTGCTGCTGCGTGGAGCGGAAACGTGCATTCCGCTCCAGGGATTGAACCGGAAATCTCTGGTGTTGCAACGCTTCCCGTATCCGAGCATCGACATGCTGGCAGAAATCGGCGATTGTCGAGTCAGGTAGAACTTTCATCACCAGCGGAACGACGCCGGCGACCATCCCTGGAAATGTTTTGGACTGCAGACTGACTCGCCTGTTCACCGGGAAGTCGAGCACCACCTCGGCGCCCGCGCCAGACCAACCTCGCAGCAACAATGCGCACGCCGCAGTGATGACTGAGGACTGAGGCATGTTCCAGAGATCGGACAACTCTTGAACTCGACGAAGGACCGCAGGGTCCAGTCGAACCGGCGCAGCAGCTCGATCCGAACCACCCTGGCATGCAGCTTGGGGAACGCCGTGATCGGATCCGGATTCCGATGGCAGGTTCTCAGCCCAATAGGCGTGATCTTCTGAATAGTCGCTCGACGCTTCGTATTCCGACTCGCTGCGGATCAGGTTCTCGAGCGAGCCGAAGAAGGCGGGTGGCATGGGCGCGCCTGAGACGATCGCAGAGTAAATCGTTGCAATATGGTGGCCGACCAGGGCGATACCGGATGCGTCGATGACTATGTGGTGACAGCAGGTGAACCAGTAGAATTCATCGGGTCCCGTCTGAAATAACGCGAACTTGAACAGTGGACCAGTGAACGGCATGGGCATGCGTTGGATCGACGATGCTATGTCATGGGCTTCCTGCACCGCATTGACCGAGCCGGTCAGATCGTAGAACGCAAGCTTGACATCCGGATGATCGATCACCCGCTGGAAAACCCGGCCGTTTTGCTCAAAGAAAGCGGCCCTGACCGGTTCGGCCTCTAGCATGACTCGACGGATCGCCCACTCGAGAGGATTACGTTCTACCGGGCCTTCGATTCTCACAAAGAGGCCAAGCTGCCACTCCGTACCAACCCGACCCGTTTCCTGTGCAAGCCAAATGTCCAGCTGTCCTCGCGTCAGCGGAAGTGCCTGGACATCAAGCTCCATTCGAAACCGCCCTCGATGTCAAGCAGCTTCCGCGGGCGCCAGCTTTTCGCAAAGCAGCCCCGCCAAACCGCGGATGGTGATGGTGGTCATGTCGGTGGACGAGATGCGTATCCCCGTTTCAGTCTCGATGCGGGTGCGTAGTTCGAGGACGCCTAGTGAGTCGACGCCGTAACCGGAGAGCGGCCGGTCGGGGTCGACGCTGCGACGCAGGATCAAGCTGACCTGATCGGCTACCAGGCGACGCAGCCGGGTGGGCCACTCGTCTAGGGGCAGCTCTTCGAGCTCGGCGCGTAATTTGCTTGTACCCGTGGGAGATTGGGTGGTAGATCGGAACGCCTCAGCGAAGGGGCTGTGCTGGGCGAAGGCCGTCAGCCATGGCGCGCCCATGATCGGTGCATAGCCGGTATAGGCGCGGTCGTGGCGCAGCAGCGCGTCGAACGCGTAGGCGCCTTCGTCAGGACCGATCGAAAGGTCGGCGCCCGCTGCGAAGGCGGTGGCGCGCCCGACCTCGGCCCAGGCGCCCCATGCGATCGCGGTGGCGGGCAGGCCCTGCGCCCGGCGCCACCGGATGAAGGCATCCAGCCAGCTGTTGGCCGCGGCGTAGGCACCCTGGCCCGGCGACCCCACCAGCGCGGCCGCCGAGGAGAACAAGCAGAACCAGTCCAACGGCTGCTCGGCGGTGGCCATGTGCAAGTTCCACGCACCGTAAACCTTTGGTGCCCAGTCACGCTCGATGAGATCATCAGTGATATTGGTCAGGGTGGCGTCCTCGACTATTGCCGCGAGGTGCAGCGCGCCGCGCACTGCAAGCCCGGTGGAGGTAGCTGTGGCGACCAATCGCTGCGCCGTCGCAGCTTCGGCGATGTCACCACACTCCACCACGACGTCGGCACCGATCGTGCGGATTCTCTCGATGGTCTGCAGCGCCGCGGGAGTTGGCTGCGAGCGCGAGGACAGCACGATACGTCCGCAGCCGCCCGCTGCCATCTTCTCGGCCAAAAGCAGTCCTAGGCCACCCAGCCCGCCGGTGATGATGTATGCGCCGTCGCGGCGGAAGACCCGCGCCTGTGCGGGCGGGATTATCACGCGGCTGTGCCCTGTCCGCGGGATGTCGAGCACGAGTTTGCCGGTGTGCTGGGCGCCGCTCATCATTCGGATCGCGGTGGCCGCGTCGGCCAGCGGGTGGTGGGTGCATTCCGGCGGTGGCAGTACGCGGTCCGCGACGAGCAGGTACACCGTAGCCAGCAGGTGCCGAACGGTTTCCGGGTCGCTGACGGTCAGCAATGCCAAGTCCACGCTGTAGAACGCGAGGTTGCGCCGGAACGGGAAGAGTCGCAACCGGGTATCGCCGTAGATGTCGCGCTTGCCGATCTCGATGAATCGGCCTCCGACGGCCAGTAGCTCGACACCGGCGCGCTGGGCGGCGCCGGTAACCGAGTTGAGGACAATGTCAACGCCGTAGCCGTCGGTGTCGTGGCGGATCAGCTCGGCGAACTCGGTGCTGCGTGAGTCGTAAACGTGCTCGATGCCCATGTCACGCAGCAGTTCTCGACGCTGCTCGCTGCCGGCGGTGGCGAAGATCTCGGCGCCCGCGGCGCGTGCGATGGCGATTGCCGCCTGTCCCACACCCCCGGTCCCGGAATGGATCAATACCTTGTCGCCCGCCTTGATCCGGGCGAGATTCCGCAGGCCGTACCACGCGGTGATGTGCGGGGTGGGCATCGCTGCCGCCTGGGCGTCTGGCAATCCCGGTGGCAGTGCGACAGCCAGGTTGGCCGCACAGGTGACGTAGGTGGCCCAACAGCTCGTTGCAGATAGACCGCCGACACGGTCCCCGACTCGATGATCGGTGACGTCGCGACCCACCGCGGTCACCACGCCTGCGAAATCGGTGCCGGCCTGTTGCGGCCGCCCGTCGAAGCTGGGATAGCGACCGAACGCGACGAGCACATCGGCGAAGTTGATGGCAGATGCGGTTACTGCAACCTCGATTTGTCCCGGTCCGGGTGCAACTCGTTCGCGCGCAACCAATTCCATCGATTCCAGGTCGCCGGGCGTGCGGATGTTCAGGCTCATCCCGTCGCGCTCATGGTCCACTAGGGTGGTGCGTCGCTCCTCGGGGCGCAACGCGGTGGGGCACAGCCGCGCTGCGTACCACTGTCCATTTCGCCAGGCGGTCTCGTCCTCCTCCGAGCCGCCGAGCAATTGCCGCGCAAGCTGCTCGGTGTCGGTGTCGTCGCCCACGTCGATCTGGGTGGCCCGTAGGTGCGGTTGCTCGGTTCCGATGACCCGCATCAGACCCCGCAACCCCGCCTGCTCCAGATTCGGCCGGTCCCCGGCCAGCACCGTCTGGGCGTTGCGGGTCATGACATGGACACGGGGCGGCTCGCCGGGTAGTTCTGAGAATTCGCGGGCGATACGCACCAGGTGCCGCACATAGTCTCGGCCCGCCCGCGGGGACTGGTCCTCAGCGTCGCCGGATGGCGGTCCCGCGAGGATCACCACACCGCTGAGACCACCTGCGCGCAGCTGACCATCAAGCCGCTCGCCGATCGAGGGCTCCTCGACGTTGAGCGGCCAGTACATGCTGGTGCATTGCGCACCATGGCTTTTCAGCGCTTCGGTCAACGTGGCGGCCAGCACGTCGGCACCGCTGGTGGTGCTGATCAACAGCCAACGTCCGGCGTCGACGAGTCCAAGCTCGGGTAGTTCACGCTGCCGCCATTCGATGGTCAGCAGCCGCTCGCCCAATATCCGATCTTGGTGGGCGTTCGTCGAGACGCCGGCACCCAAGCGCAGGCCCTGAACGCTGAGCAGGACGGTCCCGTGCTCATCGAGCACCTCGAGGTCGGCCTCCACCCCGGACCGATCGGCTGTGATAACCCGCGTGTAGCAGTAGCGCGCGTTGCGGGCGGCGGCGTACGAGCGGAGTCGACGGATGCCCGACGGCAACCCCAGCGCATCGTCGTCGAGCGCCTGAACCTCCGGATGTGCCGCGACGGACTGAAAACAGGCGTCCAGCAGCGCCGGGTGCACGCCGTAAGCATCTTGCTGTGAGCGGATTTGGCGGGGGACCGCGACTTCGGCCAGCACGCTTGCCCGCTCACCGGTGTGCACCGCGACCAGACCGCTGAAAGCCGCGCCGTACTGAACACCCCGCCGGCCCATGAGCTCGCGGAATTCCGCGCCGTCCTGACCTCGTGGATGTGCGGCAAGTAGTGCGGACGTGTCGCGCGCTGGTGGCTGCGCATCGTTTGCGGCACGCAGGACCGCGCGGGCTTGGCGCACTTGCTCGCCGCCCTGACTGGTTTCCACGGTGAAGTCGACGACGCCCGGCGACGACAATGACGCCGAGGCGACGATCGCGGTCTGTTCATCGAGCAGCAGCGCCTGCTCGAAGCGGATGTCACGGACCTCACACGCCTCGCCCAACGCGGCACGCGCGGCCGCCAGCGCCATCTCGCAATATCCCGCGCCCGGAAGTACGGCCACGTTGCGGATCTGGTGATCGCCGAGCCAGGGCTGGGCGGCGGTGCCGATGTCGGCCTGCCACACGTGGCGTTCGGGTTCCTCCCGCAAGTGCACGTGCTGGCCCAGCAGTGGATGCACCGAAACGGTGCAACCACCATGTTGTGGGGAGTCGTGACCGTCGCGGTCCAACCACATGCGACGGTGGGTCCAGGTTGGCAGCGGTGCGTCCACCAGCCGCCCAGTCGGGCAGAGCGCCGAGAAATCGAGAGCGGCGCCCGCACTGTGCAGATCGGCCACGAAGCCCCGCAGCCCGTGCGGCAGTTCCTGTTCGCGGCGCATCGCGGCCAAAGCTGCCACCGGCATGTCGAGGTTGCCGGCGTTCTGCTCGACGGCGTGGGTGAGCAGCGGGTGTGGCGCCAGCTCGGCAAAGACCCGATAGCCGTCCTCCAGCGCGGCCCGCACCGCCGGAGCGAACCGCACCATGTTGCGCAGATTGTCCACCCAATACCCGGCATCGCATACCGGCTCCTCGTGGGGGTCGTACAGGGTCGCCGAATAGAAGGGGACGTCAGGCGTCATCGGATGCAGCTGTGAAAGAGCGTCGGTCAGCTCGTCGAGGATCGGATCGACTTGGGGCGAATGCGAGGCGACGTCAACGGCGATCTCGCGGGCCATCACATCACGCTGCTCCCAGGCCGCGACCAGCTCGCGAACCGTCCGGGTGGCGCCGCCGATCACCGTGGACTGCGGCGCGGCCACCACGGCCACCACGACATCGTTGACGCCGCGGGCCCTGAGCTCCGAAAGTACTTGCTGGGCAGTTAATTCCACTGATGCCATCGCACCGGCGCCGGCGATTTTCGACATCAGCCGCGAGCGTCGGCAGATGACACGCACCCCGTCGTCCAGCGACAGCGCCCCCGCGACGACAGCGGCCGCGATCTCGCCCAGGGAATGCCCGATCACCGCGCCCGGGCGCACCCCGTATGACTTCATCGTGGCGGCCAACGCGACCTGCATGGTGAACAGCGTCGGCTGGACCCGGTCGATCCCGGTCACTAGCTGCGGCGCGGTCATCGCCTCGGTCACCGAGAATCCAGACTCGCGGGCGATCAGCGGCTCAGCCGCCGCGACGGTGGACGCGAACACCGGTTCGGCCCCCAGCAGCTGCGCTCCCATCCGATCCCACTGCGAACCCTGCCCGGAGAATACCCATACCGGACCTCGGTCGTCTCGTCCGACGGCTGCCGCATACGGAGTATCGCCGTCAGCGACCTCGCCTAACGCCTCGGTGAGTTCAAGCCGGCTGCTCGCAACGACGGCGAGTCGAACCGGGCGATGCGCACGCCGGCGCGCCAGAGTGTAGGCCAGATCCGGCAACGCCACGTCGTCATGTGCTTGCACCCAGTCAGCCAGCCGGGCGGCGGTGTGGCGCAACTCGTCGGCAGAGGTGGACGACAGCGCAAACAGCAGTGGCGGCGGCGACGCTGAAGTGCTCCCGGGCGCGGAGAATTCCGTCTTCTCCTCCGGTGCTTCTTCGACGATGGCATGGACGTTGGTGCCCGACAGTCCATACGACGAAACCGCCGCCCGCCGGGGAGCGCGACCGTTGCTTGGCCACGGTGTCAGATGTTGTGGCACAAAGAGTTTGGTGTCGATACGGGCCATCTCATCGGGCAGGCGGGTGAAGTGCAGATTCTGCGGAACCATGCCGTGCTGGAGTGCCAGAATCGTCTTCATCAGCCCCAGTGCTCCCGATGCCGACTGGGCATGCCCGAAATTGGTCTTCAGCGTGGCTAGCGCGCAGGGTTCCTCGACGCCGTAAACCTTTGCGAGGCTCGCGTATTCGATCGGGTCGCCCACGGGAGTGCCGGGGCCGTGCGCCTCGACCATGCCGACGCTGCCGGCGTCGATCCCCGCGGCGTCTAACGCCGCTCGGTACACCGCGGTCTGCGCCGTCACCGAGGGCGTCGCGATGTTCACGGTATGGCCGTCTTGGTTGGCGGACGTGCCGCGAATCACGGCCAGAACCCGATCACCGTCGCGCAGCGCGGCGGGCAAACGTTTGAGTAACACCACGACGCAGCCTTCGGAGGACACGAACCCGTCCGCCGCGACGTCGAACGCGTGGCATCGCCCGGTGGCAGAGAGCATGCCCTCCGCCGACCCCGCGACAAACTTCCGCGGGTCGAGCATCACGGAGGCGCCACCCGCCAGGGCAAGGTCGCTTTCACCATCTATGAGGCTGCGACACGCCAAGTGCACTGCGGTCAGACCAGACGAACACGCGGTGTCCACCGTCACCGCGGGACCGTGGACGCCCAGGGTATACGCGATCCGCCCGGACGCCAGGCTGAAGCTGTTGCCGGTGAAGCCGTACGGCCCCTCGACGGCGTGCGCGTCGGCGGCAAGCAGTTGATAGTCGCCGTGCGTCAAGCCGACGAACACCCCGGTTAGCGAGTCGGTCATGGTCTCCCGGGTCAGACCCGCATGCTCCATGGCCTCCCACGAGGTTTCCAGCAGTAGCCGGTGCTGCGGGTCGATCGCGATGGCCTCACGCTCGTTGATGCCAAAGAATTCGGCATCGAAGCCTGTGACGTCATCGAGGAAGGCGCCCCATTTGGACACCGACCGCCCCGGTACCCCCGGCTGGGGGTCGTAGTACTCGTCGGCGTCCCACCGGTCGGGTGGAACCTCGGTGACCAGGTTGTCGCCGCGCACCAGGGTCTCCCACAAGCGCTCGGGAGAATCGATGCCACCGGGAAGTCGACAGGCCATGCCAATGACAGCAATGGAGGTGTGCCCGGCTTTTTCCACGGCTGCTCACCGCCTTCTCATCCGGTACTGGAGTACGGGTTTTTGAATTCGATTCGCTGGTTGGAACCGTCTGGCGGAGCAAACACCCCTGCGGGGAACGTCGCGAGAGCCGAAATTTCGGGTGTTGGATGTCGTGATGACGCCGAATCGAATTGGCCGATCGCGGAACGGATAGCGGCGATCCAACGACGGACGAACCCGTACATCTAATATGTCGCCGGTTGCGTGGCGGCGGTATAAGAACCGGCGGAATTCATCACGCCAGGTACGCGGAAGTGCGAATTTGAGCAGCGGGGGAGCGAATGGGATCGGCACGGTTTGGATCGATGATGCTGGTTCGGGCGCTTCCCGAACGGAATGCCGCCGGACCATCAGGCCGCATGAAGCCAGCTCGACGGTCCGGTAATCAATCGTCTTTCGGGAACGCTGTCCGTCCATCTCGAATCGATAAAGCGTGTGTGGTTCGGCCATGGGCAGAGATTTGCTGAATGCCGGACGAAGCAAACCAAGGTGGACTATTACCTCGGTTCTTGTGAATAGGCCATGCTGCCACTGCATACCGGTCAGACCTGTTTTCTGTGCAAACCTCATATCCGATTTTTGTTGTGCCAGGGGAAGCGCCCGATCGTCAGCTTTCGGCCGACTGTCTCCGCTTAAAAGGCTCGTGTGCCAGACGCCCAGACCGGCACCCACATATCAGCCCAATTTGGTCCGATTTAGTCAAAAAACGCGGTGTCAGCCGGTTCTCCGGGAAGCCGCGACCGGTGGGCCGCAACGTCGGAGGAGATGGGTCGCAGGCCATGTCGCCTATGGGTGTGGACCGGGACAACGAGCCTGCCGTTGCTCTTGTCGGCGAATGAATGCTCATCGGTTGCTCCATACGCACTGGTCGACATAAGTGCAACAAACCTTAGTTGACGCCAGCGGTGTCGCTCTGGGGTTTGGGCAAACTTCTTGATGTTAGCTATGGGTGAGCGCCAAATTTTCGTTTCGGCGGCACTCGCCCGCTCGGCAGCCCGGCCATCTCGCTGCGCTTGACGCTACGGGCGAATGGTGGAGCGGGAATCAGGTGTTTCCCTATGCTTTGGCGCGTACCGGGTACCGCCGGCGCTGAAGGCGCAGCACAACCTTGCGGAAGCGCGGGTCATACATCGCGCCGACGAACGACCTCAGCGTTTCCCGGCGCGGGGCAAACGTTGACATGGTGCACGTCCGATCTGGCCGCGCGCATGCGATCCGCTCGCAGGGGAGAGCGGAACAACTACCCGCTCAGCGCGCCTGACCCTGCGAGGCGAGGAAGCCCGCGACCCCGCGGACCAGTGCGTCGGCGTATTTCTGCCGGCCCTCGGCCGACTCCATCAGCGCGGAGTCCGCGGGGTTCTTCATGTTGCCGCATTCGACCAGGATCGACGGGTACTGGGCCAGGTTGAGGCCGGTCAGGTCCGAACGACCGTAAAGGCCGTTCTGGCCGATGTAGTTGGCCGGCGGGATCCCTGACGCCTGCATCTGGTCCCGCATGATCCGCGCGTACTGCACCGACGGACCCGCCTGCACCTGGTTGAGCGGCGGGGCCGAGTAGTTGACGTGGAATCCCCGGCCCGACGGCGGGCCGCCGTCGGCGTGGATGGACAGGACCGCGTTCGGGCGCAGCGCGTTTGCGGCGTTGGCGCGTTCGTCGACGCACGGCCCCAGGCCGGTGTCGTTGCCGCGGGACAGCGCGGTCCGCACCCCCAGGGCGCTGAGCTCGGCGCGCACGCGCAGCGCGGTGTCCCAGGTGAAGGTGTGTTCCATATAGCCGGTGTTGGTCGCTGTCCCGCTGGTCTGACAGTCCTTGGTGCCGCCACGGCCGGTGGTCACCTGGCGGTTGATGGAGGCGTCGTTGGAGCCGTTGTGGCCCGGATCGATGAAAACCACCATGCCGGCGATGTTGGAAGGGGCGGCCACGGCATTCGGGATGATGATGGCCGACGCAGCAACAATCATGCAGATGATCGTCCTGAAGCCGACACGCCTGCTCAGTCGTAGGTCCACGGCGCAAAGCTAACGCCGCGCGGTCTACGCTTGAGGTTTCGAATCGCCGGAGACTCACGAGCGAAACCAAGTCGAGACCAAGGTGCGAAGGGATCGTCATGCAACCCGGAGGCGACATGTCGGCGCTGCTGGCCCAGGCGCAGCAGATGCAGCAGAGGCTCATGGAAGCTCAGCAACAACTGGCGAACGCTGAGGTGCATGGTCGGGCCGGTGGCGGGTTGGTCGAGGTCGTCGTCAAGGGCAGCGGCGAGGTGGTCGCGGTGAAGATCGACCCGTCCGTCGTCGACCCTTCGGACGTCGAGACCCTGCAGGACCTGATCGTCGGCGCCATGGTCGACGCTTCCAAGCAGGTCACCCGCATGGCCCAGGAACGGCTGGGGTCGCTGGCCGGCGGCTTCGGCGCGCCGCCGGGGCAACCGCCCGCGCCGCCGGGGCAGCCGCCCGCGCCGGCTCCGGGGCTTTAGACTCCGCGACCGACATGTTCGAAGGACCCGTCCAGGATCTGATCGACGAGCTCGGCAAGCTGCCGGGCATCGGACCCAAGAGCGCCCAGCGCATCGCCTTCCACCTGCTGTCGGTGGAACCGCCGGATATCGACCGGCTGACAGCGGTGCTGGCGACGGTCCGCGACGGGGTGCGCTTCTGTGCGGTCTGCGGCAACGTGTCCGACAACGAGCGCTGCCGGATCTGCTCGGATCCCCGTCGCGACGGCTCGCAGGTGTGTGTGGTCGAGGAGCCCAAGGACATCCAGGCCGTCGAGCGCACCCGCGAATTCCGCGGTCGCTATCACGTGCTGGGCGGCGCGCTGGATCCGCTGTCCGGGATCGGTCCCGAGCAGCTGCGGATTCGTGAGCTGCTGAGCCGGATCGGGGAGCGAGTCGACGACGTCGACATCACCGAGGTGATCATCGCCACCGACCCGAACACCGAGGGCGAGGCGACGGCCACCTACCTGGTGCGGATGCTGCGCGACATCCCCGGCCTGACCGTGACCCGGATCGCGTCGGGGCTGCCGATGGGTGGCGACCTGGAGTTCGCCGACGAACTGACGCTCGGTCGCGCGCTGGCCGGCCGCCGGGCCATGGTCTGAGGCGCGGCGGCCTGCCCTAACGCGCCGCCAGCCGTTCGCGGCGCAGCAAGTCCACTTCCGGCATCGGCAGCGGCGCTAGCTCGCCGACCACCGCGCCCAGCAGCAGGTCGGCCAGTTGCGGGTTGCGGGCCAGGCACGGCCCGTGCATGTAGGTCGCGATCACGCTGCCCTGCACCGCGCCGTCGACGCCGTCTCCGGAGGGGTCGCGCCGGTTGCCCGCGCCCTTGACCACCGCGCCCAGCGGCGACGCCGCCGGCCCCAGCACGGTGCCGCCGCGGTGGTTCTCGAAACCGGTGAGCCGGTCGGTCAAGCCCGCCGGCAGGGGCTTGGTCACCAGCTCGCCGATGGTGCGCGCCTCCTGCGGCGACGTCGTCGCATCCAGCATGCCCACGCCGTCGACGCGTTCCCCGGCCGACGTCTCATACCAGTGCCCCAGCACCTGAACGGCCGCGCAGATCGCCAGCACCGGCGCGCCCCGCTCCGCGGCGCGCTGCAGGCCCGGGTGTTTGATCAGGTGCCGGGTGGCCAGGCGCTGCGCGTAGTCCTCGGCCCCGCCCAGCGTGTAGAGGTCCAACGACTCGGGCACCGGGTCGGCCAGCGTGATCTCGACGATCTCGGCGGGGATGCCGCGCAGCCGGAGTCGCTGCCGCAGCACCAGGGCATTGCCGCCGTCGCCGTAGGTTCCCATCACGTCGGGCAGCACCAACCCGATCCGCACCACCGAGTCAGCCATGGTGGCGCGCCAATCGCCGATTCAACTGCAGGAACGCGGTGTAGTTGGCGACGACCTCCACCCGCCCGGGCGGGCATGACTCGATCGCCGCGACGGTGTCGTGCACCAGGGTGTGCTCGACGCCCGCGTACCCGAGCCGCACCGCCAGGTCCGTGCCGCGTTCGCCGGCAGCGACCACCCGGGTCTGCTCGAAATGCTCGAACCGCACGTCCCACAGCCACGACAGGTCTTCCCCGTCGGGCACCTGCCCGTTGACGGAGATGACCACCCCGGCGGCCTGCTTGTCGACCATCGACAGCGCCTCCTGCCAGCCGGCCGGATTCTTGGCCAGCAGCATGCGCACCTCGTGCGCGCCGACGCGGACGGTCCGGTAGCGCCCCGCGACCTCGTCGACCGCCGAGACGGCCGCCACCGCCGCCGCCGGATCCGCACCCAACGCGACCGCGGCGGCGACGGCCTGGGCGGCGTTGCCGCGGTTGACCGCGCCGGGCAGCGCCAGCCGCATCGGCAGTGTCAGCCCGTCGGGCCCGTAGAGGGTGTCGTCGTCGAACCACCATTGCGGGCTGGGCCGTTTGAAGTCCGCACCCGTGGAATACCAGTGGCCGCGGTCGCGGACGATGACCTCGCCGCTGCGCGGGCAGCTGACCGAGTCGTTCGACCACGAACCGCCGGCGGCCACCCACACCACATTGAGGCTGTCGTAGGCCGCCGAGGTCATCAGCACGTCGTCGCAGTTGGCCACGACGACCGCGCCGGGGTGCCGGGCCAGGCCCGCGCGCAGGGTCCGCTCGATGACGTTGATCTCGCCGACCCGGTCCAGCTGGTCGCGCGACAGGTTCAGCAGCACGACGACGCTGGGCTCGACGGCGTCGGAAACGTGCGGGACGTGCATTTCGTCGACTTCGAGGGCCGACAGCGGCGCATCGCGCTTGCCGGCCAGCGCCGCGACCAGGCCGGCGTCCATGTTGGCGCCCTCGGCGTTGGTGGCCACCGCGCCCAGCGTCGCCAGCGCGGCCGCCGTCATCCTCGTGGTGGTGGACTTGCCGTTGGTGCCGGTGACGATGACGGTGCGCCGGCCGGCGCCGAGTTGCCGGAGAACCGAGGGGTCCAGCGTCATCGCGATCAGGCCGCCGATCATCGCCCCGGCCCCGCGTCCGGTCACCCGCGACGCCCAGCGCGCGCTCGCTCCCGCGGCGAGGGCCAGACGTGCACGGGTGGTAACCATCCGGGAAGTTTAAATGTGCGCCGACACGGCGCGCAGCGAGCGGGCGATGTCGGTCCGCCGTGCCATCCTCGGGTCATGAGCGGGGTGTGCTGGGGCCGGCCTGCCAGTGAGCCGGACGCGGGCTGGGCCGTCGTCGACGTCGAGACCTCGGGCTTCAGGCCGGGTCAGGCGCGGATCATCAGCGTTGCGGCGCTAGGTCTGGACGCCGGCGGCAACGTCGAACACTCGATGGTGAGCCTGCTCAACCCGGGTGTGGACCCGGGTCCCACCCACGTGCACGGCCTGACACCCGCGATGCTCGAAGACCAGCCCCAGTTCGCCGATATCGTCGGCGACGTGGCCGAGGTGCTGCGCGGCCGCACCTTGGTGGCCCACAACGTCGCGTTCGACTACGCGTTTCTTGCCGCGGAGGCCGAACTGGCCGAGACCGAACTACCCGTCGACAGCGTCATGTGCACCGTCGAGCTGGCCCGGCGGCTGGACCTCGGCATCGACAATCTGCGGTTGGAGACGCTCGCCGCGCACTGGGGGGTCACCCAGGAGCGGCCGCACGATGCCTTCGACGACGCGATGGTGCTGACCGGCGTGCTGGCTTCGGCGCTCGAGCTGGCCCGCGAACGCGACATCTGGTTGCCGATACATCCGGTGACGCGGCGCCGCTGGCCGAACGGCCGGATCACCCATGACGAACTGCGACCGCTGAAGGTGCTGGCGTCCCGGATGCCCTGCCCCTACCTCAACCCCGGCCCCTACGTGGGCGGCCGACCGCTCGTACAGGGCATGCGGGTGGCCCTGGCGGCCGAAGTCGGCCGCACCCACGAGGAACTCGTGGAGCGGATCTTGCACGCCGGCCTGGCCTACACCGACGTCGTCGACCGCGACACCTCGCTGGTGGTGTGCAACGATCCCGCGGCCGAGCAGGGCAAGGGCTATCACGCCCGGCAACTGGGGGTGCCGGTGATCTCCGACGCGCAGTTCATGGACTCCGTCGGCGCGGTCATCGGCGGAACCAGCATGGACGAATTCACCGACGCCGGCATGCTGGACCAGCAGCTGGCGCTGTTCTGATCAGCCGCGCGCGGCCCGGTTGATCGCCGAGACGACGGCGCGCAGCGACGCCGTGGTGATGGACGGCGCGATGCCCACACCCCACACCGTCTTTCCCGCTACCGGGTCTGATGGGTGCCGACCCGCTTCGCCCGGCTGCACCGCGCTCGCGATCGACACCGACGCCTCGACATACGCGGCGGCCTGTGCGTCCTCGCCGCCGCTCATCGCGTGCTCGGAGTAGTCCAGCACGGCCACGTCGAATCCGACTTTGCCCAGCGCGTCGACGAACGCGGCCAGCGGCCCGTTGCCCTCCCCGCTGATCTCGGTCTCCACCCCGTTGATCTTGACTGTGGCGGTGATGCGGGTAACGCCGTTGTCTTCTTCGGATGCGTCGACACGCTGCTTCACCCGCTCCAGCGGCAGCACGGGGGCCAGGTACTCGTCGGCGAAGGCGTCCCACATCTCCTTCGGGCTGACCTCGCCGCCCTCCCCCTCACTGATCTTCTGCACCGCCTGGGAGAACTCGATCTGCAGCCGCCGCGGCAGGGCCAGGCCGTGGTCGGCCTTCATGATGTAGGCCACCCCGCCCTTGCCGGACTGAGAGTTGACCCGGATCACCGCCTCGTACGTGCGGCCGACGTCCTTGGGGTCGATCGGCAGATACGGCACCTGCCAGAGCATGTCCTCGACGTCGGAGTCCGCGGCGTCCGCGTCGACCTTCATCTGGTCCAGGCCCTTGTTGATGGCGTCCTGGTGGCTGCCGGAGAACGCGGTGTACACCAGGTCGCCGCCGTAGGGATGGCGTTCGTGCACCGGCAGCTGGTTGCAGTACTCGACCGTGCGCCGGATCTCGTCGATGTTGGAGAAGTCGATCTGCGGGTCCACACCGCGGGAGAACAGGTTCAGCCCCAGCGTCACGAGGCAGACGTTGCCGGTGCGCTCGCCGTTGCCGAACAGGCAGCCCTCGATGCGGTCGGCGCCGGCCTGATAGCCCAATTCCGCTGCGGCGACGGCGGTTCCGCGGTCGTTGTGCGGATGCAGGCTCAAGATGACCGAGTCGCGACGGGCCAGGTTGCGGCTCATCCATTCGATCGAGTCGGCGTACACGTTGGGCGTGGCCATCTCCACGGTGGCCGGCAGGTTGAAGATGATCGGCGAGTCGGGCGATGGCTTGATCACATTGCCGACCGCGTCGCACACGTCACGCGCGTACTCCAGCTCGGTGCCGGTGTAGGACTCGGGGGAGTACTCGAACCGCCACCGGGTGCCCGGGTATTTGGCGGCCTCCTCGACGCACTTGCGCGCGCCGTCGGTGGCGATCGCCTGCACCGCGGCCCGGTCGGCCCGAAACACCACGCGGCGCTGCAGGATTGACGTCGAGTTGTAGAAGTGCACGATGGCCTGCGGTGCACCGTCGCACGCCTCGAAGGTGCGCTCGATCAGTTCGGGCCGGCACTGGGTCAGCACCTGGATGGTGACGTCGTCGGGAATCGCTCCCTCGGTGATGATCTCGCGGACGAAGTCGAAGTCGGTCTGGCTGGCCGACGGGAAGCCCACTTCGATTTCCTTGTAGCCCATGCGAACCAGCAGATCGAACATGCGGCGCTTACGCGCCGGGCTCATCGGGTCGATCAGTGCCTGGTTGCCGTCGCGCAGGTCCACCGCGCACCACAGCGGTGCCGTGTCGATGACGCGGTCGGGCCAACTGCGGTCGGACAGCCGGATGGGCTCGACCTCGTCGGCGAAGGGGCGGTAGCGGTTGACCGGCATCGACGAGCCCCGCTGCGGGTTCCATGCGGGCTGCCCGGGCGCCTTGGGGCCTGCCGGCTGGACGATGGTTCGGGTCGAGCTGAATGCGTCGGGATGAGAAGTCACGATATTGCTCCGGGGTTTCAGAAGGGAACTTCAGACCGGCGCATCGCGAACACCCGCGACGGGAAGCCGGTCTGGATCAGACCCCGTCGCGGCGTCCGAGGAGGAGCACCCGCTGCACGTCGGCAACTTTACCGCTTTTGGCGCCCCGGCAAAAACCGCGGCGAATGCGCAGGCCGGGGAGGGTGGTATCGCGACGTAAATCACCGTGCGGCGGCACGTATTCTGTTGTGGACTTAAACCCCAAATGCGAAATGCCCACAGGCCGGAGAGGCGGGAATAGCGTGGCGCTCGTCGTGCAGAAGTACGGCGGATCCTCAGTGGCGGACGCCGACCGGATCCGGCGGGTGGCCGAGCGCATCGTCGCTACCAAGAAGCAGGGCCACGACGTCGTGGTCGTCGTCTCCGCGATGGGTGACACCACCGACGACCTGATGGATCTGGCCCAGCAGGTGTGTCCGACGCCGCCGCCGCGCGAGCTCGACATGCTGCTGACCGCGGGTGAGCGCATCTCCAATGCCCTGGTCGCAATGGCGATCGAATCGCTGGGTGCGCAGGCGCGCTCGTTCACCGGGTCGCAGGCCGGGGTGATCACCACCGGCACGCACGGCAACGCCAAGATCATCGAGGTCACGCCCGGCCGGCTGCAGGCCGCCCTCGACGAGGGGCGGGTGGTGCTGGTGGCCGGATTCCAGGGTGTCAGCCAGGACACCCGTGATGTGACAACGCTGGGCCGAGGCGGCTCTGACACCACGGCGGTGGCCCTGGCCGCGGCGCTGAGCGCCGACGTCTGCGAGATCTACACCGATGTCGACGGCATCTTCAGCGCCGACCCCAGGATCGTGCACGACGCCCGCAAGCTGGACACGGTCACCTTCGAAGAGATGCTCGAGATGGCGGCTTGCGGCGCCAAGGTTCTGATGCTGCGCTGCGTGGAATATGCGCGCCGCTACAACATTCCGGTGCACGTCCGGTCCTCGTATTCGGAAAACCCGGGCACCGTCGTCGTCGGATCGATCAAGGACATAGCCATGGAAGACCCCATCCTGACCGGAGTCGCGCACGACCGCAGCGAGGCCAAGGTGACCGTCGTCGCCATCCCCGACATCCCCGGATACGCCGCCCGCGTCTTCCGGGCGCTGGCCGATGCCGACGTGAACATCGACATGGTGTTGCAGAACGTCTCCAAGATCGAGGACGGCAAGACCGACATCACCTTCACCTGCTCCCGCGACAGCGGGCCCACCGCGGTCGCCAAGCTGGACGCGCTCAAGGGCGAGATCGGGTTCAGCCAGCTGCTCTACGACGACCACGTCGGCAAGGTGTCGCTGGTCGGGGCGGGCATGCGCAGCCATCCGGGCGTCACCGCCACCTTCTGTGAGGCACTGGCCGAGGTGGGCGTGAACATCGAGCTGATCTCCACCTCCGAGATTCGCATCTCGGTGCTGTGCCGCGACACCGAGCTGGACAAGGCCGTCGTGGCGTTGCACGAGGCGTTCGGGCTCGGCGGCGAGGAGACGGCCACGGTGTATGCCGGGACGGGTAGATAGATGGTCGCCATTGGAGTGGTAGGCGCCACCGGCCAGGTCGGCCAGGTGATGCGCAGGTTGCTCGACGAGCGGGACTTCCCCGCTCGCGATGGTGGGGGGTCGGTGCGGTTCTTCGCGTCGGCGCGCTCACAGGGCCGCAAGCTGGAATTCCGCGGGCAGGAGATCGAGGTCGAAGACGCCGCGACGGCCGATCCGAGCGGCCTGGACATCGCGTTGTTCTCCGCCGGCAAGGCGATGTCGCTGGTGCAGGCGCCGCGGTTCGCGGCGGCCGGGGTTACGGTGATCGACAACTCGTCGGCCTGGCGCAAGGACCCGGAAGTTCCGCTGGTGGTGTCGGAGGTCAACTTCGCCCGGGACGCGGGCAACCGGCCGAAGGGCATCATCGCCAACCCGAACTGCACCACGATGGCCGCGATGCCGGTGCTCAAGGTGTTGCACGACGAAGCCCGGCTGGTCCGCCTGGTGGTGTCCAGCTATCAGGCGGTATCCGGCAGCGGGATCGCCGGCGTCGAGGAGCTGGCCACGCAGGCGCGCGCGGTCATCGACGACGCCGAGCAGCTGGTGCAGGACGGTGGCGCGGTGGGATTCCCGGCGCCCAAGACCTACGTGGCGCCGATCGCCTTCAACGTGGTGCCGCTGGCCGGGTCGCTGGTGGACGACGACTCGGGTGAGACCGACGAGGACCAGAAGCTGCGCCACGAGAGCCGCAAGATTCTCGGCATCCCGGACCTGGCCGTCAGCGGCACCTGCGTGCGCGTGCCGGTGTTCACCGGGCACTCGCTGTCGATCAACGCCGAATTCGCGGAACCGCTGTCACCCGGGCGGGCCCGCGAGCTGCTCGAGGCGGCGCCGGGCGTCAAGGTGGTCGACGTGCCCACGCCGCTGGCGGCTGCCGGCGTCGACGAGTCCCTGGTCGGCCGGATCCGGCACGACCCCGGGGTGGCTGACGGCCGCGGCCTGGCGTTGTTCGTCTCCGGTGACAACCTGCGCAAGGGGGCGGCGCTGAACACCATCCAGATCGCCGAGCTGCTGGCCGCCCAGCGGTGACATGCGGGTGAGCACCACCCGCATCCGCTTGGCCACGCGGTGCTCACTGTTCGCCGTGTCGGCGATGTGTTTGGTTGTGCCGCAATGGGTTTGGAGTTCCGCGCACGCCGACCCGGCAGCGCCGGCGCCCGAGCCGGTGCTGGGGCCGCTGGCGCCCGGTCAGGTGGTGCGCATCGGTCCCACCGCCGGAACCGGCACTGCGACCGGGGATTACGGCATCGGCGCGACGGACCTGTGTGAGTTCGTCGAGTTTCCCGCCGAACTGCTCCAGGTGTGCGGCGACAGCTTCGCCGGTCAGGGCGTCGGGTTCGGTGGGTGGTACGCACCCGTCGCGTTGCGTGTCGACACTTCGTCCGTCGACGACCCCGGCGGGGTGCGCTACCTCGGGGTGACCGGTATCAGCAATCCGCTGCTGGCCGACGCCGCCCCGCCGGGAGCCTCGCAGCTGCCCGCCGGGGTGGTGCAGATCAACCGCCGCAACTACCTGATGGTGACGACGACGAGAAACCTCGAGCCGCAAACCTCCCGGCTGGTGGCCGCCGAACCGGCGCGCGCGGGCTGGCAGACGATCCCGGGGTCCAAGCGGCCCGCGTCCTACCAGGGCGGCTCGCAGACGCAGATCAGCGGCTACTACGACCCGATTCCCACTCCGGATTCGCCCGGCGGCTGGGTCTACATCGTCGCCGACAGCTTCACCCGCAGGGATCCGGTGCTGCTGTATCGGGCCACGCCGCAGACGTTCACCGACCGGTCCCGCTGGCTGGGTTGGGCGGCGGGCCCGGGCGGGGGCTGGGGTAAGCCGCCGACGCCGCTGTGGCCGGACGCGGTGGGCGAGATGTGCATCCGGCAGATCGACGGCAAGGCGGTGCTGTCCTACTTCAACGCCGTCACCGGCAACATGGAGGTTCGGGTGGCCAACGACCCGACGTCGCTGGGCGACGCCCCGGTCACCACGGTGGTGCAGCACGACGAGTGGCCGGAGCCGGCCGAGAGCCTGCCGCCGCCGTACGACAACCGGCTGGCCCAACCGTATGGCGGTTACATCTCTCCCGGCTCGACGCTCGACGAACTGCGAATCTTCGTCAGCCAGTGGGACACCCGGGCCCGGGTGGCCGCGCCGTACCGGGTGATTCAGTTCGCCGTCAACCCATTGCGGCCCGAATAGCGAACCTAGTATTGGCTTTTCGAGACTTTCGTAAGTCGTCTAGTTCGAGGCAGTGCTCAGTTTTGCCTGGACCCGGTCGATTTGGTCATATGCATAGGCCACCATGTCGGCGGTGGTCATGGTCTCGCCCGTGCGGGCGAGCGACTCATAGGTTTGGGCGCCCAGGACATCGCGCAGGTGCGAGATCGTCGGGTTGAGCTGCGGGTAGCTTACGCGGGTAAATGAACTCGCGGCGAAACCGCTGATGATCGCGGCCGGTTCGTGGTGTGCGAGCCGGTCCAGTAGGAAGGCGAGTATCGCCAGCGGGTTCTTGATCAGCGCCGTGTTGCCGGTGTCGTAATAGCGGCCTATCAACGCCATCAGAGTCTCGAAACACTCGATGGGATCGCGCTGGTTAGCCGCAACGAGAGAAATCGTCGACCCTGACGCCGATTCCATCTGCCGGTTGCCGCTCTCCTGAGAGATCATCAGAGATCGGCGTAGGGCGTCATGAGCCGCCCTTGGGTCGGCATCGTAATAGGCGAGGCCGTACGCCAGCATCGCGAAGGACGCCACGAAAGGATTGCAGGCGGCGTCTGCAGCGGCCAGCACGCCCTGCGCTGCCGCCCTGGCTTCATCGCCTTGACCCAAGAAGTAGAACGCCATGACCAGAGATCCGCGGGTCACCGTTTGGGGACCCGCCCCGTGTTCAATCGCACTGCGGCACAACTGCGCCCATCGCTCGCTTAGACCGGCATGGCTGTACACAATTCCGGTCGAGATCTGCAATTCGTAGGGGACCTCGTCGAAATCGTCGCTGTTTGCCAACTGGCGACTGGCATCGAGATAAGCGACGGCGTCGTCCGACCGCCCCGTCGCATGGCACTGCGCGGCGACGACGTAGAGCTGCGCGAGCCGCCGATGCTTCAACCTTCGTGCAGATTCGATGATCTCCTCGGCCCACCCAGCGGGCTCGTACTGCTCGGTCAGCAAGCCGAGCACTGTCGCATAGAAGGCGACCGCCGTAGCGCTATCGAGATCGCCTTGGTCGGCAGCCCAGCGGAATGCCGTTCGCAGGTTGGCCAGTTCGATGGTGAACCAGTCGTAGGCCTCACGCTGTCGGGGACTGTCCCACAGCGCCATGATGTCGGCTTCGCGCCCGGCGAAGTATCGCGAGTGGGTGGCCCGAATCTCGGCTGCGTCGCCACGGGCGACGAGTTGTTCCTCGGCGAACTGCCGGATGGTCTCCAGCATCGAATACCGGGTGCGCCCCGCTGACCGATCGGCGTTCAGCAGCGATTTGCGCACCAACGCGTCGAGCAGGTCGAGGACGGCAAGGTCGTCTGCTTCGTCGAATCCTGCCACCGCGCAAGCGCTTTGCAGGTCGAATCCACCGGCGAACACCGAACAGTGTTCCAGCAGCGCCTTTTCCGCGTTGTCGAGAAGCTCGAATGACCAGGCGACGGCGTGGCGCAGGGTGTGGTGCCGTTCCAGCGCCCGTCGCGAACCCACGAGCAGACGGAACCGCTGGTCGAGGCGATCCCGTACCTCGCCGGCGGTCATCGACGCCATGCGGGAGGCCGCCAACTCGATGGCCAAGGGAATCCCGTCGAGACGGCGGCAGATCTCCACCACCGCGGCCGCCTCGTCGGGCGTGGCCGCGGAGAACTGCGAGGCCTCGCCTCGTGCGCGTTCGACGAACAGGGCCACCGCCGCAGAGTCGGCGCCTGCGCCGACGTCCAGCGAGGGCACCAGCCAGGCCTGCTCATCGGCGACCCTCAGTCCCTCGCGGCTGGTTGCCAAGATCCGCACGGTCGCCGATTGCGTCAAAATCGCCTCGACGAGATCGGCCGCGGCCTCGCGCACGTGTTCGCAGTTGTCGATCACCAACAACCGGATCGTGCCTTCCATCGCGGCAGCCACCGACTCGCTGATGCTCTTGCCGGGTTGCTGGGTAATGCCCAGCACCGCCGCGACCGCATCGGGAACCGCCGCCGGATCGGTGACCGCGGCCAACTCGAAAACCCATATCCCGTCCGGAAATTCGTCGACGAGGCGCCTCGCGGCCTCCAACGCCAGCCGGCTTTTGCCGACTCCTCCGACACCGGTCAATGTCACAACCCGGTGCGCTCTGACCGTCGCCTGCACCTCGTCAAGCTCGGACTCGCGTCCGATGAAGCTGCTGGTCGCCAACCGCAGATTCCCTGGACTGGAATCCAGCGTCCGCAGCGGCGGAAAGTCTGTCCGCAGGCCGGGTGCCTGCATCTGAAAGATCCCGACCGGCATCGGTACGTCCCGCAACCGTCGCGGACCCAGGTCGACGAGGTCGACTCCGCTGAGCAGGCCGGCCGTCGATTCGGCCACCAGGATCTGCCCGCCGTGCCCGGCCGCCATCACCCGCGCGGCACGGTTGAGCACTGCACCGAAGTAATCACTCGCCCGGCGCTCGGCTTCGCCCGTCGCCACACCCATTCGCACCGGAAGCGCCAGCGCCAGTTGCGCGGCCACCGCCGCATCCACCGCGGCCTTCGGCGAGCCGAATGCCGCGCACACACCGTCACCGGTGTGCTTGAAAAGGAATCCGCCGTGCGCCGCGATCGCTGTACGCAACACCTCGTCATGGGCAACCAGCGCGGCCCGCATCGCGTCCGCGTCGGCTTCCCACCGACGGGTCGACCCCTCGACGTCGGTGAACAGGAACGTCACGACCCCGGAAGGCGGTCCCTCTGCGGACACTCGCACAGAATGGCACACCGGACACGCGACCACCCAGCAAACCACGGCCGACTTTCGAGACTCTCGACGCTGCCACGGTGCGGGTAAAAGGCGTTCGGGCCGAGGGGCCGCGCGACCACGGCCCTCAGCGTGACCTTTTCACCCGCTGAGCGGGGCTTTTGGTTCACAGCTGCTACATAAGTGGCGCATAGCCGCCACTACTGTTAACGGCTTCATCATTTGTCTCATGAGTGAAACATCTGAAACCCCCACTGTGCGGCACTCCACCGCAACTGCACCGGCCGCCGCGCAAGCGGTAGCGGCCTACCGGGCCCCGCGGGTCTTCCAACTCGCCGCGTGGGTCGCCATCGTCGCCGGGATCGTGTTCATCATCGCGGTCATCTTCTTCACCGGCTTCATCCTCGGCCACCGCGGCGGCCATCACGGCCACCACCACAAGCACCACCACGCGATGGTTCACCACCACGGTCCCGGCGGTCCGGGCAACTTCGGCGGACCGGGCGGACCGGGCGGACCGGGCGGACCGGGTGGACCCGGTGGCCCGAACGGTCCGGGAGCCACCACAGCTCCGCCGGCGTCGGGCGTGCGGCCCAGCGGCATGGCCCCCGGCCAGCTTCCGCCGTCGGTCTTCCACTCCGCGGCCACCGCGCACGGCGCGCCTGGACAGGTCCCGAGCATCATCGTGCTGACCAACTGACACCGTCATCCACCAGTGGCCCGGCACTCCACCCGAGTGCCGGGCCACCTGTCGTTTGTGGTCACCGGCGCCTAACCACCGCATCTCGATTCACCAAACTTTTGTGGCCGGGGCCTGTTAGGGGCCCGCGATGCGGGGCAGTATGGCAAGGCATGAGCGAGACACCCGAACCACCAGTTGAGCCCACCCACGAGCCGGCACCGGCCACGGCAGTCGCCGCGCCGCCACCACCCCCGCACGAAGTGAGGCCGCCGCGGCTCTACACGGCGGCGGCCTGGGTGGTGATCGTCGCGGGCATCGTCTTCATCCTCTCGTCGGTGTTCTTCGTGGGTGCCTTCATCTGGAAGCAACAGCACCCCTGGCACCATCACCACGGCATGTTCCACCCCGGCGGCCCAGGACCGGGCAATGGACCGTGGGGAGGCCCGGGGGGTCCCGGGCCGGGTAACGGTCCTGGACAGTACGGCGGTCCCGGCGGCTACGGACCGTGGTATGGCGGCCCCGGCGGTCCGGGACCCGACAACGGACCGTGGGGATACGGGCCCGGCGGTCCGGGACTGATCGTGCCGATGCCCCCCGGCGGTCCGGGCGGTCCCGGTGGACCGGTCGCGGGCCCGGGCGTCAGCGGCCCCGGACAGCCGCCGGTCAGCCCGGCCCCCGGCCCACCCGCGCCGCGCCCCTGACGGGGATCGTTTGAGCTCTTAAGTCACGCCCGGAGTGGGTACTAACCCGTAGTGGGTAGCCGATCGTAGGCCGCCTGCACTTCTTGACGAGATCAAGACGAGGGGAATACTCGATTACAGGCCGCAAGATCCGGGGCGCGCACTGCGATACCGAGAACGCTTCATGCGCAAGCGGTTTCGCTATCGCGGTGTGCGCCATCGGCTACCGTGGCCCGCAGTCCGGTGACGAGGAGAGTGCCTGATGACGGATCGTTTCACCACGACAGACGCCGGTATCGCTGCGCCGAGCGACGATGAGTCGCTGACGATCGGTCCCGACGGCCCGATTCTGCTGCAGGACCACTACCTGATCGAGCAGATGGCGCAGTTCAACCGGGAACGCATCCCGGAGCGCCAGCCGCACGCCAAAGGCGGTGGCGCACATGGTCATTTCGAAGTGACCAACGATGTCAGCAAGTACACCAGGGCCGCGGTGTTCCAGCCCGGCACCAAAACGGAGATGCTGGCCAGGTTCTCCACCGTTGCGGGCGAACGCGGCAGCCCGGACACCTGGCGCGACCCGCGGGGCTTCGCGCTGAAGTTCTATACCGGCGAAGGCAATTTCGACCTCGTCGGCAACAACACCCCGGTCTTCTTCATGCGTGACCCGCTGAAGTTTCAGCATTTCATCCGGTCCCAGAAGCGCTTGCAGGCAAGCAACGTGCGCGACCACAACATGCAGTGGGATTTCTGGAGCCTGTCCCCGGAATCTGCGCACCAGGTGACCTGGTTGATGGGCGACCGGGGAATCCCGAAGTCCTGGCGGAACATGAACGGCTACAGCAGCCACACCTACAGCTGGATCAACGCCGGCGGCGAGATCTTCTGGGTGAAATACCACTTCATCACCGATCAGGGCATCGAGTTCTTGACCCAGGAGGACGGCGACCGGTTGGCCGGCGAGGACGGCGACTATCACCAGCGCGACCTGTTCGAGTCGATCGAAGGCGGGGATTACCCGAGCTGGACGCTGAAGATGCAGATCATGCCGTACCAGGAGGCCAAGAATTACCGGTTCAACCCGTTCGATCTGACCAAGGTGTGGCCGCACAGCGACTACCCGTTGATCGACGTCGGCACGATGACGCTGAACCGCAACGTCACCGATTACCACACCGAGATCGAGCAGGCGGCCTTCGAGCCGAACAACACCGTGCCCGGAACCGGGTTGAGCCCGGACAAGATGCTGCAGGCGCGCGGCTTCTCCTACTCCGACGCGCATCGCGCCCGGCTGGGGGCCAACTACCGGCAGATCCCGGTCAACACCCCGCGGGTCGAGGTGAACAGCTACTCCAAAGACGGCGCCATGCGGATGACGAACGTTTCGGACCCCGTGTACGCGCCCAACTCCTACGGCGGGCCGCACGCCGACCCGGCGCGCGCCGCCGAGATTCGTTGGCACGCCGACGGCGACATGGTCCGTTCGGCGTACACGCTGCACGCGGAGGACGACGACTGGGGGCAGGCCGGCACCATGGTCCGCGAAGTCCTCGATGATGAAGCCAGGGAACGCTTGGCGCACAACATCATTGGCCATGTATCCCAGGGCGTCAAGGAGCCGGTGCTGTCGCGGGTGTTCGAGTATTGGCGCAACGTCGATCCCGATCTCGGCAAGAAGGTCGAGGAAGGCGTCCGGGGCAACGGGGGCTGACCGCGCGCCGGTGCGCCTGGCATGATCGCTGCATGACCATGCGGGGTGCCCAACTGCGGGGGGCCGTGCTGGCCATCGGCCTGACTCTGGCGGGGGCGGCGGCCATATGTCCGGTCGCGACCGCGCACCCGTCGGAGCCGGGCGTGGTGAACTACGCCGTCCTGGGCAAGGGGTCGGTCGGCAACATCGTCGGCGGGCCCATGGGGTTTGAGTCGGTGTTCACCCAGCCCGGGCAGGGTGACTGGGTGGACATCCCGGAGTGCAACAACTGGGCCGACATCGGTTTGCCCGAGGTGTACAACGATCCCGACCTGGCGTCGTTCAACGGCGCCCTGACCCAGACGTCGGCTACCGACCAGACGCATCTGGTCAAACAGGCCGTCGGGGTGTTCGCCACCAACGACGCCGCGGGCCGGGCCTTCCATCGGGTGGTGGATCGAACGGTGGGGTGTTCGGGACAGAGCACCGCGATCCATTTGGACAACGGCAGCACGCAGGTGTGGTCGTTCGACGGCGGCCCGGCCGGTCCGGCCGACGAGAACTGGACCAAGCAGGAGGCGGGCACCGATCGCCGGTGCTTCAATCAGACCAGGCTGCGCGAAAACGTGTTGCTGCAGGCGAAAGTGTGCCAGTCCGGCAACGCCGGGCCCGCGGTGAACGTGCTGGCAGGGGCGATGCAGAACGCCCTGGGTCAATAGTCGGGCGATTGGGTATCCGTCTCCCCCGGGTGTCCGGGACCGCTCAGAAGGGAATATGTCGGGGGCGTCTGATAGATGAAGCACTAGACGAAGAAGTGCCGGTTACCGTCCGATTGGCTGCGCAAAGAAGCGGTCCGCAGGTGCATTCTCAGGCTTGTCCGGGCCCGAAGGGATCGTGATATGACGTTCGCGCCGATCACCGCCGCGGCTTCGCAGCCGGGCACGCCGGTGGCCGGTGTCGATCCCGCTGCCGAACTGAACATCACGGAGCTGGCAGACTCCGTTGCCGTCGCGCACTACGTCGCCGAGGGATGTCTGGTGGACGGGCCGCTGGGCCGCGTCGGCCTCGAGTTGGAGGCCCACTGCCACGACCCGGCCAATCCGCACCGCCGCCCGAGCTGGGGTGAGATCGGCGCCGTCCTCGGCGCGCTGCCCGCGCTGCCGGGTGGCAGCCGGATCACCGTGGAACCGGGTGGCGCCGTCGAACTGTCCGGGCCGCCCGCCGACGGCGTCGTGGCCGCGATCGACGCCATGCGCCTCGATCAGGCTGTGCTCCAGCCGGCGTTTGCCGAGGCCGGGCTGGGCCTGGTCTTTCTCGGTGCCGACCCGCTGCGCCCGCCCCAGCGCATCAACCCCGGCGCCCGGTACCGCGCCATGGAACGGTTCTTCGCGACCAGCCAGTCCGGGGAAGCGGGAGCGGCGATGATGACGTCCACCGCGTCGATTCAGGTCAACCTGGATGCCGGGCCGCGGGACGGCTGGGCGGCGCGGGTGCGTCTGGCACATGCCTTGGGGCCCACCATGATTGCGATCACCGCCAACTCGCCCATGCTGGACGGCGACTTCACCGGGTGGGTGTCGAGCCGGCAGCGGGTGTGGGGCCGGATGGACTCGGCGCGCTGCGGACCCATCCTGGGGGCCAGCGGCGACGACCCGGGCACCGACTGGGCGCGCTACGCGCTGAAGGCCCCGGTGATGCTGGTGCACAACCCCGACGCCGAGGCCGTCACACGGTGGGTGCCGTTTGCCGACTGGGTCGACGGCCGGGTGCTGCTCGGCGATCGCCGCCCGAGCGTCGCCGACCTGGAGTACCACCTGACCACGCTGTTCCCCCCGGTGCGGCCCCGGCAGTGGCTGGAGATCCGCTATCTGGACAGCGTGCCGGAGGCGTTGTGGCCCGCCGTGGCGTTCACCCTGGCCGTCCTGCTTGATGACCAGGCAGCGGCCGACGTCGCGGCCGCGGCGGTCGCGCCGGTGGCGACCGCGTGGGACACGGCGGCCCGGGTGGGGCTGCGGGACCGGCGGTTGTACGCGGCGGCCAACGAGTGTGTGGCCGTCGCGGCCGAGAACGCACCTGCCGAGCTCGGCGATTCGATGGCCCGGTTGGTCCGCATGGTCGAGCAGGGCCGCTGTCCCGGCGACGATTTCGCCGATCAGGTGATCGAGCACGGCCTGCTGGCCGCGGTCTCGGAGGCGGCGCGGTGCTCCCAGGGCCCGTCGTGACGTCGCGGCAGGGCATCGCCGACGATCTGGCGCGGACGCGCGCACGGACCCTGCGGCTGGTCGAGTTCGACGACGCCGAGCTCTATCGGCAGTACGACCCGTTGATGAGCCCGTTGGTGTGGGACCTGGCGCACATCGGCCAGCAGGAGGAGTTCTGGCTGCTGCGGGGTGGTGATCCCGCGCGCCCGGGCATGCTGGCGCCCGCCGTCGAGGGGCTCTACGACGCCTTCGTGCATTCCCGCGCCAGCCGGGTCGACCTGCCGCTGCTGTCGCCGGACCACGCGCGGGCCTATTGCCGGACCGTGCGCTCCGCGGTGCTCGATGCCCTCGACGCGCTGCCCAACGATCCCGCCGGTGACCAGGCGGCCTTCGCGTACGCGATGGTGGTCAGCCACGAAAACCAGCACGACGAAACCATGCTGCAGGCATTGAATCTGCGCAGCGGCGCACCGCTGCTGCGGGACGCGTCGCCGCTGCCGGCCGGCCGAGACGGGCTGGCCGGCACGTCGGTGCTGGTGCCCGGCGGGGAGTTCGTCCTCGGCGTGGACGCCGCCGGTGAACCGCACTCGTTGGACAACGAACGTCCCGCGCACGTCGTCGACCTGCCCGCGTTCCGGATCGGGCGGGTCCCCGTCACCAACGGCGAATGGCGCCGATTCGTCGAGGACGGCGGCTACGATCAGCCGCGCTGGTGGTCGGAACGCGGCTGGCAGCACCGCCAGGTCGCGGGGCTGACCGCGCCGCAGTTCTGGAGTTCCGACGCCACGACCCGCACCCGGTTCGGCCACGTCGAGGACATCCCGGCCCTCGAGCCCGTGCAACACATCAGCTATTTCGAGGCCGAGGCGTACGCGGCCTGGGCCGGTGCCCGGCTGCCCACCGAGATGGAGTGGGAGAAGGCCTGCAGCTGGGATCCGTCGACCAGCACCCGGCGCCGTTACCCCTGGGGAGGGGACAACCCGAGCGCGGCGCTGGCCAATCTGGGCGGCACGGCGTTGCGCCCCGCGCCGGTCGGGGCCTATCCGGCCGGCGCGTCGGCCTGCGGCGCCGAGCAGATGCTCGGCGAGGTCTGGGAGTGGACCGCCTCGCCGCTGCGGCCCTGGCCGGGCTTCACCCCGATGCTCTACGAGCGGTATTCGCAGCCCTTCTTCGAGGGCGATTACCGGGTGCTGCGCGGCGGCTCGTGGGCCGTGGAGCCGGGCATCATCCGGCCGAGCTTCCGCAACTGGGATCATCCCTACCGTCGCCAGATCTTCTCCGGCGTCCGGTTGGCCTGGGACGTCGGCGACGTCGGGGGTCCCGCCTGATGTGCCGGCACCTGGGGTGGCTGGGGACCGGCGTCACGGTTTCCTCGCTGGTGCTCGATCCGCCGTTCGGCCTGCGCGTGCAGTCCTACGCGCCGCGCCGCCAGAAGCACTGTCTACTCAACGCCGACGGTTGGGGCGTCGGGTTTTTCGACGCCGACGGTGTGCCGCGTCGCTGGCGAAGCCCGGCGCCGCTGTGGGGCGACGTGTCGTTCGAGTCCGTCGCCCCCGCGCTGCGCGGCCACTGTGTGGTGGCCGCGGTGCGCTCGGCGACGGTCGGCATGCCGATCGAGACCAGCGCGACCGCGCCGTTCACCGATGGGCGGTGGCTGGTGTCGCACAACGGAATCGTCGACCGGGCGGTGTTGCCGGCGACATCGCGGGCCGAATCGGTCTGTGACAGCGCGATACTCGCGGCCACCCTTTTCGAGCGGGGCCTGGACTCGCTGGGAGACACCATCACCGAGATCGGCGCTTTGGACCCACGCGCGCGACTGAATATATTGGCCGCCGACGGATCCCGCATGCTGGCGACGGCCTGGGGCGACACGCTGTCCATCCTGCGCCGCCCGGACGGTGTGGTCCTGGCCAGCGAGCCCTATGACAACGACTCCGACTGGGAGGACGTGCCGGACCGCCATCTTGTCGAAGTCACTGGCAACGGCGTCACGCTGACGCCGCTGGATCGGTCGAGAGGATCTTGATGACGCTGTCGCTGTCGAACCACCTGGCCGCCGACTCGGCGTACCACGCGCTGTGCCGCGATGTGCTGGACGGCCTGCGGAAGACGCCGAAGACATTGCCGCCCAAGTGGTTTTACGATTCCGTGGGCAGTGATCTGTTCGACCAGATCACCCGGTTGCCGGAGTACTACCCGACGCGTGCCGAAGCCGAGATCTTGCGCGCCCGCGCGGCCGAAGTCGCATCGGCCAGCGCGGCCGACACCCTGGTGGAGTTGGGCAGCGGGACCTCGGAGAAGACCCGGCTGTTGCTCGACGCCCTGCGCGACCGGGGTTCGCTGCGCAGGTTCGTCCCGTTCGACGTCGACGCCGGCATCCTGTCGACGGCCGCGACGGCCATTCAGCGGGAGTACGCGGGAATCGAGATCAAGGCCGTCTGCGGCGATTTCGAGGAGCACCTGACGGAGATCCCGGAGGGCGGCCGACGGCTGTTCGTGTTCTTGGGCTCGACGATCGGCAACCTCACGCCCGGTCCCCGCGCGGCATTCCTGGCCGCGCTGTCGGCGCAGATGCGGCCGGGCGACAGCCTGCTGCTGGGCACGGACCTGGTCAAGGACACCGAGCGGCTGGTGCGTGCCTATGACGACGCCGCCGGGGTGACGGCGGCGTTCAACCGCAATGTGCTCGCGGTGGTGAACCGGGAGCTCGAGGCCGATTTCGACGTCGATGCCTACCGGCACGTGGCGCGCTGGAATGCGGCGGAAGAGCGCATCGAGATGTGGCTGCGGTCCGAACGTCGCCAGCGGGTGTGGGTCGGCGCGCTCGAACTGACCGTCGATTTCGACGCCGGCGAGGAGATGCTGACCGAGGTGTCGTGTAAGTTCCACGCCGACAAGGTGACTGGCGAATTACTCGCCGCGGGATTGCGTCGCACCCGGTGGTGGGCCGACGCGGCGGGTGACTTCGGGTTGTCGTTGGCCGTGAAGTGACCGGCGACGCGCTGGCCGGCCGATGGCGCGCGGCGCGCCCGCCGATGGCCGGGCTGCACCTGGACAACGCGGCGTGTTCGCGGCAGAGCCTCGCGGTGATCGAGGCGACCGCGCAGCACGCCCGCAATGAGTCCGAGGTTGGCGGCTACGTGGCGGCGGAGGCGGCCACGGCGCTGCTCGACGCCGGCCGGATCGCGTTCGCCGCGCTGACCGGAATGACCGACGCGCGAGTGGTTTTCACCACCGGTTCGCTGCACGCCCTGGACCTGCTGCTGGGCAGCTGGCCGGCGCAGCGCAGAAAGCTGGCCTGCCTGCCCGGCGAGTACGGGCCCAACCTGGCCGTGATGGCCGCGCATGGGTTCGAGCGGCAGCTGCTGCCCACCCTGGACGACGGCCGCCTCGCCATCGACGACGCGGCGCTGGCTTTGCAGACCGATCCACCGGATCTGGTGCACCTGACCGCGGTGGCCAGCCATTGCGGTGTGGTGCAACCAGTTCCGATGATCGCCCAGCTCTGCCGGGAGTTGGGGCTGCCGCTTGTCGTCGACGCGGCCCAGGCGCTGGGCCAGGTGGACTGCGCGGTGGGCGCCGATGTGACCTATTCCTCGTCGCGCAAGTGGATCGCCGGGCCGCGCGGTGTCGGGATCCTGGGCGTGCGCCGGGAGCTGATGGAAACCCTGCGCCCGCGGCTGGCCGCGCCGGACTGGGCCAGGAAGGATGGCGGTCCGACGGTGGCCGAGCAGCTGGAATTCGGTGAAGCCAACGTCGCTGCACGCGTGGGGTTTTCGCTAGCGCTGGGCGAGCACCTGGCCTACGGGCCGCAGACCGTGTACGCGCGTCTGGCCGAACTGGGCGCCGCGAGTCGTGCGGTGCTGGCCGACGTGGCCGGCTGGGCGGTGGTCGAGGAGGCCGAAGAGCCCAGTGCCATCACCACTTTGGCGCCGACCGAGGGCGCCGACCCGCAGGCGGTGCGGGCCTGGCTGCTGTCCGAGCGGCGGATCCTGACCACGTTCGCCGGTGTGCAGCGGGCGCCTCTGGAACTGACGGCACCGGTGCTGCGGATCTCGCCGCACCTGGACACCACGGCGGACGACCTGGAGACCTTCGCCGAGGCGCTCATCGCCGCGGGCGCGGCGACAGGCTAACCGGCTTTGCGCGCCGTCAACAGGTAGGCCGGCATCTTCATCCGGCCCTTTTCGTCGCGCTCGTGTTGGGGGAATTCGAATGGCGCATCGGGGATTCCGACGGCATTCGAGAGGATGAAGGAGGGGCGGATCTCGTCGACCTCCCAGTACTTGCTCACCGCGTCGCGCAGCTCGTCCTCGTCGACCTCGTTCGGCTTCGGCTGCATCTCGGCCGGGAAGGCGCCCTTGGCGAACACCAGGATGAATAGTCCGGCGCCCGGCGCGGCCGCGCGGTGTATCGAGCTCAGGTAGCCTTCGCGGCCCTCGACGGGAAGCGAGTGGAACAGCGTGCTGTCGACGACGGTGGAGAACCGTCCGTCGTAACCGGTGAACGACGTGATGTCGGCCTGCACGAAAGTGGCGGTGGTCAGGCCGCGCTCGGCCGCCGCTTCGGTGGCCGCGGCGACCGCGGTGGGCGTGAGGTCGACACCGACCACGGTGTAACCCTGGTCGGCCAGGGCCAGCGACAGCTCGGCGAACCCGCAGCCGGCGTCCAGCACGTCGCTGCGGAACCGGCCGGCCTCGAGCAGCGCCGCCAGTTCGGGTTGCGGCTCACCGATGTTCCACGGTGGCGGCCCCTCGAAGTGCGCCTGCTCGCGGTAGGCGCTGTCCCAGTCCATCACGTGATCGGACGACATGGGTCCAAGCTACTCCCAGGTGTGCACCGGCTCGTTGGCGTGCATGTGCAGGCAGTACCGGCGCAGCATCTCGGCCAGCGCGGCGGGCCTGCTCATGCCGCCGTCCTGCAGTGCCCGCACGGTGGACACCTGCCAGCTGGCGCCGTTGCGGCCGGCCCGGGCCCGGGCCTCGATGACCCCGAGGAACCGGTCGCGCACCTCGGCATCGACGCCCCAGCACCGCAAGCCGTCGTGGGCGATCGGTAGCAGCGTGTCCAGCACCAGCTCGCGGGCGCCCACCTCGCCCACCCCGGGCCAGTGCTGCCGGGCGTCGATGCCGTAGCGGGCCGCGGCCAAGAAGTTCACTTCTGCCACAGCGAAATCCATGCTGTTCGACAAGGGGTGGTCGGCTTCGGACAGGCCGCGCAGCACGCCGTAGAAGAAGGCCGAATTCGCCAGCATGTCGATGACGGTCGGCCCGGCGGGCAGTACCCGGTTCTCCAGCCGCAGATGGGGCGTGCCGTCGACCACGTCGTACACCGGGCGGTTCCACCGGTACACGGTGCCGTTGTGCAGGCGCAGCTCGTGGAGCTGCGGGATGCGTCCGGCGGCGAGTTCGGCGACCGGGTCCTCGTCGGACACCTCGGGCAGCAGGGAGCCGAAGTAGCGGATGTTCTCCTGGTAGAGGTCGAGGACGGAGTTGATCCACTGCTCACCGAACCACACCCGCGGGCGCACCCCCTGAGTCTTCAGCTCCTCGGGTCTGGTGTCGGTGGACTGGGTGAACAATTCGATCCGGGTCTCGGCCCACAGCAGGTGCCCGAAGAAGAACGGCGAGTTGGCCCCCAGCGCCAGCTGCGGGCCGGCCAACAGCTGCGCCGCGTTCCAGTTGGCGGCGAACGCCTCCGGCGCCAACTGCAGATGCAATTGCATGCTGGTGCATGCGGATTCGGGTGCGATCGTGGCGGTGTGCCAACTCAGCGGCTCGGGGCCGGAGATGTCGATCGGGATATCTTCGCCGCGGGCGGTGAAGATCGAGTCGTTGAGGGCGGCGTAGCGCGTCGACTCACTCATCCAGCCGTGGTCGAGGTGCTCAGGCATCAGCGTGGGCAGGATGCCGATCATGACGATGTGGGCGCCGCCCGCGGCGCCGGCCTTGTTCTCGGCGTCGTTCAGGCTGGCCCGCACCTCGGCCTCGAGATCCAACCCGGTGTGTCCGGGCAGGGCGTGCGGCGGAACGTTGAATTCGATGTTGTAGGCGCCCAATTCGGTCTGATACGCCGGATCGCCGATGGCGTCGAGCACGTGGCGATTGGACATGGCCGGCTGGTAGTCGGCGTCGACGAGGTTACACTCGATCTCCATGCCGGTCAGCGGCTGCCCGGCATCGAAGCATGACTGGGCCAGCATCGTCTCGAAGGCGTCCAGGCACAGCTGTACCTTGCGCCGGTATTCCCGTCTATGAGCGCTGTCGTACGTGGTGCGCTTGACCTCTTCGCCCACAACGCAGATGCAACAGGGTTACCGTCCGTAACGCAAGCTCCCGGCGGGTAGACCATGATGGACTTTTGACGTAAACGTGGTTCGAGCGCATGGGTGGAGGAGATCAGTTGGCCGAGTTCGTCGCCGCCATCGACCAGGGGACCACCAGCACCCGCTGCATGATCTTCGATCACGACGGCGCCGAAGTGGCCCGTCATCAACTCGAGCACGAACAGATCCTGCCGCGCGCCGGTTGGGTAGAGCACGACCCGGTCGAGATCTGGGAGCGCACCTCCTCGGTGCTGACGTCGGTGTTGAACCGCGCCAACCTGACCACGAAAAACATTGCTGCGCTGGGCATTACCAACCAGCGCGAAACGACGATGGTGTGGAACCGCAGGACTGGGCGGCCCTATTGCAACGCGATCGTCTGGCAGGACACCCGCACCGACCGGATCGCGTCGGCGCTGGAACGCGACGGTCGCGGTGACCTGATCCGCCGCAAGTCCGGGCTGCCGCCGGCCACCTACTTTTCCGGCGCCAAGCTGCAATGGATCCTCGAGAACGTCGACGGGGTGCGCGCGGCCGCCGAGAGCGGTGACGCGCTGTTCGGCACCTGTGACACCTGGGTGTTGTGGAACCTGACCGGGGGCCCGCGGGGTGGCGTCCACGTCACCGACGTGACCAACGCCAGCCGGACCATGCTGATGAACCTCGAGACCCTGGACTGGGACGACGAGCTGTTGTCGTTGTTCTGCATTCCCCGTGCGATGTTGCCGTCGATCGGCCCGTCGTCGTCACCCCGGCCCTACGGCGTGACGACGGAGACGGGCCCGGCCGGGGGCGAGATACGGGTCACCGCGATGCTCGGTGATCAGCATGCGGCGATGGTGGGTCAGGTCTGTCTGTCCGAGGGGGAGGCCAAAAACACCTACGGCACCGGCAATTTCCTGTTGCTCAACACCGGCGAGACGATCGTGCGGTCCGACAACGGGTTACTGACCACCGTCTGCTATCAGTTCGGCGACGCCAATCCCGTGTACGCGCTGGAGGGCTCGATCGCGGTGACCGGTGCGGCTGTGCAGTGGCTGCGCGACCAACTGGGCATCATCAGCGGTGCCTCGCAAAGCGAATCGCTGGCACGCCAGGTCGACGACAACGGCGGAGTCTATTTCGTTCCCGCGTTTTCCGGGTTGTTCGCGCCCTACTGGCGATCCGATGCGCGCGGCGCGATCGTGGGGCTGTCGCGCTTCAATACGAACGCGCACCTGGCACGCGCAACGCTGGAGGCCATCTGCTATCAGAGCCGCGACGTGGTGGATGCCATGGCGGCGGATTCCGGTGTGCGCCTTGATCGTTTGAAGGTCGACGGGGGTATCACCGGTAACGAGCTGTGCATGCAGATCCAGGCCGATGTGCTGGGTGTGGACGTGGTGCGGCCGGTGGTCGCCGAGACGACCGCGCTCGGCGCCGCTTACGCGGCGGGTCTGGC
Source organism: Mycobacterium sp. 94-17 (assembly GCF_035617725.1). NCBI lineage: Bacteria > Bacillati > Actinomycetota > Actinomycetes > Mycobacteriales > Mycobacteriaceae > Mycobacterium > Mycobacterium sp. 94-17. Next base: position 38,303 of record NZ_JAPIYN010000001.1, read on the forward strand.
GGTGGGATTCTGGTCCGATCCGGCCGACCTGCGCGCCAACTGGCAAGAGGACAAGCGGTGGACGCCGGGATGGGACGACGAGCAGCGCGCCGCGGGGTACGCGGGCTGGCGAAAGGCGGTGCAGCGGACCCTGGATTGGGTCTCGATAACCTGATCCAGGGTCCGCCGCAGGCGCTCAGTCCTCGCCGAGGATGCCGTAGATTTCACGCCGCGCATTGTTGAGGATGTCGACGATGCGCTGCTGCTGGTCGGCGGAAGCGGTGTGCGCGGACTGCGCGACCGCGCCGAACAATTGGCCTACGGCAGCACGCAGGCTCATCTGACCCGGGTCGGCGCCTTCGGTGATCTCGTCCCATGGCGGGGTCTCGACCTTTTCGGCCGCGGCACGGCCCTGCTCGGTCAGCTCGAAAAGCTTCTTGCTGCCTTCGGTTTCGCTCGCGGTGATCAGGCCTTCGTCATCGAGCAGCTGCAGCGTCGGGTAAACGGAACCGGGGCTGGGCTTCCAGAGCCCGTTGCTGCGTTCGGCGATCTGCTGGATCATCTCGTAGCCGTGCATCGGCCGCTCGGCGAGCAGCGTCAGGATGGCCGCCCGCACGTCACCGCGCTTGCCGCGACCGGACCCGCCACGGCGTCCGCCGCGCCGGCCGCCGAAGCCGAATCCGGGACCGAAGCCCGGTCCGAAGCCCGGTCCGAAGCCGGGACCGAAGCCGGGCCCGAAGCCGGGACCGAAGCCGAGCGGGCCGTCGTGGCCGCCGGCGTGATCACGCAGATGTTCGCGGAAGTCGCGTCGGGCCTGGCGCCGTGCCTCGTGCAGCGCGCGCCGGTCAACGGGGCCGGAACCGAAGCCAAAGCCGAAGCCGGGCCGACCGGCGAATGGTCCCTGGGGGGGAGTGAATGGGTTGGTCATGTTTGTTGTCCTTCGTTCTGTTTGTGGGTTGCGCACTGGTCGTGCGCTTCGTTGCATCACGATATATCGAAAAATAACGCGATGCAACGCGATATTCGCATTTACTCGCGCGGAAGCCTCTGAGCTGGGGAAACCGGCTGACGGTGCCCGGGCGGCGGCGCGGTTTGCATTCCCGGCCGACGGGTAGGCACTACCGAGATGGACGCTGACAACAACCTGAGGGTCGGCGGTGCAGGCGCAGGTGCGGCCGCATCCGGGCGGCCCGCCGGGGGCCTGCGCCGCGACTCCCGGCCGTGGATCAACTGGGGACTGGCGCTGTCGACGGTGCCCGGCGCGGCCCTCGTGATGCTCTTCGCGCTCGGCGCTGTCATGAGTACCGACGGCTGCAGCGACCGTTCCTGCCCTAACCTGGGCCACGGCGGCATCGATTTCGGCGTCGCTTTCTACGGTGCGCCCGCGGTCGCGCTCGTCGTCATCGTCGTCTCGTTCTTCACCGCCAAACGCCGGCGCGGTATCGCGGTTCCGCTATGCGGATGGGCCCTGCTGATTGCCGATGTGGCGCTCATGGCCGCGAGCGTGGCCGGCTAACGCGGCAGTGAGAAACCCCCGGGCGCACCGGCGTCTGCCGACCCCGACAGGCCGGGTCGTTCGGGCCATTCGACGGCTTGAGGTGGCGGCTGCGGTGCCGCACCCCACGGCGGTCCGGCCCAGCCCCCGGGGCCCTGGTATGCGCCGCCGGACGGCGTCCCCGTCGGCGGTTGTCCGGGCGGGGGCATCGCCGGCCGCATCCGGGCCAGCTCCCGACGATGCCGCTCGGCCAGGACGGCGGCGAGTACCAGTTCCGGGGGTGCGCCCGGCGGTGGTGGCGGCGCGATGTGGGCCACCACGTCACCGGCGATCCGGTATGCCATCTGCAGGCGCAGCTGACGGTCGAGTTGCGTTGCCCTGGAAAGGAATTGACGCGCAACCTCGGCCTGGCCGGCGGACAGGCCGGACAGCTGGAGCGACGCCGCCCACCACGCCAATGACGGCGGCATCATCGGCGGGGGCCCTGGTCGGGGTCCGCGTTCGTTGATCACCACCGTGCCGGCGAAGACATCGCCGATCCGTTTGGCCTTGGGTGACAAGATGCTGCAGATAACGGCCGGGCTCCCGAACAGCATCCAGATCTCCACCAACGCCGCCAGCGAGCGAAACAACGCCTGACGGAAGCGTTCTGGGCCACCGTCGTCGGAAACGACGCGCAGGCCCATCGCGATCTTGCCCACTGATCGTCCCCGCGTTGCCGTTTCGAGTATCAACGGATAGCCGACGATCACCAGCACGGTGAAGATCAGCAGGACCGCGTTCGACAGCGCGGTGTCGAACTGGGACAGGGTGGCGGCCCACAGCATCAGGCCGAGCACGTAGCCGATCACCATGACCGTGATGTCGATCAGCGCGCCCAACGTCCGCACCGGCAACTGGGCGATCTGCACATCGAGCACCACGGCGTCCCCGGTCACCACCTCCGACATAACTTCGAACGGTACCCGCTGGGGTGCGGATGGCCGGGCGCACGCTGACCGGCCGGCGGTGCGATTAGGCTGCCGGGGGTGGATGTCGACGCATTCGTGCTGGCCCATAGCCCTACCTGGGACCGCCTCGACCGATTGATCGGCCGGCGCCGGTCGCTGTCCGGTGCGGAGATCGACGAACTCGTCGAGCTCTATCAACGGGTCTCCACTCACCTGTCGATGCTGCGCTCGGCGTCGTCGGACACGGTGTTGATCGGCCGGCTCTCGAGCCTGGTCGCGCGCGCGCGGTCGGCGGTGACCGGTGCCCATGCGCCGCTGAGCGGCGCCTTCACCAGATTCTGGACGGTGTCTTTCCCGGTGGTCGCCTACCGCACCTGGCGGTGGTGGCTTGCCACGGCCGCGGCGTTCTTCGCGGTAGTGGTCATCGTCGCACTGTGGGTCGCCGGCAGCCCGGACGTGCAGTCTGCCATCGGAACACCCAGTGAAATCCAGGAATTGGTCAATCACGACGTCGAGGGCTACTACAGCGAACATCCCGCCGCCGCGTTCGCGTTGCAGATCTGGGTGAACAACTCCTGGGTCTCCGCGCAATGCATCGCGCTGTCGGTGCTGCTGGGGCTGCCAATCCCGTTGGTGCTGCTGCAGAATGCCGCCAACCTGGGCGTCATCGCCGGCCTGATGTTCCCGGCGGGTAAGGGCGCGCTGCTGCTCGGTCTGTTAGTCCCGCACGGGCTGCTGGAGCTCACTGCCGTATTCCTCTCGGGCGCAACGGGAATGCGGCTGGGGTGGTCGGTGATCTCACCCGGGGACCGGCCGCGGGGTCAGGTGCTGGCCGAACAGGGCCGGGCCGTCGTCTCGGTGGCGGTGGGCCTGGTTGGGGTGCTGCTGGTTTCCGGGTTGATCGAAGCGTTGGTGACGCCGTCCGGACTGCCCACGTTCGTGCGCGCCGGCATCGGCGTCGTCGTCGAGGTGGCCTTCTTGTCCTACATCGTCTACTTCGGCCGCCGCGCTGTGAAGGCCGGGGAAAGCGGCGACATGGACGAGGCGCCGGACTTCGTTCCGACTCGCTGAGCGGCGAGAGCGCCGGGCTCGAGGTGATGGCCCGACTCCTCCTCACGCCGCTGCGCGGCGTGCATCGTCGCCGCGCTAAACCCGATGGCCCGACTCCTCCTCACGCCGCTGCGCGGCGTGCATCGTCGCCGCGCTAAAGCCGTCCGGTCGCCTTCATCGCCAGGTAGTGGTCGGCGAGGGCGGGCGCCAATTCGGCCGGCGGGGCGTCGACCACATCCACCCCGCTGCCCCGCAGCCGGGTCGCGATCGCCGCACGGTCGTGGCGGGACCGTTCGGCGGCCGCCGCGTCGTACACCGCGGCGGCATCCGATCGCCCCGCGGCCATCTGGTCGACCCGGGGGTCGGTGACCGCGGCCACCAGCAAGTGATGTCTGGCCGACAGTTGGGGCAACACGGGCAGCAGTCCCTCGTCGAGGGCGGCCGCGTTGAGGTCGGTCAGCAGCACCACCAGGGACCGCCGTCGGGTGCGCAATGCGACCGCGGAAACCATTGCCCGCCAGTCGGATTCGACAAGAGTCGGCTGGAGTGGAGCCATCGCGTCGACCAGCTGGGCGAGCAGTTCGGTGCGCGAGGCACCGAACACGCCGGCACGGGTGACCTGGTCGTGAGCGAGGAAGTCGATGTGGTCCCCGGCTCGCGACGCCAGCGCCGCCAGCAGCAGTGCTGCGTCCATCGACCAGTCCAGCCGCGGCCAGCCCGCCGGATCGGACGCGGTCGGGTCGACGCCGACCCGGCCCGCGGCCGTGCGGCTCGTGTCGAGCACGATCACCACCCGCCGGTCGCGCTCGGGCCGCCAGGTGCGCACCACAACGTCGTTGCGTCGCGCGGTGGCGCGCCAGTCGATCGAGCGGACGTCGTCGCCGACGACATACTCACGCAACGAGTCGAATTCGGTCCCCTGACCTCGTACCAGCGTGGGCAGCAGCCCGTCGATCTCGCGCAGCTTGGCGAGCCTTGAGGGCAGGTGCTTGCGGGCCAGAAACGGGGGCAGCACCCGCAGCTGCCCGGGCACCGGCCGCGACCCCTGCCGGCCCGCCAGCCCCAGCGGGCCGATCGACCGGGCGGTCACCACCGTCGCCCGCTGGTCGCCGCGGCGAACCGGCTCTAGCCGGGTCTGGACCTGCTGGTGCTGACCGGCGGGGATGTCGACGGGATGGGTTCGTGGCTGCGCCCGGGCACTGGGCGGCCAGGCGTCGCGGATCTGGCCGCGGAACCGGCGCGGGCCGTCGTTGTGGATCGAGAGCCCGCACTCCACCTGCTCCCCGAGCCGGGCGGAGCGATCCGGGCTGCGCACGTAGCGCAGTTTGCCGGTGCCGGCCGCCAGTGCGACGTCGAGCGCCACCACGACGGCCAGCGCTATCAGCAGGACCACGAAAGTCTGTGCCGGCCAATCGGACAGCGCGATGGGCAGGACGCAGAGCAATGCGACCAGTCCAGTGCGTCCGGTCAGGACCACTAGCGGGGCACCGGGACCGAGGCCAGGATGCCGTCGAGCACACCGTCGGGTGTGGCACCTTCGAGTTCGGCCTCGGGCCGCAACATCACCCGGTGCCGCAGCGTCGGGCGGGCCATGGCCTTCACGTCATCGGGAGTGACGTAGTTGCGTCCGGACAGCCAGGACCAGGAGCGCGCCGTGGCAAGCAGGGCGGTGGCCCCGCGGGGTGACACGCCCAGTTGCAGCGCGGGGGAGGAGCGGGTGGCCCCGGCGATGTCGACGATGTAGCCCAGCACCTCGTCGGCAACCAGCACGTTGCGCACGGCGTCGCGACCGGCCGCAAGGTCGGCCGCCCCGGCCACCGGCCTGATAGCGGACAGATCGCGCGGGTCGAAGCCGTGCGCGTGCCGCTGCAGGATGGCGATTTCGGCGTCGCGGGGCGGCAGGGTCACGTTCAGTTTCAGCAGGAAGCGGTCCAGCTGGGCCTCGGGCAACTGGTAGGTGCCCTCGTATTCGACCGGGTTCTGGGTCGCGGCGACGATGAACGGGTCGGGCAGCGGCTGGGGTGTCCCTTCGACGCTGACCTGACGCTCTTCCATCGCCTCGAGCAGCGCGGCCTGGGTCTTGGGCGGGGTGCGGTTGATCTCGTCGGCGAGCAGCAGGTTGGTGAACACCGGGCCGGGCCGGAACACGAACGCCGCGGTCCGCGCGTCGTACACCAGCGAACCCGTCACGTCGCCGGGCATCAGGTCGGGGGTGAACTGCACCCGCTTGAACTCCAGCTGCAGCGCCGCGGACAGCGCCCGAACCAGCAGCGTCTTGGCCACTCCCGGAACGCCTTCCAGCAGCACGTGGCCGCGGCACAGCAGCGCGATCACCAGGCCGCTGACCACGCCCTCCTGTCCGACGACGGCCTTGGCCAGCTCGCCGCGCAGCGCCAGCAGCGCCTCGCGCGCCGATTCGGCGGTGGGAGATTGGGCTGCTGCCGGTGGCGACGATGGGGTGGGTTGTGTCACGGGTGTGCGACCTGCCTTTCGATGTCGTCGAGCGCACGGGCGAGTTGTAACAGGTCGTCGTCGGTCGACGGGGGCGGACCGAACAGATGGTAGGAGACGAACGCCGGGTCGGATCCGGTGCGCTGGGCCGCGGTGGTCACCACCGCCCCTGGCGAGGCGCCCGCGCCCAGACCGAGGCGCGGCAGCAGCCGCGCCACGGTCGCGGCGCGCAGGGCGGCGGCGGCGCGATCGCGGGCCCGTCGGGACCGATACAGCCGGCCGCGCCCCTCCACGGTTTCCGACGCGCGCACCACCACCGGCAGCTCTTCGGCCACCAGCGGCCCGGGCCGGCGGCCCCGCCACACGGCGACCAGCAGCACCACCAGCGCCAGCTGTGCCACGATCCAGATCACATTGGGCGGCATCAGCTGCAAAAGCGTTGTCTTGGAATCCGATTCATCCTCGGCGCGGTGGGGCGCGTACCAGATGAGCCGGGGCCGGTCCCCCGCGAGGTTCATCGCCAGGGCGGCGTTGCCCGCTTCCAGCAGGCCGGCGTTGGTCATGAAGTCGGTGTTGCCGACGGCCGTCACGGTGCGTCCGCCGTCGCGGAATCGGATCAACGCGCCGTCATAGCAGCGGGACATCGTGCGGCCGTCGTCGGATTCGAAGGTGCTGCTGGGTCCGAACCGGACCGACCCGGAACGAACCGCTTCGCGCAGTGTGCAATTGGGGTCGAGGTCGAAACCGTTGGCACTGGAGGCCCGCACGCCGGGCAGCAGTTGCTCGCGGGCCCGGGTGGTGGGATCCACCAGCAGCAGGTCCGAATGGACGTTGCCCAGCCGCTCCAGCAGCGTGTCGTCGAGGTACTGGCTCTGCGCCACCAGGAGTAGCGCGTCCGGGCGTGCCGCATGTTCGACGTCGGCGATGTTGTCTGCCACGATGACGTCGACTCCCGAGCCGCGCAGCAGCTCTACCAGCGCGTGCGCGCCGTCGGAACTGGTCGACGCCGCGTCCATGCGGTCGCCGGGCCGGGGTGCGGTCAAATACGCGTCGACGCCGGCGACGACGGCCAGCACCAGCAGCGTGACGAGCACCCACCCCCAGGAGCGTCGGCGCCGTGGCGTGGTTGCGGGACCGGCGCCTGTGACCGTCACCATCACCGCACCTCGACCCACGAGTCGGGTGCTTTCGCCCGGCCAGGCTCTGGCGCAGGGCCCTGCCAGCGCAACCGCAGGTGGTCGTCCAGCTCGGCGATCATCTGATAGGAGTCCCGGGTTCCGGGTTGCTCGCCGTAGGTGACATCATTGAAAGCTGTTGCTGCTCTAGATAATTCGTTGTCCAGGTGGGGTAGTGCTGCGCCGGCGTCGCGGGTCAGCTCGTTGGCCGTCCGGCCGGGAACCGGTGTCAGCACCCCGGTTTCCTCGAGCTGGCGGGCCACGGCGCGCAGCCGATGGCGAATCGCCGCGGCCCAGTCGCCGGAGGCCGCACAGTCTTCTGCGGTCGCGCGATGCTGGGCGGCCGTCAGCGGTGCAGCTTCGAACAACGAGTAGTCACCGCCCCGGCGGGTGCGCACGGTGCGCCGGAGAATATAGATGCCGACGACCACCGCGACGGCGAGCAGGATGAAAAGCACTGTCGCGGTGAGCCATCCACCCGGCAGCACGGAGATGCCCTGCAGCAGCCGGTAGATCCGATCGGAGACCCAGTTGACGATGTTTTCCCGCGCGCTGCCCTTGGCGTAGATCGGTTTGTTGAGCTCGTCCTGAGCGGCGCGATGCGCGGCATCGCGGTCGATGTCGATGGAAGGCATGCGCAGTTGGTCCTCGCCCGGCCCTTACAGGGGCCGCGTCAGCCAGAGGTTGTCGGTGGACGCGGCCGCGTAGGGCCCCTGGGCGGCTCCGCTCTGCAGCACCAGGTCGAATGCCTCCGCGCGCATCCGGCGGTCGGTGTAGAGCAGCACGATGACGCCCGCGTTGAACGGCGCGGTGATGATCTCGCCGAGCGCCGCCCCCACCGACAGCACCGCCGTGCTGACCAGGAACGCCGTCGTTGACGACGCGCTCTGAACGACCTGGCCGACGATGCTGAACGGCACCGCGATGGCGTTGGCGACGACGGAGGTCACCAGAAACGCGAGCAACCGGATGCCCAGCACCCGCCAGAAGCCGTTGCGCACCAGCCTGAACGATCGGGTGATCGCCTCCATGACCGGCAGCCGCTCCAGAACGATCAGCACCGGGGCGAACAGCACCGCCGTGTACAAGAAGACCAGCGCCGCGAGGACGACCAGCACCAGCGGGATGCCCAGCACCACGGCCGCCGCGGCGCTGCCGATCGCCCCCAACACCCCGAAGGCCACCGCGACCAACCCGGCCATGGCCGCCACCGTGACGGCTTCCAGCAGGGCCAGGCCGAGCAGGGCCGGCAGCCGCCCGCGGATCTTGGCCCAGGTCTCGCCGATAGTGATGGGTGATCCGAACGCCGCACGCCCGACGATCACGGTGAGCATCCCGGACAGCAGCATGCCGCCCAGCCAGCTGACCAAGAGGCCGCCGCCCACCGACACCAACCAGGCGCCGAGCACCCCCGAGCTCAGCTCGCCGGGCCGATCTCCGGCGAACCTGTCGGCCGCGGCCAGCGGTCCGAAGAACGCGACCTTCGTCACGATCTGGACGACCACCACGACGATGGCGGTCAGGCCCAGCGTCGCTTTCGGATTCGCCCGGACGTAGCCCACCGCGCCGTTGAAGATGTCGCCCAGGGTCAGTGGGCGCAGCGGGATGATTCCCGGTTTGATGGCCCCGTAGCGCGGTGTGCCGAAGTACGGCTGCGGCCCGTAGCCCGAGGCAGGTCCGTATCCGGACGGCCCATATGCCGGCGGCGGTCCATACGCAGGTGGCGGCCCATATGCCGGTGACGGTCCATACGAGGGCGGTGGGCCGTATCCCGGCGGCGGCCCATACGGCGGCTGTGGGCCGTATCCCGGCGGCGGTCCATACCCCGCGGGCGGGCCGAATTCAGGTGGTGGGCCGTATGCCGGTGGCGGGCCGGCCGGGTAACCAGGCGGCGGCGCGCTCACCGAGTGCAGCGGCCCGTCAAACCAGCCCCGCTGCCGGGCACGTCGTTCGTCATGGGCTCCATCCTGTCGGCGGCCGGGGCATTTCACAATCTCGACCCGCGCGGCGCGTAGCGTTTCACACATGGCGGAACTCACAGCGCGGATCCGGACGGATTTGACCGCGGCGATGAAGGCCCAGGACAAGCTGCGAACGGCCACCCTGCGCATGCTGTTGGCTGCGATCCAAACCGAGCAAGTCGCCGGTAAGGAGGCCAGAGATCTCACTGACGAGGAAGTCATCAAGGTGCTGGCCAGGGAATCGCGCAAGCGTGGCGAATCCGCGGAGATCTACACCCAGAACGGGCGCGGGGAGCTCGCTGCCAACGAGCACGCCGAGGCGCGGATCATCGACGAGTACCTGCCCACCCCGCTCACCGAGGCCGAGGTGGCCGACGTCGCCGACACCGCGATCGCGCAGGTCGCCGAGGAAATCGGCGAGCGGCCGGGGATGAAACAGATGGGCATGGTGATGAAGGCCGCCACCGCGATCGCCGCGGGCAAGGCCGACGGGGCCCGGCTCTCCGCCGCCGTCAAGGAGCGGTTGTAGCCCACCGGCGAGGTCCGAAAAGCGTTGCGCCACACTCGAGATCACCCCACATGGCGTTGACGGGCCAAGAATAGCTCTCTGCCGCAGAGCCTTTGGGTGTGCCACCCCTGAAGGGGCGCCTGCGCAACAGGCGGGCAAGCGCCAGGCGCTCCGCCAACACCGGGGCGTCGTTTGCGTGCGGAGCAGCCGGGTATCCCGTCAAGTATGACGAATTTTGGCTACACTTTGATGACCGAGCAGAGTGGACCCAAAGAGCTTGTCCAGTATGCGGTTTCGGCCGAGGAGCGCGGCTTCGACTTCCACGTGTGCAGCGACCACTTCTCGCCGTGGCTCACCTCGCAAGGCCACGCGCCGAACGCCTGGGCGGTGCTGGGCGCGGTGGCGCAGGCCACCGAACGGGTCGATCTCTACACCTATGTGACGTGCCCGACGATGCGGTATCACCCCGCGGTCGTCGCCCAGCAGGCGGCCACCGTGCAGATCCTGTCCGACGGCCGGTTCACCCTGGGCCTGGGCAGCGGTGAAAACCTGAACGAGCATGTCGTCGGCAAGGGCTGGCCGGCGGTCACGCGGCGGCAAGACATGCTGCGCGAGGCGATCAAGATAATCCGCGAACTGTTCGGCGGCCAGTTGGTCGACTTCACCGGCGACTATTTCCAGGTCGATTCGGCGCGGCTGTGGGATGTGCCCGACATTCCGGTGGGAATCGGGGTGGCAGTCGGGGGCACCAGGGCGGTCGACAAATTTGCCAAGCTCGCCGACCACCTGATCGCGACCGAACCCATGAAGGAAGTCGTCGATGCCTGGCACGGCGCCCGTCAGGCGGCCAATCTCACCGGCGGTGGCCGGGTGGTCGGCCAGATCCCGGTGTCCTGGGATCCCGACCGTGATACCGCGGTCAAACGGGCGCACGGCCAGTTCCGCTGGTTTGCCGGCGGCTGGAAGGTCAACGCGGATCTACCGACGCCGGCCGGCTTCGCCGGCGCCACGCAGTTCGTGCGGCCCCAAGACGTCGCCGAGACCATCCCCTGTGGGCCTGAACTGGACGCCATCGTCGAGGCCGTCCGGCCCTACTGGGAAGCGGGGTTCACCGATGTCGCACTCGTGCAGATCGGCGGGGAAACCCAGGAACGGTTCCTCTCCGAAGCCGCCGAGCCGTTGCTGGCGGCTCTGCGCGACGCGGCCAAGTGAGCACGGGTTTGACCGCTGCGGGCCCGGGTATCCGGCCCGCAACCCGGGGGAGTAAACGATGAGCGATCGCAACGATGACACCACCGCCACACTCGTAAAGGCGCTCAGCGGTGCCAGTTTCGGCCTGGGTGTGAGCGAAGTGGTGGCCCCCGGCAAGGTCGCCGCCGTCGCGGGCGTGGACGACACCCGACGATCGCGGCGGGTGATCCGCGCGCTCGGGGTGCGCGAGTGCGGCCACGGGGCCGCGCTGCTGGGCGGTCCCGCCAGCTTGGTGTGGACCCGCGTGGCCGGCGACGTCCTGGACATGGCGCTGTTGGTCGCGGGCGTCGTCGCCCGGGGCCCGGGCCGGCGGCGCCGGGGCATCGTCAGCGCCGCGCTGCTGTCCGGAATCGCCGGGCTCGACCTCTATACGGCGTTGCGGACCACCGGCGACGGGTCCTGACGGGGCGCCAGGCCTTCGGTACGGCGAGATCACGCTCGCACAGCCAGGGAAGGAAAGCGGCAATGTCAAATGAATTGCGGGGCAAGAGGATAGCGATCCTCGCGGCCGACGGGGTGGAGAAGGTGGAGCTTGAACAGCCACGTGCGGCCCTGCAGGAAGCCGGCGCCCAGGTGCAGCTGCTGTCGCTGAAGGACGGCGTAATCCAGGCGCGCAACCACGACCTCGAACCGGCCGGAACCGTCGCTGTCGACCGGAAGGTATCCGAGGCCTCGGTGGACGACTATGACGGCCTGGTGTTGCCGGGCGGCACCGTGAACCCGGATAAGCTGCGCCTGGACAGCGACGCGGTGTCCTTCGTCCGCGACTTCGTCGGGTCGGGCAAGCCGGTGGCGGCCATCTGTCATGGGCCCTGGACCCTGGTCGAAGCCGGTGTGGCGGTGGGCCGGACCCTGACGTCGTATCCCAGCATCCGCACCGATCTGCGCAACGCGGGCGCGCACGTCGTCGACGAGGAGGTTGTCGTCGACGGCAACCTGATCTCCAGCCGTTCGCCGTCGGACCTACCGGCGTTCTGCGCAGTCATTCTCCAGCAGTTCGCGCACGCGACGGCGGGTTAGTGGCGAAGAACTTCCCGCTGTTCGTTTGAATACACGAGTTTGCGGGCATTATCCGGCCAGACCGCGATCCGCGGCAGGTACTCGTAGGGTTTTCGAAAGGCCAACAGTGACAACCACATATCCCGAGCCCGCTGTCTCGCCTGTTCCCAGTGTGTATCAGCCGCAACAGGACTCCCGATTGCTGGTGGACGTGATGCATGACACGGGCCTGATCCCGGGACGGCGGGTGCTCGACCTGTGCACCGGCAGTGGTTTCGTCGCGATCGCGGCCGCCGCGATGGGATGCGCCAGTGCGATGGCTTTCGACATCTGCCCGCAGGCGGTGCGTTGCGCGCGGCGCAACGCGGCCATGGCCGGCGCCGAGGTGGACGTCCGCGAGGGATCGTGGGTTGCGGCGGTGGATTGCGCGCCGTTCGACGTTGTTGTGTCCAACCCGCCGTATGTGCCGACGCCGCCCGGGGCCGAGTTGGACGAGATCTGCCCGGAAGCCGGACCGTCATGGGCGTGGAACGCCGGCGTCGACGGCCGGGTGGTCCTCGACCCGCTCTGTGAGTCGGCGCCGAAGCTGTTGCGCGACGGTGGGTCCCTGCTGCTGGTGCATTCCGCGCTCGCAGGTGTGCAGAATTCCCTGGATTCGCTCAAGTGGGCCGGCATGGACGCGAAAGTGATTGCCTCCAAGTGGATACCGTTCGGCCCGGTGATGATGTCGCGGGCGACGTGGCTGGAGAAGGTCGGGCTGATACCGCGCGGACGCCGCGAAGAGGAGCTGATCGTGATCCGCGCCGAAAAGCGATGACCGCGACCCGGGTGCAGGTGGTGCCCAACGGGCCCGTGCTGGTCTCGGGCCCGGTGCGCATCGAGATGCCCGACGGCGAGGTCGTCGAGTCCGACCGGTTCATGGTGGCGATCTGCACCTGTCGCCGCAGCGGCCGCTACCCGCTGTGCGACACGAGCCACCGCCGGTGCCGTCGCCTCAAGGGGTCGGCACTTCCAGCGGCAGGCGCAACGACGTCTGATTCCGCTCCCACGACGTCATAATCCGTTGCGCCAGGCGGTCTTCGACCGCGGCATGGGCACGGATGCCGAAGATGACGTCGTGTTCGAGTCGCGGATCCCGGGCGACCAGATCGCCCACCACCTCGTTGCGGACGATGTGTTCGTGCACCGCGTCGGCCTCGACGTGCTCGCTGTAGAACTCGATGCAGGCCGCCGGCGCCTGCAGGCGCCGCAACGCCTGCACCATGCGTTGCGATCCCGGCGGCGAGGTGATCTCCGTCGAGGCGAACTGTCCGATCGCCGCGCCGCGCAACCAGCGGTGCAACCCGAACATCGACATGAGGTTGACCACCGCCAGGGCCTCGGCGGGCACCGCGTTGACGTAGCCCCAATACGTCGCATCCAGGCCGGCCGCCGCGAGCAGGTCGGCGAACAGCTGCTGGTGCAAGCGTGCGCCCCGTCCGGCGCCGTACTCGTCGAACTCGATTGCCACGAAGGCCGCTTTGGCCACGCCCGTCAGGCGCGGAATGGCGAACGCATGCGGATCGCCCTCCTTGAGGTGGTAGAGGGAGCGGTGCACGAAGTACTCGCAAACCTGCTGCCACGTCCCGGTGTCGCGCAGGTAGTACGACGGGCCGGTGCCGTCGAGCGGTTCGACCGTGAGAGCTTCCATCTCGGCCGCCGCGGTCTGATCGGGATCGATGTGACCGACGTCGCGGCGCACGCCGGCCAGGAACACCCGTTCCAGTTCGCCGCGCAGCCCCAACAGCGCGGGATTCCACTCCCACGCGGGGTCCACGCCCGCCAGCCCGCGGTAGTGCAGCTCGTAGCACATGGACAGCGCCAGCTGCAGATCCAGGCCATAGGGGTCGGAGTCACGCACGGAGGAGCTGATCCGCGCCAGGTGGTCGACCGAGGGCGGACCCGCCAGCGCGCACCGCACCGCCGTCGACAGTGGCCCGTGCGCCGCAGGCAGGACGGGTTCGGTCAGGGTCGATGCGTGGGTCACGCCGATGTCTACCCGCTGTGCGGGGCACACAAACGGTCGGCGTGCGGGGCACACAAACGGTCGGCGCGGCGCGAACCCGCCTCAGCCGGCCCCCGCGACAACGTGGAACGTGATGTCCGCGGTGGTGCCGACGGCGGTGGAGTCGAGCTCCATCGAGTCGCTGAGCACCTGCATCAGCGGCAGGCCGCGTCCACCGCTGTCCGGGATGATCGCCGGCGTCTTCCACGATCCGTAATCGGTGATCCGGGTGCGCACTTCGCCGTCGTCGAGGCTGACTTCGAGCAGCATGGTCCCGGCGGCGAATCCACGGTAGGCGTGTTCGACACAGTTGGTGCACGCCTCGTTGACCACCAGCACGATGTCGGCCGCCTGTTCCTCCGTCACGCCGCCGGCCCGCAGCCAGTTCGCCACCCGGCGCCGGATGTGGATCAATTGGTCTGCGCTGGCGCCGGTTTCGATGCGCAGCGGTGCGTGCCGGTGCCGGTAGACCACCAGCGCCACATCGTCGTCATACCCCGCGGCCGGCGCAAGTTCGTCAAGCACCCGATCGGCGACGGTGTCCACGGGCGACGTCATGTCCTGCGCCAGAACATTTGCCGCGCGGTCGATTCCGTCATCAATCGACTCATGCTTGCGCTCGACGAGACCGTCGGTGAACAGCATCAGCGTCGAGCCGGGCGGCAGCACCTGGGTGGCCTGCGGGCGCGGCTCGTGCCTGCGCACCGCCAGCGGCACCGACGCGGCATCGGTCAGCAGCGTCGTCGTGCCGGGCCGCGGGCCCGCCAGCACGGCCGGCATGTGGCCCGCGTTGCTGTACTGCAGTACCCCGGTGTCGGTGTCCAGGATCGCCAGGAAGACGGTCGTGCAGTACGCGTTCGGGATGAGCGACGCCGCCGAGTCGAGCTGGTCGAGCAGCACCGCGGGCTCGGCCCCGTTGATCAGCAGCGCCCGCGCGGAACTCCGCAGCTGCCCCATGATCGCGGCGGCCGGCAGGCCGCGGCCCACACAGTCGCCGACGACGATGCCGATGTGGTGCTCACCGATCGGCAGCACGTCATACCAGTCGCCGCCAATCTCCAAGGGCGGCACCGCGGGTTCGTACCGAACGGCGAAGCCCGGCGGCGGCTGAACGGGCGGCAGCATGGCACGCTGCAACGTCAGCGACGTCTCACGCGCGCTCTCGAACTGGCGCACGTGCTGCATGGCCAGGCTCAAGTGCCCGATCAGCACGGTGACCAGTAGCCGATCCTCCCCGCTGACCCAGCGACGCGTGCGCAGCTCCAGCCAGAGCGCCAGGTCTCCGGTGCCGGAGAGAACCGCCACCAGCCCCCGGACCTTGCCGGGATTATCAGGCGCCTCAATCGTTTTCGCCGTCAGCGGCAGCTGATGACGCGCATCTTGAAAGGTGCGCTGCAGCCACGGATCCAGCTCGCGCCACGACGACGCCGTAGGCTCGCCGGCCACCTGGACCGTCGGGTCGCCGTCGCCGCTGGGCCACGAGACCGCGATCACCCGCTGCGCATCGATCGCCGCGCTGCACTCGTCGAGCGTGATGGCCAGCAACTCGTCCACACTCTTGGCCACCGCCACGGCGGTGGCCAACCGCAGCACCGCAGTTTCCCGTGCCGCGAAGGCACGTTCGGCGGTGATGTCGCGGATGGTTCCGACGTAGGCGTCTTTGTCGCTGCCGAATTCCCTGACCGCGTTGATGCTCACCTTGACCCACGCCAGGTGCCCGTCCGCGTGGCGGATGGGCGTTTCGTAGTCGGTACGCCCGTGCGCAATGACTTCTGTTGTCTTTTCGGCCGCCGTCTTCGTGTCGACCAGCCAGGGGTGCGGCCATCTGTATGGCAATCCCTCGCTGGGGTATCCGAGGATGTCGATGAAGGCGTTGTTCATCTCGACCACGGAGCCCTCGTGGTCGGCGACGAAAAAGCCTTCCTGCAGTGAATTGACCACTGCGGTACGGAATTTGTCGCGGTCGGCCAGACCCTCGGCGCGCGCGCGTTGTTCGGCATAGCGCCTGTTGCCGTCGATGAAGCCGCGCGTTGCGACGTCGAGCGGAACCAGCACGTGCAAGAGGAACTCCAGCGCGATCGGCGCGTCCAGGCGCACGTCCTGCGAAATCTCGAAGATCAGCCGGACGTGCTTTTCGACGAGGCCGAGCAGGCTGACTTGTTCCTGCAGGGCCCTGCGCCCGAGCTCATTGCCGATCGACAGGCTGGCCTCGTCGCGTGAGTTCAGGTAGGCGCGGAGCGCGGCCTCGTACTGGTCGTAAAAGTCGTTTTCGCCGCTCACATCGATACTCCCCTGTGACGTGCCGCCAGCACCATCGCGTCGTCGGTGTCCTTCGCGTCCTTGTCGAGCAGTCCGTCGGCGATGGCGACGGCGGTGGCCGAGAAGTCGACGTGGTCCAGATAGTCCTCGGCGATTCCGTCGGTGCTCATCACGAGCAGGTCGCCTGGTCGGATGGAAACCACTTGCGCCGGTGCGATTTCCGGTATGCGGTAGCCGACGATACCTCCGCTGAGCCGTGCGCTGGACCGAACCTGGGCGCCGGTGGGCGCCTTGGCCACCAGGTCGGCGGTGACATTACCGACGCCGGTCCAGGTGATGGTGTTGGCGCCGAAATCCACCCGCGCTAACGTCATTGCGACTCCCCGGGTGCCGACCAGCACGCGGTGGCAGAGCTGAATCAAGACCTCGATCCGCTCGGAACTATTGCGCCTCAACACATCGACCGCCCGCAGCGCGGCCTCCGCGGCGGCCGGCCCGTGGCCGAGGCCGTCTATCATCCCGAACAGCGCCGCCTCGCCGTCGAGATCGACTGCCACACCCCGGTCACCGGACGTGTGCTCGCTGGGCACGGGCCGTCCGGCCCGCGCCCACTCGATAGGCCCCAGCCGACCGTTCTCACGCACGGGGCGGGACCCATTTCCACATCTCGATGACGGTTCCCCGGCCGGGCGTGGACTCGACGACCAACCGGTCCATCAGACGGCGGGCACCCGGCAGGCCCATCCCCAGCCCACGCCCCGTGGTGTAGCCGTCTTCCATCGCGCGGTCGATGTCGGCGATGCCGGGACCTTCGTCCTCGGCGCGCACCACCAGGGCCCGGCGCCCCTCCCGGTCGGCGATCGCGACCCGGACGGCGCCGCGGCCGGCGTAGCTGGTGATGTTGCGGGCGATCTCCGAGATCGCCGTGGCGATCATCGTGACGTCGGTGAGGGAGAATCCGAGATCGAGTGCGAGTTGGTGGCCGGCTTTGCGGGCTTCGACGATGTCGTCCGAGTTGTCGATGGCGACGACGATATCAGCCGCCACCGTCGAGCCCGATCGTTGACTTCCCCACTCCGCCTTGGCGATTCAGCAGCGCGAGGCCCTCTTCAAGATCCAGCGCGGTGTTCATGTCGTCGAACGCCAGGCCGAGCTGGACCATCGCGAAGGCCACCTCCGGCTGCAGTCCGACGATCACGGTGTCCGCGCCGCGCAGCCGGGTCATGTGCGCGATCGTGCGCAGCGAGCGGGCGGCGAAGGAATCCATCACATCGATGGCGGTGACATCGACGATGATGCCCTGAGCGCGAAACTTGCTGACCCGTTCCATCAGGTCGTAGCGCAGGCGTTCGGCGTCGGAGTCGGTGAGGGCGGCCTGCACCGACGCGATGAGAATCGAGCCCTGTTTCAGGATCGGTACTGGCATGCGGCGCTCGTGTCGATGGTGGTTATCCGGTCTGCTCGCCCGTGCGGGTGACCTCGTACCCCAGCAGGCGTTCGGCCTCCTCGATGCCGCCCTGCAGGTCGCCGACGGCGTTCATCTTCGACAGGTCGAGCCCGATGGTCACCAGTGTCAGGGCGATCTCGGAGGACAGGCCGGTGATGATGACGCTGGCGCCCATCAGTCCCGAGGCGTCGACCGTCTGCACCAGGTGGTTGGCCACCGTCGAGTCGATGGTGGGCACACCGGTGATGTCGATGACCACCACTTTGGCGCGGTTCGCGCGGATGGCCCGCAACAGCTGCTCGGTGACCTGGCGGGCGCGCTGACTGTCCAGCACGCCGATGATCGGCAGGATCAGCAGCTGCTCGCGCACCTGCAGCACCGGCGTTGATAATTCGCGGATCGCCTCCTGCTGCTGGCGGATGATGCGCTCGCGCTCCTGCACGAAGCTGACGGCCACGGTGTTGGCGATGCGGTTTGCCGCAGGCTCGTAGGCGTCGAGAACGCGATTGAGCATCTCGAAGTCGGTCTGGTACTTCTCGAACAGGGAGCGCGCGAGCACGTCACGCAGCAACAGCACGATGCCGACGACCTCGTCCGTCTCGACGCCCCGCGGGATGATGCGTTCGGACAGGTCACGGGCGTAATCCTGCAGCGCCTCGACGCTCCCGGTCTCGAGCACCTCCACGTAGCTGTCGTACACGGTGGTCGCCTCGGAGAAGATTTCCTCCGGGGTCATCGCCGTGAGCAACTCGGCCTCGGTGATTCTGCGGGCCCATTCCTCACGCAGAACGGTCCGATTCTGCCGAAGATGCTGAACCAGTTGCGGCAGCAGCCCCTCGCTCGAGATTCCCACGGGCTGCGCTGCGGTGGCGATACTGTTGAAATCCGACGGCGAATCTGACATCTGGCCTCCCGAATAGCCACGTCGCGCCCTGCGGTCTGCAGTTCTTTTTGCGAGACTAGCCTGGGTTGCCGCAGGGCACGTGTAGAGGGCATATTCTTCCCGCAGTCCACAACGCAGGCTAGGGTTGAGCCACGCCACGGCCCACGACGAAGGATTGCCATTGTCAGCTCCTGATTCGATTACCACGTTGGTAGAGGACCATGACGGGGTGGCCGTGGTCAGTGTCAGCGGCGAAATCGATCTGGTCACGGCTCCCGCGCTGGAACAGGCCATCGGCGCCGTCATCGCGGACACCCCGACCGCACTGATCATCGACCTCTCCGCGGTGGAGTTTCTCGGCTCGGTCGGGTTGAAGATCCTGGCGGCGACCTACGAGCGGCTGGACAAGCAGACCGGGTTCGGCGTGGTTGCACGCGGCCCGGCCACCCGCAGGCCGATTCATTTGACCGGTCTCGACAGAACCTTCCCGCTGTACCAAACGCTCGAAGAGGCGTTGAGCGGGGTGCGGGACGGCAAGCTCAGCGGCTAGCGATTCACCGTTCCGGTACGCCGGACGACTGGCACGCCCGCGCCGCCCATCCTTTATTTGCGTTCGGACACAACACGTTTGGCGCACCTGCGCCGAGTCGGGTTCGGCTCGGCGTTTTTTGCGGGGGGCAGTTGGCTATCCGGAGGACCTGGCCTGCCGCCGCAGTTCGCTCGTACATTCCCGCGGCAAAAATCATGAGCGAGGTCGCGCCCGTTCAACGCGGCGTCCAGATCTGGCCCAGGTGCGATGATCTGGGCTATGGATGTCGACGATCCACAGTCCGATCAGCGGTGGGATCGCCGTGAGCGGGGCGAAACCGAAGTTCAACGGTTGGACCGCAATTGGAACAGCCTGCTGCAGGAGTTGCGGGTGGTCCAGACCGGGGTGCAGTTGCTGACCGGGTTCCTGCTGACCCTGCCCTTTCAACAGCGCTTCGACGTGCTCGGACCGGCAATGCGCGTGGTGTATCTGGCGACCGTGGTGAGTGCGGTGTGCGCGACCGTCCTGCTGATCGCGCCGGTCGCCATGCATCGGGCGCTCTTCAGGCGTCATCGGCTTCAGGTCCTGGTATCGGCCGCGCATCGGTGTGCCTTCGCCGGGCTGGTCCTCCTCGGCCTGGCCGTGGTCGGCCTGACCACGATCATTTTCGCCGCGGTGGCCGGATACCGGGTCGGTCTCGTGGCCGGAGCGTGTGCGCTGCCGCTGTTCACCTTCTTCTGGTGGGTGCTGCCGCTCGCGCTGCGCCGGCACCGGGACTGAGCGAGGTCATCGGTCGCGAACCGGCGCAAGCTGCGCGATCCGGGTGGATTCCAGGTGCTCGAGCAGGTCGCGCGTATCGGCGAAGACAGGATCGGCGCCCGCCTCCCGCAGTTCCGCGCGGGAGATGCCGCCGCTCAGCAGGCCGATGCACGGCAATCCCGCGCCGGCGGCGGCGTGTGCGTCCCACACGGCATCCCCGACGAACACCGCATGCTCGGCGTCCACGCCGGCGCGGTCCAGCGCCACCTGCACGATGCCGGGTTCGGGCTTGGCGGTGTCGACGTCGCGTGACAGCGTCGTCTCGGAGATGACGGCGTCGCAGTCGAGCACCTTGCGCAGGACCTTCAGTTCGTCCTCGGGCGCAGAGCTGGCCAACACCACCTGCAAGCCCAGGTCGGCGACACGATGCAACAGGTTGCGGGCACCGGGCAACGGTTGCAGCAGTGGCGTGATCTCGCGATAGAACTCGCTGTGCTTGTCGCTGAGGCGCTCCCGGACGCTGTTCGGGGCGTCATTGGAGAGCGTCTGGACCAGCCGCGATCCGTCCATCCCGATGCAGCGATGGATCTGCCACGACGCCACCGCCATGCCTTCGGCGTCGAACGCGCGCTGCCAGGCAAAGACGTGCAGATAGTTGGAATCCACCAGGGTCCCGTCGACGTCGAACAGGACGGCGGGTGGGCAGCCGCCGGCCATCAGGGCAAGCTCCGTGCGTAGCTCGTGCCCGCGTGCGGTCGTGAAATCATGAGCGCGGCATACCCGCGCTGGACGCCGCTGACACAGTCCGCCAGTGGCGTTTGTCCGTCGAGGCAACGGGTACGCGTACCAGGTGTTGTCTGACAGCTGGGTGGTCCGCCGCCTGATAGCGGAGTGGCCAGGCAACTCCATACCGCCCGAATAGTGTTGATATACAACAGTTCTCTGCGAGGAATGACGTTGGATTATCACAAGAACGCAGTCGATCACGCCCGCACCACGCGTCAGCACGCCGGTGAGTCCCTCAAGAACGGCGCCAACATCCCCGGCCTCGTCGGTGTGGGCGTCGCGGTGATAGCGCTGACTGTGGGCTTGTTCGCGGTCGCCGTCGGACATCTGGTGGCCGGCGCCATCGCCCTGAGCGTGGCGGTGGTGCTGGGCGCGCTCAGCGCGGCGTGGCTGCTGCGTGCCCACCGCAGAGTCCGCGATGACGAACTGCGCTGGCACGCCGCGCATTCCGATCAGCCCGCGCCGCCACCCACCAGCTGAGCAGCGGGGCGTTTATCGCTTCGCGGCCCCGCTGCCGGTCCATTTCTACGTCGTCACAACTTTTTTCCGGTTTTCCTCGGCCGCAAGGGTCTTTTTCCGGCCGCATTGGTGTAGTGCGGCCCCGAACGGGGTACAGCCTGCGCCACGGGTGAGTACAGGAGAGTGCGTCAACCCGTTCCATAGCAGGGAGGAACCCGATGGCGACCACCACCGATTACGACGCACGCCGTGTATCCGACGCCGACGCCCAGGACAAGTCCCCGCTGCGCGAACTGGGGCCGGCCCTGCAAGGGCCTGTCACCACGGTTGTCGACGACCAAGACCCCAACGATGTGCATTTCTTCGAACTACCGGGTGCCGACCTGTCCGGGGAAGAGCTGTCGGTGACGGTGATTCCTCAGCGGGCCGACGAGTTCACCTGCTCGAGCTGCTTTTTGGTGCAGCACCGCAGCCGGATGCGTGGGTCCAGCTCGGGCCTTCCGGTGTGCGCCGACTGCGCCTGACATCGGCTCGGGCCCCGCCGGCGCGGCGATGAGCCTGCGGCGAATTGTCGGAGGCGTGCACTACGTTCATGTCGGCGTTCATGTCGGCGCGAACGGCACGTTGGGGAGTCATGGACAAGGTACTCGGGTCGCTCCTCCTGCTGGGTTTGGCGCTGCCTTGGTATTTCACGCAGCAGGCCAACGGCAGCCTGCCGGCGGGATGTATGGCCGGACTCGGTGGGCTAATCGCCGCGGTGGCCATCCTGTGGTGGCTTTCGCTGCAGCGGGACCGGTACCGGGCCGACGCACACCGCCGACGCGACCTCAAATGCGCGAAAGCGGGATTGCGCGCCATCGACCGGATGTCCGGTGTTGAATTCGAGGAATTCGTTGCGGCACAGCTTCGCATCGCGGGCTACAGCGTGACACCCACGGCCAGCACCGGCGACTACGGGGTGGATTTGATCGCCAAGAAGGACGGCGCCCGCATGGCAGTCCAATGCAAGAGGCTGACGAAGGCCGTCGGTGTCGCCGCCGTCCAACAGGTCGTGGCGGGGGCGCGCCACCACGGCTGCCGCCGGACAGTCGTCGTGACAAATCAGACTTTCACCAAGGCGGCCCGCCAATTGGCGAGCACCCACCATTGCCGCCTGGTGGGGCGCACCCAGTTGCACAGCTGGACGCGCATACAGCGCGTTGCTGTGCGGGGTCCGCGGCGCACCCGCGGGGTCTCGCCGCACGTCACGGCTCAGCGACTGGAACCGGAGTTGGATGCATAGCGAAATACCTTGGACCGCAATGGTTTCGGATCGTAGCGCGGCGCCCGTCCGCCGCCCCGTCACCGTCGGTGGCATCCTCGATCGGGCGATGCCCCCGCAGCGGGGTGTTCATGCTCTGCGACGGCATGACCAAAGTGTTGAAGGCGGTCTGCTCATCGAGGTCGTTGATGACGACGACCTTCCGGGTCCATGCGGCGTGGACGCAGGGTCCTTCGAGGTAGATATCGGCCCGGTTTCGGGGATCTGCGTGCGACACCGATGCGGAGAATGTCTTTCCGGCGGCACCGGTCGCGTACTCCGATTCAATCGGCCGTCAAAGCAATGTCTACCTACAGAACTGGACGAATCCGAACGGGCCGCTGACGCAGCCGGTACCACCCGAGAGCAACTTGCCGGGGTACCAGCCCTGGTTGTTGCCGTTGTCCCAGCCGCCGGCGCCGTTGCCCCAATAGCCGCCGCAGTCGCAACCGGGGCCACCCCAACCGGGATCGGCCGAAGCGATCGGCGCGCTCAGCAGCGCCGCGCTCAACATCGCCACAACAGCCAGAAGTCTCTTCATTCACGTGCCTCGGTAATTCGCCTTTTCCAAGGTTACTTCTCTCAGCGGTCGTCGGCATAGATCTCGCTCAGCCTTTGCACGCGAGGCCGTCGTTGTCCCGGTCCGGCTTAGGCAGGTAGTCGTCTCAGGCAGTGGGGCGTTGCCCCGGGCAGGAAGCGTCAGCCCTTAGCCGGGGGCGCTCCCTAAGGGTCGAGGTCTGCTCGAGCGAGTCGATCACGGAGCAGGCCAGCGCGCCTACGCGGTCAATGCTGGTCAACTTTGGTCACAAGAGTCGGGGTGGCGGGATTCGAACCCACGGCCTCTTCGTCCCGAACGAAGCGCGCTACCAAGCTGCGCCACACCCCGCTTGAAGCTTCGACAGCCTATCGCACCGGGCCGTCGGCTTGCCAAACCGCCGTGCGGCAGGTCACTTCCAGGAGCAGGTTCGCTCGAAGTCGACCAGCGCCTCGGCAGCGTCCGTCGGATCCAGTCCCTGCGCCGCCACCCACTCGTCGCTGAAATAGGTGTCGCGGTAGCGGTCCCCGCTGTCCGCGAGGAGCGTGACCACCGAACCGCCGCGACCCTGGGCGACCATCTCGGCGAGCAGGCCGAACGCGCCCCATAGGTTGGTGCCCGTCGACGGCCCCACCCGGCGCCCCAACACCGCGCTCACGTGCCGCGCGGCCGCGATCGAGGCCGCGTCCGGGACGGCCACCATGCGGTCGACCACGCCGGGCAGGAACGACGGCTCCACCCGGGGCCGGCCTATGCCCTCGATGCGCGACGACGAGGGCATCACCACGTTGTCGCGGCCCTCGGCGTAGGCGGGAAAGAACGCGGAGTTCTCCGGGTCGACGACGCACAGCCGAGTGGCGTGTCGTCGGTAGCGGATGTAGCGGCCGATCGTCGCGCTGGTTCCGCCGGTGCCCGCGCCGACGACGATCCAGTCCGGGATGGGGTGCCTCTCGTCGCGCATCTGCGCGTAGATCGACTCGGCGATGTTGTTGTTCCCGCGCCAGTCGGTGGCGCGCTCGGCGTTGGTGAACTGGTCGAGATAGTGTCCGCCGCTTTCGTGCGCCACGCGCTCAGCCTCGGCGTACACCTGACTTGAGTTCTGCACGAAATGGCAATGGCCGCCATGTGATTCGATGAGCGCGACCTTGGCGGGACTGGTCGTCGCCGGCATCACGGCGACGAACGGCAGACCCAGCAGCGCCGCGAAATAGGCCTCCGACACCGCCGTCGAACCCGACGACGCCTCCACCACCGTGGTGCCCTCGTCGATCCAGCCGTTACACAGCGCGTAGAGGAATAACGAGCGGGCCAACCGGTGCTTGAGGCTGCCGGTGATGTGCGTCGTCTCGTCCTTGAGGTACAGCGCGACCTGAGCGCCGGGGCCGCTCGTGCTCCACGCGGAGGGCAGCGGGTAACGCAGCAGATGGGTGTCGGCGCTGCGACGGGCGTCGGCCTGGATCAGCCGGATCGCGTTGTCTGCCCAACCGCGTGAGCGGCCGCGGGCCGCGATCCGGGTCTGGTCGGTCAACGCACCGATGCTGTGGGCTGCGAACGGCTCAGGTCGCTGGCAGCGCTGCGGTCGCCCATCGGGGTGGCGATCAGCGTAAGCAGGGTGGCCTCCGGCCGGCAGCAGAACCGCACCGGCGCGAACGGCGACGTCCCCATCCCGGCGGACACGTGCAGTTGCATGTTGGCGCCCCAGCGGGACGGTCCTTTCGCGCGCGAGCGGTCCAGACCGCAGTTGGTGACCAGTGCGCCGTAGAACGGCAGGCACACCTGACCGCCGTGGGTGTGCCCGGCCATCACCAGCTGATAGCCGTCGGCGGCGAAGCGGTCCAGCACCCGCGGCTCGGGCGAATGGGTCAGTCCCAACCGCAGATTCGAGGCCGGACTGGCCGGGCCGGCGACGGTCTCGTAGCGGTCGCGGTCGATGTGCGGGTCGTCGACGCCCGCGGCGGCGATGTGCAGACCCGCCACCTCGAACTCGCGCCGGGTGTGGGTGAGGTCGAGCCAGCCGCGCTCGGTGAACGCCGCCCGCAGGTCCTGCCACGGCAGGGGCTCCCCGCGAACCCGGTGCGACGGGTTGGTCACGTAGTTCAGCGGGTTCTTCAACCGGGGGCCGAAGTAGTCGTTGCTGCCGAACACGAAGACGCCGGGTCGCGACAGCAGGTCGCCTAGCGCCTGGATGACCGACGGCACCGCCTTGGGGTGGGCCAGATTGTCGCCGGTGTTGACCACCAGATCCGGTTCCCAGGCCGCCAGCTCCCGCAGCCACGCCTGCTTGCGGCGCTGGCCGGGCGTCATGTGGAGGTCGCTGATGTGCAGCACCCGCAGCGGAGTCGAGCCCGGGGTCAGCACGGGCATGGTGATCTCGCGCAGGACGAACGCATTGCGCTCGATCACCGCGGCATACCCGAGGCCGGCGACGCCGGAAGCGAGCGCGGCGGCGCCGGCACGTATCAGGACGGGTACCGCTCGGTGACGATGCGGGCCGCGAGGCGGCCCGGGGAGGAGCCGGGCAATCGGGACGTGAGCATCAGCCATGCTGGCATGTTACTGCCGGTCCGGGACTGGCAGCGTATCTCGACGTCACGAGGTCTATGGCGGTGGCTGACCGGGTGGCGGAGGCGGAGGCGCCAGCAGCGGAATGGTGATCGGCGGCAGCCCCGGAATCTCGACGACCTGTGAGCCCACCGGCGGTGGCGGCGCACCTTCCGGCGGTGGCGGCGGGGCGGGCGGAACGCCGTTGCTGACTTGGATGGTGATGATCGAGCCGGGAATCGTTGCGCCGTTCGGCGTTGTTCCCACCACCTCGCCCTGCTTTGCGCTGCTGTTGACGAAGTTGTTCTGGTCGGCGACCTGGAAGCCCGCCTCCTTGATGCGCTGGCGTGCCGCGTCGATATCGAGGCCGGCGACGCTGGGCACCCGCGAACCGGGTGCGCCGTCGACGTAGCGGGGATCGGTGGGCGGCAGCTGCACCGGGCCGAAGTTGGTGGCGATCGGCTTCATCGCGGTAAACCACGTGCGCGCCGGTTCATTACCGCCGTACAGGTCGCCCTCGCCACAGTGGCGCAGCGGGGACGAACACAGGTCGGTGGGGTTGGGGGAGTCGTCGTAGATGTAGTTGGCCGCCGCGTAGTGGTTGGTGAACCCCACGAAGCCCGACGAGCGGTGCGCCTCGGTGGTGCCCGTCTTCCCGGACACCGGCAGGTCCCAGCCCGCCGCACTGGCCGAACCGGCCGCGGTGCCGCCGCCCAGGGCGTCCTTGCTCATCGCGTTGGCCAGGGTGTTCGCCAGGCCTTCGGGCACGACCTGATCGCAGGTCTCGGTGGTCACCGCGACTTCGTTGCCCTTGCGGTCGACCAGCTTGTCGATCGGACTGGGCGGGCACCAGGTGCCGCCCGAGGCGAGGGTGGCCGCGACGTTGGACAGCTCCAGCGCGTTCACCTCGATCGGGCCCAGCGTGAACGAGCCGATATTCTGCCGTTTGACGAAGTCGGCCAGGCTCTCGTTGCTGTCCGGGTTGTAGTCGCGGGCCGTGCCCGGGTCGGCGTAGGAGCGCAGCCCGAGCTTGATCGCCATGTCCACCGTGCGCGACACCCCGACCTGTTGGATCAGCTTGGCGAACGCGGTGTTGGGCGAGGTGGCCAGCGCGTCGGTGACGTTCATCGACCCGCGGTAGTTACCGGCGTTGACCACGCACCAGTTGTCCTTCGGGCAGCCCTTGGCCCCACCGCTGCCCATGCCCTTCGCCTGGAAACGGCCGGGCACCTCCAGGGTGGCGCTAGTGCCCATCCCCATGTCCAGGGCCGCGGCCGTGGTGAAGATCTTGAAGACGGATCCGGCGCCGTCGCCGACCAGCGAGAAAGGCTGCGGGCGCATCGTTTGGCCGGCGTCGACGTCCAGCCCGTAGGTGCGGTTGCTGGCCATGGCCATCACCTTGTGGGACGTCTTGCCCGGCTGGATCACGCTCATCACGCTCGAGATCCCCGGAAGCGTCGGGCTGGCGAACTTGTCGATGGCCGTTTTGACCGGGATCTGCACGTCCGGGTCCAGCGTGGTTTTGATCAGGTAGCCGCCGCGGGCCACCTGTTCCTTGCTGATGCCGGCGCGCGACAGGTACTCCTGCACGTAGTCGCAGAAGAACGCGCGATCGCCGGCTGCGATGCAGCCGCGGGGCAACTCGTTGGGCTGCGGCAGGATTCCCAACGGCGCGGCCTTGGCGGCACGCAGTGCGTCTTCCTCTTGCGGAATGTTTTCGATCATGGTGTCCAGCACCAGGTTTCGCCGCGCCAAGGCACCCTCGGGGTTGATGTAGGGATTCAGCGCGCTGGTCGACTGCACCATGCCCGCCAGCAGCGCCGCCTGCTGCCAGTTCAGGTCGGCGGCGTTGATGCCGAAGTAGGTCTGGGCGGCGTCCTGGACGCCGAACGAGCCGTTCCCGAAGGAGACCAGGTTCAGGTACCTGGTCAGGATCTCGGGTTTGGTGAAGGTCTTGTCCAGCGTCAGCGCCATGCGGATCTCGCGCAGCTTGCGGGCCGGGGTGGTCTCCACCGCCGCGCGCTTCTCGGCGTCGGTTTTCGCGGTCACCAGAAGTTGGTAGTTCTTGATGTACTGCTGCTCGATGGTCGAACCACCGCGCGTGTCGACGTCGCCGCGGGCATAGCCGGCCAGGCCGGTCAGGGTGCCTTTCCAGTCCACTCCGTTGTGTTCGGCGAACCGCTTGTCCTCGATCGACACGATCGCCAACTTCATCGTGTTGGCGATTTTGTCGCTGGGCACCTCGAATCGGCGCTGCGAATACAGCCACGCGATGGTGTTTCCTTTGGCGTCGACCATCGTCGACACCGCCGGCACCTCGCCTTCGAGAAGCTGAGCCGACCCGTTGGCAACCACTTCCGAGGCGCGGTTGGACATGAGTCCCATTCCGCCGGCGACGGGGAACAGCAGCGCCGTGGCGACGACACTGGCCAACACGCACAGCCCCGCGAGCTTGAGGATCGTGAGCGCGGCCGGGGGACGGTCTGACATGGCTACTACATTAGCGGCCCCTTTTCACGCCGCCACGCTGCGAGTTCGCTGTCAAAATGCGTCGACGCGGGCGGCGGGCGGGAACTTGCGGTGGCGTCAAAAAAAATTTGCAGTTCCGTCACGTGAGGCGCAGCATGGTGTGCAAGATCACTTTCCCGTCCGCCCTTCGGTGCGAGACGGCACGCCCGTCCCAAAAAAAGCGTTATCGGACTGTTGCGCAATTGCCACCTGACCACCTAACTTAGACACACGGTGAGATTCAGGTAACACCGAAGTACATGGTGTGGCGTAGATCGCAGGTCGGGATCTGCACCCGGAGGAGGGCGGCCGTGTCGGGCGGCCGGTAGGGAAGGGAACAGTTCGTGTCACCAATACGGCCGGCGGCGCGTAGGACAAACATCGCAGCCGCACAAGGGGTACTTCGCAGTGTCGATGCCGAAGAGCGGATCGCCTGGGTCTCGAAAGCGCTATGTCGGACCACCGATCCCGACGAGCTGTTTGTCCGCGGAGCGGCCCAGCGCAAGGCGGCAGTGATCTGCCGGCACTGCCCCGTGATGCAGGAATGCGGGGCGGACGCTCTGGACAACAAGGTCGAGTTCGGGGTCTGGGGCGGCATGACCGAGCGGCAACGCCGCGCCCTGCTCAAGCAGCACCCCGAGGTCGTTTCCTGGGCGGACTTCTTCGACAAGAGGCGCACCCGCAGCGTCGGCTGAACCTCTCGCGCGACCCCGGCGGCTCACTCGGTCCATCGGCTGAGCGAGCCGACCGGCCTGCTGTTCGTGATTACGTTTCTGTTACAGCGCCGGTTCCTCAGCGGGCCGCTGCCCGCCCCGCATCGTCACCGACGTCGTCTGGATGGGCCGGTTCCTCAGCGGGCCGCTGCCCGCCCCGCATCGTCACCGACCGACGTGATCTGGTCGGCGAGCGCGCGCAGCGCCTCCAGATCCGAGACATCGAACGGCAGCGACGGAACGCCGATGACCGGCACGTGCGGGTTGGCTCCGGTGAACCGGGAGAGCAACCTGATCTCCCGCTTGGCGGTCTGCGCACGGTCGGCGTGAATCCTCAGCACCGCCGAGGTCAGCGATGCGGATTCGGAGTCGGCACTCTGGTCCAGCATCTCGCTGCCGTCGATCGCCCGTTCGGCAGGCAGGGAACACAACGGCGGATGGGTGCGGTTCAAGACCAGCCCGGCGAGCGGCATCCCTTCCTGAGACAGCCGGTCGACGAAGAAGGCTGCCTCCCGCAGCGCGTCGGGTTCGGCCGCCGACACCACAACGAACTGCGTCCCACGCCTTTTCAGCAGCGCGTAGGTGCGGTCGGCCTTCTCGCGGAAGCCGCCGAAGGTGGCGTCCAGCGATTGCACGAAAGCGGCTGCGTCACCCAGCATCTGGGAACCCAGGATCGTCGACATCGCTTTCATCGCCAAACCCATTGCGCCGGTTACCAACCGCCCGATGCCCCGCCCCGGCGCCAGCAGCAACCGCCACAGCCGGCTGTCCATGAAACTGCCCAGCCGTTTCGGCGCGTCCAGGAAGTCCAACGCGTTGCGCGATGGC
The DNA here is from genome assembly GCF_035617725.1 of Mycobacterium sp. 94-17. Lineage (NCBI taxonomy): Bacteria > Bacillati > Actinomycetota > Actinomycetes > Mycobacteriales > Mycobacteriaceae > Mycobacterium > Mycobacterium sp. 94-17. The sequence goes on from NZ_JAPIYN010000001.1 coordinate 67,713, forward strand.
GGGGTATCGACCACCACCAGATCCCAGCGATCCTCGGCCAGCAGCTGGCCTAGCTTCTCCATCGCCATGTACTCCTGCGTGCCGGCGAGGGAACTGGCGACGGTCTGATAGAACTGGTTATCCAGAATCGCTTGCGCGCGACCGGGTCCGGAGTACTGGACCACCATCTCGTCGAAGGTGCGACGCATGTCGAGCATCATCGCGTGCAGCTCACCGGGAACCTCCGGCGCCAGGGGAACTCGTTGTGGAGTGTTGCCCAGGTCGCTGACTCCGAGCGCCTGGGCCAGTCGCTTGGCCGGATCGATCGTCAAAACGCAGACATTGCGGCCGTATTCGGCGGCGCGCAGCGCGATCGCGGCCGCGGTGGTGGTCTTGCCCACCCCACCCGCGCCGCAGCACACCACGACGCGGTTGGCGGTGTCGGCCAGGATCGCCGCCATATTAAGCCGTTCGGGCGCGGTGCTCATCGAACCCCCTGCTGTGCAAGTGATTCCGACAGCTCGTAAAGGCTACCGAGGTCGACCCCGTCGGAAATCGCTGGTAATTCCAGTCGCGCAACTTTCAATGCATCGAGCTGTTGTGCGATCTCGGCGCGCGTGGCGATCACCGTCGCGTGTTCGATGGTCTCCGTCAGCAAACCGGCAAAATCCTTGTCTTTCAAGTTGATTCCGGACCTCTCCAACCCGGCCCGCACCGAATCCGCGTCGACGTCTCCCTCCGCGGCCTTCGCCAGATCGGCGGGCTGCAGGTAGGAGGGGATGTTGCGGTTCACGATCACGCTGCCGATCGGCAGCTGCATCTCGGCGAGTTCCTCGATGGCTTCCAGCGTCTCCTGGACCGGCAGCGCCTCCAGCAGGGTCACTAGGTGAATGGCCGTCTGCTCGGAGTGCAATAGCTTCACCACGCCCTCGGCCTGAGAATGCACCGGGCCGCCCTTGGCCAGATCGGACACCGCTTTGGTGACGTCCAGGAAGCGCGCGATCCGTCCGGTCGGCGGGGCGTCGACGACGATCGCGTCATAAGTCGGCAGCCGATTCTTGTCGACGCGGATCACCGTTTCCTTGATCTTGCCGGTGAGCAGCACGTCGCGCAGGCCCGGCGCGATCGTCGTCGCGAACTCGATCGCGCCGATGCGGCGCATCGCGCGACCGGCAATGCCCAGGTTGTAGAACATCTCGAGGTATTCCAAAAAGGCGGCCTCGATGTCGATCGCCAGGGCGTTGACCTGACCGCCGCGTTCGGCGCTGGCGATCTTCACCTCCTGATAGGGCAGCGGCGGGACGTCGAAGAGTTGCGCAATGCCTTGGCGGCCCTCGACTTCCACGAGCAGGACCTTGCGGCCCCCGGCGGCCAGGGTCAGCGCCAGCGCGGCCGCGATGGTTGACTTACCCGTTCCGCCTTTGCCGGTCACGAAATGTAAACGGGCCTTCGTCAAGCGCGCCGGCCAGCCGACCGCACTTGCGCCGCTCGATGTGTTTGCCACCATCGCATGCTAGCCCGACCCGATAAGCTCGCGGCATGAGCCAACCGACCGCATGGGAGTACGTCACGGTTCCGCTGCTGACGCATGCCACCAAACAGATCCTCGACCAGTGGGGTGCCGACGGCTGGGAGCTGGTGTCGGTGCTGCAGGGCCCGACCGGCGAGCAGCACGTCGCGTATCTGAAGCGCCCCAAGTAAAGGGGGGCGCTCCGATGAGTGCTTCGGCCCGGCTCGGGCAGCTCAGCCTCGCGCTCCCGAAGGTCGTTGCGCCGCTGGCCTCCTATGTACCGGCGGTGCGCACCGGCAACCTGATCTACACCGCGGGCCAACTCCCGATGCAGGACGGGACGCTGTTGGGCACCGGCAAGGTGGGCGCGGACGTCAGCCCCGAGGAGGGCAAGGCGATGGCGCGGATCTGTGCGCTCAACGCGCTGGCGGCCGTCAGCTCGCTGGTGGACATCGACGACGTGACCCGGGTGGTGAAGGTCGTCGGGTTCGTTGCCTCGGCCCCAGGATTCAACGGCCAGCCGGGCGTCGTCAACGGGGCCTCCGAGCTGCTCGCCGAGGTTTTCGGGGAGCAAGGCGCCCATGCGCGCTCGGCGGTCGGCGTCTCCGAGCTGCCACTGGATGCGCCGGTGGAAGTGGAGCTGATCGTCGAGGTCGGCTGACGTCCGTGTCCCAGGCCGCGTTGTCCCATCCCGCCTATGCCACGCTGCGGGCGGTCACCGAGAATGCGTCGGTTCTGTTGGCCGAGAACCCGGGGCTGCTGACTCTCGAGGGCACCAACACCTGGGTGCTGCGCGGGCCCCGCAGTGACGAGTTGGTTGTCGTGGACCCCGGACCCGACGACGACGGGCACATCGCGCGGGTCGCCGCGCTGGGCCGCATCGCCCTGGTCCTGATCAGCCACCGGCACAGCGATCACACCGACGGCATCGACAAGCTGGTCGAGCTGACCGGCGCGACCGTGCGTTCGGCGGGCAGTGGATTTCTGCGTGGCCTCGGCGGGGAGCTGACCGACGGCGAGGTGATCGATGCCGCGGGCCTCAAGATCAAGGTCATGGCAACCCCAGGCCATACCGCCGATTCGCTGTCGTTCCTGCTCGACGATGCCGTGTTGACCGCCGACACCATCCTTGGTCGCGGCACGGCCGTCCTCGACAAGGAGGACGGAAGCCTGACTGACTACCTGGAATCGCTGCGGCGGTTGCGCGGCCTGGGCCGCCGGGCGGTGCTGCCCGGGCACGGCCCGGACCTGGCCGATCTGGAAAGCGTGGCGCAAGGCTACCTCGCGCACCGCGGCGAGCGTCTGGACCAGGTGCGTTCGGCGTTGCGGGAGTTGGGCGAGGACGCCAGCGCCCGCCAGATCGTCGAACACGTCTATGTCGATGTCGACGAGAAGCTCTGGGATGCCGCCGAGTGGTCGGTGCAGGTGCAGTTGGACCACCTGCGCTCGGGGGAGCCGACGGCGTAACTCCCGTCGCGCGGGTCACTGCTGTCTCAGCAGTCCCGGCTCTGGGAGTGCATGGTCCTCTCGAAATGCGATAGCGCCGGTGCTAGCGCGTTTGCGAGTCACCTCATGGTGCGACAGCGGTGCTCATGTGGCTGGTGTGGCAGCGATCGGCGAGCACGCCCGGGCTGCGCCCGCGCTTACCTCGCTCGGGGGCTTGATTCTCGTTCGGTTGTGCCCGGGCTCCGCCCGCGCTTACCTCGCTCGGCGGGCCAGCCGCTCCGAGTCCGAGATCAGCACGCTCTTGCCTTCCAACCGGATCCAGCCGCGGTGGGCGAAGTCGGCCAGCGCCTTGTTCACCGTCTCCCGGGAAGCCCCGACCAGCTGCGCGATCTCTTCCTGCGTCAGGTCGTGGGTGACCCGCATCGCGCCGCCCTCTTGGGTGCCGAACCGCTGCGCGAGCTGCAGCAGCTGCTTGGCCACCCGGCCGGGCACATCGGTGAAGATCAGGTCGGCCAGGTTGTTATTGGTGCGGCGCAGGCGTCGGGCCAACACCCGCAACAACTGCTCGGCAATCTCGGGACGGTCGGCGATCCACGCGCGCAGCGCGTCGCGGTCCATCGACACCGCCCGCACCTCCGTGATGGTGGTGGCGCTGGACGTCCGCGGGCCCGGGTCGAAGATCGACAATTCGCCGAACATGTCCGAAGGGCCCATGATCGTCAGCAGGTTCTCGCGTCCGTCGGGCGAACGGCGGCCGATCTTCACCTTTCCCGAAACGATGATGTACAGCCGATCGCCGGGTTCCCCCTCGGCGAAGACCGTGTGTCCGCGGGGGAAGTCGACGGGTTGCAGCTGCTTGGTCAGCGCTGTGACTGCGCCGGGTTCGACCCCTTGGAAGATTCCTGCCCTTGCCAGGATCTCGTCCACGTTGCCTCTTCAACTTTCGCAGAAAAATTATTGTGATACGGGCAGGCTAACCCCTTGCTCGCGTGACGAGTCTAGAGGAACGCCCAATGTGTCCAACGTGCCAACGCTACACAGGATTGGCGCCTCGAGGGACTTTAAATTTCGGATCGACGTGCGATTGACCGTGGATTCGGGTCGGCAGCGTCATCTCGTCGCGGTCGACGAAGCTGACCGCAAACGACGGCGCGGCGTGACGCGGACCGCCGCCGCGCCCGCCCGCCGTGCCCTCGGGTAGTTGCGCAAGCTCGCGCCGGTGCAGGTATTCCAGCGCTTCGGGCATGCCCTCGGACGCCAGCGTGTGCATATCCACACCGCCGGCACGCTCGAGGAACTCGTCGACGTCGGCCACCACGCAGGCGCCGGGGATGAGCTCGGATTCGAGCCGCCCGAGGCCCAGCGCCGCCAGCATCAGCAGCACCGGAACGCCGGCGACCAGCAACCACGACACACCGAAGAGTAAACATCGCCTTGCATCAACACGGGGTCTCGGCGAGATCACGAAATCAGTACTCTGTCGTAGGTGACAGCGGCAAAGTCGTCCGGGCGTTCGAAATCGAGTCCGGCCACACCCGGCGGCGTCGACGCCCGACGCTGGTCGCAGGAGTCCCGAGTCGGCTTGGTGCGGCGGGCGCGACGAATGAATCGTGCTCTGGCACAAGCATTTCCGGATGCGCACTGCGAATTGGACTTCCGGACGCCGCTGGAACTGACGGTCGCCACAATCCTTTCGGCGCAGAGCACCGATAAACGGGTCAATTTGACGACGCCCGCATTGTTCAAGCGGTACCCGTCGGCGCTGGATTACGCGCAAGCGGATCGCGCCGAGCTGGAAAACCTGATCCGCCCGACCGGTTTCTTCCGCAACAAGGCGTCCTCGTTGATCGGCCTGGGGCAGGCCCTGGTGGAACGGTTCGACGGCGAAGTCCCCTCGACCATGAGCGAATTGGTCACCCTGCCCGGGGTCGGGCGCAAGACAGCCAACGTCATCCTGGGCAACGCTTTCGGGGTCCCCGGCATCACGGTCGACACCCATTTCACGCGGCTGGTGCACCGGTGGCGCTGGACCGCGGACAAGGACCCGGTCAAGATCGAGCACTCCGTCGGTGAGCTCATCGAACGGGCCGAGTGGACCATGCTGAGCCACCGGGTGATCTTCCACGGCCGCCGGGTGTGCCATGCCCGCAAACCGGCGTGTGGCGTCTGCCTGCTCGCCAAAGACTGCCCCTCGTTTGGCCTCGGTCCCACCGAAGCGGCCCTGGCCGCGCCGCTGGTGAAGGGCCCGGAAACCGAGCATCTGCTCGCCCTGGCCGGGCTCTGAGCCGGGCCGCGAACCTCGCGCACGGTGATCACATGCCGACGCTGACCCGGAAAGTTCGCTGGCACATCGCAATTCTTGCGGTGGTGGCGGCGCTGATCGCCGCGCTGTTCGCCCAGTTGCGCGACGACTCGGTCCCGACGTCGGCGCCCACCGGCAGCCCGCCGGACCGGGAACGCCGCGACGCCGATACGCCCGCCGCGCTGGCGGGGCCGCGGCAACGCGCCGACCTCCCGCCGTGCCCGGGCGCCGGAACCGGAGACGGCCCGGAGTCGTTGCGCGGCGTGACGGCCGAGTGCGCTGCCGACGGATCCCGCGTCGACGTCGCCCGCGCGTTGGCCGGGCGCCGGGTGGTCCTCAACCTGTGGGCTTATTGGTGCGCGCCGTGCGCGGCCGAACTGCCCGCGATGGCCGAGTATCAACGTCGGGCCGGTTCGGACGTGATGGTGGTGACGGTGCATCAAGACGAGAACGAGACGGCCGCGCTCCTCAGGCTGGCCCAGCTTGGTGTGCGCCTGCCGACACTGCAGGACGGTCGTCGCCTGGTCGCGGCCGCGCTGCGGGTGGCAAATGTGATGCCCGCGACCGTGGTGCTGCGGCCGGACGGTAGCGTTGCCCAAACGCTGCCACGAGCTTTCAACACTGCCGATGAGATCGCGGCCGCGATCGGCAACGACCGGGGATAAGCGGAAGATTGAACCGACTGGAGGGGCCGTGAGTGCTGGGGGTTCACCCCTGCGGAATGGGGACCCCGCTCCCGGGCGCGGGACCGTTCCGCTGAGGCCCGACGCCTGCCCGTCCTGGCTGCGTCCGCTGCTCGACAACGTCGACGACATTCCCGATGCGGCCCGGCGCCGCCTGCCGGCCGACGTGCTGGCGATGATCACCGACACGGCCATGTCGGCGGTGACCGCCCTGCGCGGCGGTAGCCGCGAGGCCGCTGTCCTGGTGTTGTTCTCCGGTCCGGAATCCGGCGCTCCCGACGGCGGCCTTCCCGATGGTGCCGATCTGCTGGTGACCGTGCGGGCGTCGACCCTGCGCCACCACGCCGGCCAGGCGGCGTTCCCCGGCGGCGCCTCCGACCCCGGCGACAAGGGTCCGGTGGACACGGCCCTGCGCGAGGCCCGCGAGGAAACCGGCATCGACGTCAGCAGGCTGCATCCCCTGGCCACGCTGGAAAAGATGTTCATCGCGCCGTCGCAGTTCCATGTCGTCCCGGTGCTGGCCTATTCGCCGGATCCCGGCCCCGTGGCCGTCGTCGACGAGTCCGAAACGGCGATCGTGGCGCGAGTTCCCGTGCGCGCGTTCGTCAATCCGGACAACCGGCTGATGGTGTACCGCGGCGACCTCGGCCGCCGGTGGGCGGGCCCGGCATTTCTGCTCAACGAGATGCTGGTCTGGGGATTCACCGGCCAGGTGATCTCGGCGCTGCTCGACGTCGCCGGTTGGGCGCAGCCGTGGGACACCACCGACGAGCGCGAGTTGGACGCGGCGATGGCGTTGGTCGGCGGCGGGGGTGGAACCCTGCGATGAACCTGAATTCCATGACCCCGTCGCAGTGGCTGGATGTCGCGGTCCTGGCGGTCGCGTTCATCGCGGCGGTCTCGGGCTGGCGGTCGGGCGCGTTGGGCTCTTTGTTGTCCTTCGTTGGCGTTTTGCTCGGCGCGATCGCGGGTGTGCTGCTGGCGCCCCACCTGGTCAGCCACATCTCCGCGCCGCGAGCGAAATTGTTTGCCGCACTGTTCTTGATCCTCGCGCTCGTCGTCATCGGCGAGGTCGCCGGTGTGGTGCTCGGACGCGCCGTGCGCGGTGCGATCCGCAGCCGTTCCATCCGCACGGTCGACTCGGTGATCGGGGTGGCGGTTCAGCTGGTTGTAGTGCTGACGGCGGCGTGGTTGCTGGCGACGCCGCTGACCCAGTCCAAGGACCAGCCGGAACTGGCCGCCGCGGTGCGGGGTTCACGAGTGCTGGCCAAGGTCAACGACGTCGCGCCGCCCTGGCTCAAGACGGTGCCCAAGCGACTGTCCGCGCTGCTCAACACCTCCGGCTTGCCCGCGGTGCTCGAGCCGTTCAGCCGCACCCCGGTGATACCCGTCGCCTCTCCCGATCCCGAGCTGGCCAACAACCCGGTGGTACGGGCCACCGCGCCGAGTGTGGTGAAGGTCCGCAGCCTGGCCCCGAGTTGCCAGAAAGTGTTGGAGGGCAGCGGTTTCGTGATCGCACCCGACCGGGTGATGACCAATGCGCACGTGGTGGCCGGATCGAACAGCGTCCAGATTTACGCCAGCGGCAATCCCCTCGACGCCACCGTGGTGTCCTACGATCCGGCCGTGGACATCGCGATCCTGGCCGTCCCGAACCTGCCCCCGCCCCCTCTGAAATTCGCCCAGACCGACGCGAAAACCGGTGCCAGCGTTGTGGTCCTGGGCTATCCCGGCGGGGGAAACTTCACCGCGACCCCGGCCAGGATCCGCGAGCTGATCAAGTTGAGCGGACCCGACATCTATCGGGATCCGGCGCCGGTCAACCGTGACGTCTACACGATCAGAGCCAGTGTGGAGCAAGGTAATTCGGGTGGGCCATTGATCGACCTCGACGGTAACGTGCTCGGCGTGGTCTTCGGTGCGGCGGTCGATGACCCGGACACCGGGTTCGTGTTGACCGCCGACGAGGTGGCCAGTCAGCTTTCCAGAATCGGCGATACTCAGCAGACAGGCACCGGGTCCTGCGTCGGCTGAGCGGTGGCGCCTACCGCGTCCCGCTCAGGTGCACCTGCTCCAGAAACTTCGTCAGGTGCCGGTTGATGTCCTCGGGTGCTTCCTCATGGCTGAAATGCCCTGCGTCCGCGACGGATACGTAGCGTCCCTGAGGGGCGTAGCGCCGAGTACGGTCGACCGGGTCGGCCAGCACGTACGGATCCGCCTCGCCGCGCAGGTGCAACAGCGGCACGCTGAGCCGCGGGCTCATCGACCTCATGAAGCGCCGGCCTTCGTCGCGCAACTGGCTGCGCACGGCCCAGCGCTGGTATTCCAGCGCGCTGTGCGCGGCCGCCGGAATCTGGATCGCCGTCCGCAGATGGCCGACGGTCTCGGAAAAGTCCTCGGAGGCAAGCCATTTGCCGCAGCTGCGGCTGCGGACCAGGCGTTCGATTTCGGCGGCGTTGTCCCGGGTCAACACGCGCTCGGGCCACAGCGGTAGCTGGTATTGCAGCAGCGTCGGCAACAGCGCACAAGCCTGGTCGCGCCGCGTCAGCGTGGATCGCCGCAACGCCGCGGGATGCGGGGAACTGATCAGCGCGATCGCCGACACCAGCCGCGGATGCAACAGTGCGGTGGCCCAGCAGGCCAGCCCGCCGTCGGCGTGGCCCACCAGGGTCGCCGAGGAGTGCCCGAGTGCCCGAACGAGTCCGGCGGTGTCGCCGGCCATCGTCCAGCCGTCGTAGCCGCGCGGTGGCTTATCGCTGCCGCCGTAGCCGCGCAGGTCGACGGCGACCACGCGCGCCCCGCGCAGCCCGCGCAGCTGATGACGCCAGGACCACCAGAACGACCCGAAACCGTGCAGCAGCATCACCAGCGGGCGCGCCGCCACCGGCGTGCCGTCGGCGTCGCTGAGCGCCTCGACGACGTGGAAGCGGATGCCGTTGGCATGCACATCGAGATGGCGCCACGGCCCCTCGATGCGCGTTACCGACGGATCCGGCGGTGCCATCTACCAACCCGATGGATCGCCGGCAGCGCCGGCCGCGGGCTTCGCGACCCCGTCGCGGGATTCTGGGAGCTGCTTGACGACGGGGGCCTTGTCGTGGCCCGGCGCCAGGGCGCTGCGCGTCTCCTTGACCGATTCGATGGTCTGACGCGGCCCGCGGATCCGGCGCACTTTGAGGAAGCCCAGCAGGGCCAGGACCGCGCCGACCACCACCATGATCCCGAAGACGATCAGGAACGCCGCCCAGCGCCACAGCCAGGAGTCGAGCAGCTCGGCGAGGAAGAAGAAGAAAAAGAAGGTGGAGTAGAACAGCACCACCAGCGCGGCGATGAAGAAGACGCTGCCGGTGAGACCCTTCTTGACGTCACGCGTGATCTCGGCGCGAGCCAGTTCGACTTCGGCACGCACCAGCGTGGAGACCTGGGCGCTCGCGTCCTTGATCAGGTCACCGATCGACGGCTCGGCAGCTCTGGCATGCGGGTCGGTCAACGGAATGGTGGTCAGGGTGCTGGGCACACCGTTCTTGTCATCGGCTTTGCTCACAGACCGTCCTCTTTCGTCGTCGCCCGGCTCGCTGCGGTCGCGGTTCATGTTGCCACGTGGCGCCCGGACACATGAAGCCAGACGAGCACTGCGCCGCAGGTTCGAGCGTCGGGCCAACATCACACGGCGGCCGATTACACTCGGCCAAGCCGGTCGTGATTTCCGGCCTACCGATAGGAGTGAGGCTGTGCGGAGCGCGCACCGATGCTTCTTCGTGGCGATGGTCCTCGTGCTGGTGGCCGTCACGGGCTCGTTTGCCCGGGCCGCCGCCGCCGACGTCCGCATCCCGATGGGCGGTGGTGCCGGCATCGTCATCAACGGCGACACCATGTGCACCCTGACCACCATCGGTGGCGACACCGCCGGTGACCTGATCGGCTTCACCTCCGCGCACTGCGGCGGCCCGGGAGCCCAGGTGACCGCCGAGGGCGCGGAGAACGCGGGCGTGCTGGGCACCATGGTGGCGGGCAACGACAACCTCGACTACGCCGTGATCAAGTTCGACCCGGCCAAGGTGACGCCGGTGGCCAACTTCAACGGCTTCTTGATCAATGGCATCGGTCCGGACCCCGCCTTCGGCGCGATCGCGTGCAAACAGGGCCGCACGACCGGCAATTCGTGCGGTGTCACCTGGGGCATGGGCCAGACGCCGGGCACCATCGTCATGCAGGTCTGCGGTCAACCGGGTGACTCCGGCGCACCGGTTACCGTCAACAATCAATTGGTCGGCATGATCCACGGAGCGTTCAGCGACAACTTGCCGACCTGCATCACGAAATACATTCCGTTGCATACGCCGGCGGTGGTGGTGTCGTTCAATACGGTCCTCGGTGACATCAACGCCAAACATCGGGCCGGTACGGGGTTCAGCCCGCTGCCCGACTGAACCTACTTCGCCGCCCTGATGGCGTCGAAGACGCCGGGATCCAGCAGCGTCGAGGTGTCACCTAGATCGCGGTTCTCGGCGATGTCGCGCAACAGCCTGCGCATGATCTTGCCGCTGCGGGTCTTGGGCAGCTCGGGCACCACGTGGATTTCCCGCGGCTTGGCGATGGGTGAGATCTCGCGGGCCACTTCGGCGCGCAGCTCTTCGACGATCCCGTCGTGCACCTCGTACTCGGCGCACACGACGACGAACGCGCAGATGGCCTGGCCGGTGGTCTCGTCGGCTCTCGCGACCACCGCGGCCTCGGCCACTCCGGAGTGACCGACGAGCGCCGACTCCAGTTCGGCGCTCGAGAGCCGATGGCCCGACACGTTCATCACGTCGTCGATGCGGCCCACCACCCAGATGGCGCCGTCGCGGTCGTAATAGGCGCTGTCGCCGGCGAAATACCAGCCCTGCTCGGCGAATCGCGACCAGTAGGTCTCGGCGTATCGCTCCGGATCGCCCCAGATGCCGCGCAGCATGGACGGCCACGGCTGATCCAGGACCAGGTAGCCGGTGACGTGCTCGCCCTGGTGGATGCCCGGCACCAGCTCCTCGCCGTGATCGTCGACGATCTTGGCCGAGATACCCGGCAGCGGCCTCATCGCCGAACCCGGTTTGGCCGCAGCGACTCCGGGCAGCGGGGAGATCGTCGCCGCACCCGTTTCCGTCTGCCACCAGGTGTCCACGATCGGAAGGCGTTCGGCGCCGATGACCTTGCGGTACCAGCGCCACGCCTCGGGGTTGATCGGCTCGCCCACCGTGCCCAGCAGCCGCAGGCTGGACAGGTCGTGCGCGTCGGGGATCTCGCGCCCCCACTTCATGAACGTGCGGATGAGCGTGGGCGCTGTGTAATAGATTGTCACGCGGTACTTTTCGATGATCTCGAAATGCCGGTGCTGGTTGGGCGAGTCGGGTGTGCCCTCATAGAGGACCTCGGTGACCCCGTTGGCCAGCGGACCGTACACGCCATAGGTGTGCCCGGTGACCCAGCCGATGTCGGCGGTGCACCAGAAGACGTCGGTCTCGGCCTTGATGTCGAACACGTAGTAGTGGGAGTAGGCGGCCTGGGTCAGATAGCCGCCGCTGGTATGCACGATGCCTTTGGGCTTGCCGGTGGTTCCCGAGGTGTACAGCAGGAACAGCGGCTGCTCGGCATCGAAGGGTTCCGCCGTGTGTTCGGGAGAGGCGGCGTCGACGGCGTCGTGCCACCACAGGTCACGGTCGTCGTTCCAGGACACGTCAATTCCGGTGCGCCGCACCACAAGTACGTGCTCGACAGGGCTGTCGCCGTCCGGGCCGGGCTGGACGGCCTCGTCGGCGGCGTCCTTCAACGGTGCCGGCTTGCCGCGGCGGAACTGGCCGTCGCTGGTGATCAGTAGCTTGGCCCGCGCGTCGGCGATCCGGGCCCGCAGCGCCTTGGCGGTGAAGCCGGCGAACACCACGCTGTGCATGATGCCCAGCCGGGCGCATGCCAGCATCGCGATCACCGCTTCGGGAATCAGCGGCAGGTAGATCGCGACCCGGTCGCCGGCGGACAGGCCGAGGTCGGTCAGCACGTTGGCGGCCTTGCACACCTCGGCCTGCAGCTCGGAGTAGGTCAGGCTGCGGTGGTGGTCGACCGGCTCGCCCTCCCAGTGGATGGCGACCCGATCGCCGTGCCCCGCCTCCACGTGCCGGTCGACGCAGTTGTAGGCGACGTTGAGTTTGCCGTCGCCGAACCACGTGGCGAACGGCGCCTCCGACCAGTCCAGCACCTCGCTGAAGGGCGTCGCCCAGGACAGCCGACCGGCCTGCTCGGCCCAGAACGCCAGCCGGTCGCGCTCGGCTTCGCGGTACAGCTCTTCGCTCGCGTTGGCCTGCTCGGCGAATTGCCGCGCCGGCGGATACGTCGACGACCCTGCGGTATCGGTGGCGGTCACTGGCTGTTCTCCTGCGTCGAGAGTGCGCCGTTCGGTGGCCCTGCGCCCTTGGCCGACTGCGAGCCTAGCCGGGTGAGGCGTAGCTGTGCGAGTGATAGCGCGGGCACGGTCGCCGCGGTCTTCAGGTGGCCGGGGCGACTCAGGCCCTAGGGTCGGATGTCATGCGTCGGATGCGGACCGCGGTGGGCTTGCTGGCCCCGGTTGCCGCCGCGATGCTGGTGATCGCCCCGCTCGCCGGATGCGGCGGCGGCGTCCTGAGCCCGGATCTGGTGGTGGTCAACGGCGGGGAACCGCCGAACCCGCTGATCCCCACCGGCACCAACGACAGCCAGGGTGGGCGGATCCTCGATCGGCTCTTCGCCGGACTGATGTCCTACGACGCCGCCGGCAACCCCTCCCCGGAGGTCGCCCAGTCGGTCGACACCACCGACAACGTCAACTACCGGATCGTCCTCAAACCCGGATGGACCTTCACCGACGGCTCACCGGTGACCGCGCATTCCTTCGTCGACGCCTGGAACTACGGGGCGCTGAGCACCAATGCCCAACTGCAGCAGAACTTTTTCGGTCCCATCGACGGCTACGACGCCGTCGCCGGGCTGACCGCCGACGGCAGGCCAACCGCAACCACCATGTCCGGCCTGAACGTGATCAACGACCGGGAGTTCACCGTCCGGCTGAAGGCGCCCACCATCGACTTCACGCTGCGACTGGGGCACAGCGCGTTCTACCCCTTGCCGCAGAAAGCCTTTCGGGACATGACCGCTTTCGGGCAGCACCCGATCGGCGACGGACCGTACCAACTCGCCGACGGGCCCGACGGTCCCGCGTGGGAGCACAACGTCCGAATCGACCTGCGGCCCAACCCCGGTTACCACGGCAACCGCAAGCCACGCAACAAGGGGCTGAGGTTCGAGTTCTACTCCAACCTGGACACCGCCTACGCCGACCTGCTCTCGGGCAATCTCGATGTGCTGGACACGATTCCGTCCAGCGCGTTGACGATCTACCAGCGCGACCTGGGCGGCAACGCCGCCAGCGGACCCGTCGCCGTCAGCCAGTCCCTGGACACCCCGCTGCGGCTGGCGCACTTCGGCGGGGAAGAAGGCCGTCTGCGCCGGCTGGCATTGTCGGCGGCCATCAACCGCCCGCAGATCTGTCGACAGATCTTCAACAACACCCGCAGCCCCGCCCGCGACTTCACCGCCAGCTCGCTGCCGGGATTCGATCCGCATATCCCCGGCAGCGACGCGTTGGACTTCAACCCCGAACGGGCGCGCCAACTCTGGGCGCGTGCCGACGCCATCTCGCCGTGGAGCGGGCGCTACGCGATCGCCTACAACGCCGACAGCGGCCACCAGGAGTGGGTGGACGCGGTGGCCAACAGCATCAAGAACGTGCTGGGCATCGATGCCGTCGGTGCGCCGCAGCCCACCTTCGCCGGCTTTCGCACCCAGATCACCAACCGCACCATCGACACCGCGTTCCGGGCCGGCTGGATCGGCGACTACCCGTCGATGATCGAGTTCGTCGCCCCGTTGTACTCCACCGGCGCGGGATCCAATGACGTCGGCTACTCGAGCCCCGAGTTCGACGCCGGCCTGGCCGCGGCCGAGGCGGCTCCCGACCTACGGCAGGCCGACGCGCTGGTGAACGTCGCTCAACGAATCCTGTTGCACGACATGCCCGCCGTCCCGCTGTGGTACTACATCGCCGTGGTCGGGTGGTCGCCGCAGGTCAGCGCCGTCAAGGTCACCTGGAACGGGCTGCCCGACTACGAGAACCTGGTCAAGGGCTGAGACATGGGCTTCTACATCGCACGCAGGATCGCCGTCATGGTGCCCATCTTCCTGGGCGCCACCCTGCTGATCTACGGCATGGTCTTTCTGCTGCCCGGTGATCCGCTGGCCGCCATCGCCGGGGACCGGCCGCTGACCCCGGCCGTGGCGGCCGGGCTTCGGGCGCGCTACCACCTCGACGATCCGTTCCTGTTGCAGTACCTGCGCTACCTGGGCGGCGTCCTGCACGGCGACCTGGGCCGCGCCTATTCCGGCTTGCCGGTCAGCGCCGTTTTGGCGCACGCGTTTCCGGTCACCATCCGGCTCGCGTTGATCGCTCTGGTGGTGGAAGCGGTGCTGGGCATCGGCTTCGGCGTGATCTCCGGGCTGCGCCAGGGCGGTCTGTTCGATGCCACGGTGCTCATCTCCGGGCTGATCGTCATCGCGATCCCGATCTTCGTGCTGGGCTTCCTGGCCCAGTTCCTGTTCGGGGTCAAGCTGGGCATCGCGCCGGTCACCGTGGGTGAACGGGCCACGTTCGCACGACTGCTGCTGCCCGGAATCGTCTTGGGCTCAGTCTCATTCGCCTACATCGTGCGGCTGACCCGATCCGCCGTGGCCGCCAACGCGCACGCCGACCACGTCCGCACCGCCACCGCCAAGGGGTTGTCGCGGCCGCGGGTGGTGACCGTGCACATCCTGCGCAACTCGCTGATTCCGGTCGTGACCTTCCTGGGCGCCGACCTGGGCGCGTTGATGGGCGGGGCCATCGTGACCGAAGGCATCTTCAACATTCATGGTGTGGGCGGGGTGCTCTACCAAGCCGTGACCCGGCAGGAAGCGCCCACCGTGGTGGCGATCGTGACGGTGCTGGTGCTGATCTATCTGGTCACCAACCTGGTGGTGGATCTGCTCTACGCGGTTCTGGACCCGAGGATCCGCTATGGCTGAACACTCCGGGTTCTGGGGCGAGACCTGGCGCAAGCTGCACCGCCGCCCGAAGTTCGTCGTCGCCGCGGTGCTGATCCTGCTCATCGTTGCGGTCGCGCTGTTTCCCGCGTTGTTCACCCACGCCGATCCCGGCTATGCCGACCCCGGCCAAAGCCTGCGCAGCCCTTCGGCGGCGCACTGGTTCGGCACCGACCTGCAGGGCCACGACATCTACACGCGCACCATCTACGGGGCGCGGGCGTCGGTGACGGTCGGGTTGGGTGCCACGCTGTTGGTCTTCGTCGTCGGCGGGGCACTGGGCGCGTTGGCCGGCTTCTACGGGGGCTGGCTGGACGCCGTCGTCTCTCGCATCAGCGACATCTTCTTCGGACTGCCGCTGCTGCTGGCCGCGATCGTCCTCATGCAGGTTCTGCACCACCGCACGGTGTGGACGGTAATCGCCATCCTGGCCCTGTTCGGTTGGCCGCAGATAGCCAGGATCGCCCGCGGCGCGGTGCTGGAAGTCCGTGGCAGTGATTATATGCTCGCCGTACAAGCGTTGGGGTTGAGCAGGTTTCAAACGCTGCTGCGACACGCGTTACCCAACGCGGTGGGCCCGGTGATCGCGATGTCCACGATCGCGCTGGGTGCCTTCATCGTCACCGAGGCCACGCTGTCCTACCTCGGTGTCGGGCTGCCGGCGTCGGTGGTGTCCTGGGGTGGAGACATCAACATCGCCCAGACTCGCCTTCGGGCCGGGTCGCCGATCCTGTTCTATCCCGCAGGTGCACTGGCGATCACGGTGCTGGCGTTCATGATGATGGGCGACGCCCTGCGCGACGCCCTGGATCCGGCGTCGCGGGCGAGGCGGGCATGACCGGCCCGCTGTTGGAGGTCGAGGGCCTGCAAGTGCGGTTCGGCGACCAGACCCCCGTCGTGGCCGGAGTGGATCTGCGCGTCCTGCGCGGCCAGACCGTTGCCGTGGTGGGCGAGTCGGGATCCGGCAAGTCCACCACGGCCGCAGCGATCCTCGGCCTGCTGCCGCCAGGAGGCCGAATCACGGCCGGCCGCATCACTTTTGATGGCATCGACATCACCTCGGCGGATCGGAAGCTGCTGCGGTCGATTCGGGGGCGTCGCATCGGTTATGTACCTCAGGACCCGATGACCAACCTCAACCCCGTCTGGAAGGTCGGCTTTCAGATCTCAGAAGCGTTGCGGGCCAACACCGATGGCCACCAGTCCCGGCGACGGGCGGTCGAACTGCTCGCCGAGGCCGGCATGCCGGATCCGGCGAAGCAGGCGGGCAAGTATCCGCACCAGTTGTCCGGCGGCATGTGCCAGCGCGCGTTGATCGCGATCGGGCTGGCGGGCCGTCCGCAGCTGCTGATCGCCGACGAACCGACCTCGGCCCTGGACGTCACGGTGCAACGGCAGGTCCTCGAACATCTGCAGCGGCTGACCACCCAACTCGGGACCGCGCTGCTGCTGATCACCCACGATCTGGCGCTTGCTGCCGAACGCGCCGAGTCCGTGGTCGTAATCCATCGCGGTATGGTGGTGGAATCCGGTGCGGCGCAATCGATTCTGCGAGACCCGCGACACGAGTACACTCAGCGGCTGGTGGCGGCGGCTCCATCGCTGACGCGTCGCGCCCGGCCCGCGTCGCCCCCGACCGAGGACGTCCTCGTCGCCTCGGATCTCACCAAGGTCTACCGGGATTCGCGCGGCGCACCGTGGCGGCGGGCCGAGTTCCGCGCCGTCGACGCGGTGTCGTTCAGGCTGCAGCGGGCCCGCACCCTGGCGATCGTCGGCGAATCCGGCTCCGGCAAGTCGACGGTGGCCCGCATGGCGCTGGGCCTACTCCAACCAACGTGGGGCACAGTGGATTTCGGGGGCACACGGATCTCCGACGCGCTGAGCCGGGAGGCGATGCTGGCGTTTCGCCGGCGCGTGCAACCGGTATTCCAGAACCCGTACAGCAGCCTCGACCCCATGTACTCGGTGTTTCGCGCCATCGAGGAACCGTTGCGGATCCACCGCGTCGGCGACCGCAGACAACGCGCACGGGCGGTACGCGAGCTCGTCGACCAGGTAGCGCTGCCGTCGTCGGCGCTGGACCGGTTGCCGCGCGAGCTCTCGGGCGGGCAGCGGCAACGGGTGGCGATCGCGCGGGCGCTGGCGTTGCGGCCCGAGGTGCTGGTCTGTGACGAGGCGGTGTCGGCGCTCGACGTTCTGGTCCAGGCGCAGATACTCGACCTGCTGGCTTGGCTGCAGGCCGAACTGGGCTTGGCCTATCTGTTCATCAGCCATGACCTGGCGGTGGTCCGGCAGATCGCCGACGACGTGCTGGTGATGCGCGCGGGCCGCGTGGTGGAACTCGCGCCCACCGACAAGCTGTTCGCCGAACCCGGGCACGAGTACACCCGTCAGTTGCTCGACGCCATCCCCCACGCGCGGTGAATCCGGTGGGGATAGGTTGTGACACTGTGACGGCTGATCCGCTGGCCCCGCTGATGGAACTGCCCGGCGTCGCCGAGGCCAGTGACCGCGCCCGCGAGGCACTGGGCCGCGCTCACCGGCACCGCGCCAATCTGCGGGGCTGGCCTGTGACCGCCGCCGAGGCGGCGCTGCGGGCGGCGCGCGCGTCGTCGGTGCTCGACGGTGGCCCCGTCCGGCTGGAGGATCTCGCCGACGCCGGGCAGATCAGTGATCCCGTGTTTGCCGGGGCGCTTCGGGTGGCCCAGGCGCTGGAGGGCGGC
Source organism: Mycobacterium sp. 94-17 (assembly GCF_035617725.1). Classification (NCBI taxonomy): domain Bacteria; kingdom Bacillati; phylum Actinomycetota; class Actinomycetes; order Mycobacteriales; family Mycobacteriaceae; genus Mycobacterium; species Mycobacterium sp. 94-17. The sequence continues at coordinate 85,497 of NZ_JAPIYN010000001.1, forward strand.
GAAGGCCCCGTCGTCGCGATCTGGCGGCGCGCGCCGCTGCAGGCCCTGGCCCGTCTGCACGTGCTCGCCGCGGCGGAGCAGGCCGACGACGAGCGGCTGGGCCGCCCGCGCGCCGGCGCCGGCGTGGGGCCGCGACTGGAGTTGTTGGCGGACTTGGTGAATGGGCGCACGCGGGTGCCTGCGCCCGTGCTGGCCGCCGTCGCGCACGGCGAATTGTTGACGCTGAAACCCTTCGGCAGCTCTGACGGTGTGGTGGCTCGCGCGGTCTCTCGATTGGTGACCATCGCCAGCGGGCTGGACCCGCACGGGCTCGGGGTGCCCGAGGTCAGTTGGATGCGCCAGCCCGCGGAGTACCGTGACGCCGCGCAGGGATTCGCCGAGGGCACGCCGCAGGGGGTGGGGGCGTGGCTGGTGCTGTGCTGCCGCGCGATGAAAGTTGGTGCGCAGGAGGCTGTGTCGATCGCGGACTCGATGCCGAACCGGTAGCTGAGGCCCCGGATCCACCGGCCGGAAGGCCGGGATCGTGGCACGGAAAAGGCACGGCAAAACGGTCGCAGAAATGTAGAGCGGGCGGCGTTCCGAATGTTCGGTCCGCCGCCCGCTAGCACGGGACTCGGTTACCAAGCGTGCATCTCGGGGCTGCGTGGGTTGACCTCGGCGATCTCACGACGCTTGCGGTGGCGGCCCCACCCAAAGGACCGACGACACCTTTCGCATTTTCGCAATCTCGCAGGCCCGCAACACTTCTGCCATTTTCGCGGCTGTGACTCCGCGTGGGTGCCGGGTACCGTGCTGGGCGCCCGGGTCGGGAGAACGATCCTTCTCTTCCGGATCGACCTTGGCCTCACCGGGCTTCCGTGTTTCCTTTGTACTACTAGACCCCTGGCTCAGCAAGGCCAATTCGCGAAATGGCGCCGAATCCGTTTTGGATTGCGTGTTTAACGAGTTTGCTCTTTCACCGCCGCCGGCTCAGAACGCGTACCGGCGCAACAGCGAATAGGTGACCGCTCCGGCGGCCAGCGCACTGATGCCGACCGCGGCCGTCGTGGCGATCGCGGCACCGGACGGCGCCGGGATGCGGTCGCGCAGCGACACCGGACGAGAGAACGACATGACCGGCCAGCCGCGTTCGACGGCCTCCCTGCGCAGCCCGCGGTCGGGGTTGACGACGCTGGGGTGGCCGACGGACTCGAGCATCGGCAGATCGGTGATCGAATCGGAGTAGGCGTAGCAGTGTTCCAGCGGGTAGCCCTCGCGCGCGGCCAGTTCGCGGATCGCTTGCACCTTGCCCTCGCCGTAGCAGTAGAACGCGATCTCGCCGGTGTATCGACCATCCTCGACGACCATCCGGGTCGCCATCGCGTGGGTCGCTCCCAGGGCCCGCGCGATCGGCGCGACGATCTCCTCCCCGGAGGCCGACACCACCACGACGTCACGCCCGCACAATTTGTGGGCCGCGATCAGGTCGGCAGCTTCGGCGAACACCAGCGGAGTCACGATGTCGTGCAGCGTCTCGTTGACGATCGACTTGACCTGTTCGACGTCCCAGCCGGTGCACATATTGGTCATGTGGGCGCGCATCCGATCCATCTGGTCATGATCGGCGCCGGACAGCAGGTAGATGAACTGGGCGTAGCTGGACTTGAGCACGGCGCGACGGTTCAGTAGACCCTGGTTGAAAAACGGTTTGCTGAACGCCAGGGTGCTGGACTTGGCGATGATGGTCTTGTCCAGATCGAAGAAGGCCGCCGTGCGGGCGTTGGGGTCGGTGCTTGCCGCTGATTGCGCCGGGGCTGACTGCTCCGCGGTGGGGTCGAAGACGGTCACCGACCCAGCATAGGTCGGCGATCCCGGGAGGCCGCGACACCGTACCGAAAATACATGCTCAAGAGGGTCCGGGGCCGAAAGGGCAGTGTTTACGCGGCTCAAGCTGTCTTTTCCGCAAGTGTGGTCTTGCGTTACCGAGGCTTGTCATGTGTATAGTAAGCATTACTCGGCCTGTGCCGAGGGTGTATCAGCCCGACCCCCCGGGGCTGATGCACGACGACCCTCGCCTCCTCCCCCCCTGGCGGGGGTCGTCCCATTTCTGCGGTCAGCTGTTCTCACTTCACGGCGCATAGTTCGGCTCTCGATGCGTTGCGGGAAAATGCGTTCGTCGCCCCGGCCGCCATCCTTCATGACGACTTTGTGCACACTCGCGTCTCTATCCACAAATCCGCAATTGGCACTGTCGTCCCAAGGTCACGATCGCGCAAAGTGGGCGGATGGCTGGCGGATCCGGAGTTGATGCGACGGGGTCGGCGGGTGTGCTGGCGGTGCTGGCGGATCCGGACATGCGCGCCGAGGTCGACCGCGTGGCGGCCGCCGCGGGTGTTCGCGTGGTGCATGCCGGCGACGCGTCTCCGGTCAGCCGCAAGAGTTGGGCCGCGGCCGCGGCCGTCGTTTTGGACGCGCGGGCGGCGGCCCGCTGCGGGCGATGGTCGCTGCCGCGGCGCGATCACGTGACCGTGATGACGGCGCTCGAACCGGACGCGACGACGTGGGCCGCCGCCGTCGCGGTCGGGGCCGGGCAGGTGTTGTGTCTGCCCCGGCAGGAAGCCGAGTTGGTCGGCGCGCTCGCCGAAGCCGCCGAATCCTCCCGCGACGACGGGTCGCGCGGCCACGCGGTCGCCGTCATCGGGGGCAGTGGCGGGGCGGGCGCCTCGCTGCTGGCGGTCGCCTTGGCTCAGGCTGCCACGGAAGCGTTGTTGGTCGACCTCGATCCCTGGGGCGGCGGCCTCGATTTGTTGCTCGGCGGCGAAAGTACGCCGGGGCTGCGCTGGCCGGATCTGGCGTTGCAGGGTGGGCGGCTCAACTGGGCGGCCGTCCGCGATGCGTTGCCACGGCATCGCGGAGTCAGCGTGCTGTCCGGCACCCGGCGCGGCTACGAGTTGGACGGTGCACCGGTGCACGCGGTCATCGATGCGGGCCGGCGTGGCGCGGTCAGCGTCGTCTGCGACCTTCCCCGTCGTCTCACCGACGCGACGCAGGCCGCGCTGAACGCGGCCGACCTGGTCGTCGTGGTGAGTCGCTGTGACCTGCGGGCGTGCGCGGCGACCGGCGCGCTGGCTCCGGTCGTGGCGGCGATCAATCCGAATGTCGGCCTGGTGGTGCGGGGTCCGTCGCCCGCGGGATTGCGGCCGGCCGAGATCGCCGAGATCACCGGACTGCCGCTGCTGGCCGCGATCCGGGCACAGCCGCAACTCGCCGAGCAGGTCGACCGCGGCGGACTGCGGCTCGGACACCGCTCGGCCCTCGCGGTGGCGGCGCGCCAGGTCCTTGGCGTGTTGCCGCCCGCAGGGGCGCACCGGAAAGCGGGAAGGAACGGCAAGGCGGCATGAGCGGTTCGCTGATCGAGAGGGTCCGCGAGCGACTGGCCGGCGAGGCCGGTCCGCTGGGGCCTGCCGTGGTGGCCGCCGCGATCCGGGCCGAGTCCGGGGGCATGCTCGGCGACACCGAGGTGCTGGCCAACCTCCGGGTACTGCAGACCGAGCTCACCGGTGCGGGCATCCTCGATCCGCTGCTCTGCGCGGACGGGACGACCGATGTCTTGGTCACCGCACCGGACGCGGTATGGGTCGACGACGGAACCGGTCTGCGGCGCACCGAGATTCGTTTCCCCGACGAGGCGGCGGTGCGACGGTTGGCCCAGCGGCTTGCGCTCGCCGCGGGCCGGCGCCTGGACGACGCACAGCCCTGGGTGGACGGCGAGCTTGCCGGCATCGGTGCGGGCGGGCTGGCGGTGCGACTGCATGCGGTGTTGCCGCCGGTGGCGGCAGCGGGCACCTGCCTGTCGCTGCGGGTGCTGCGGCCCGCCAGCCAGGATCTCGCGGCCCTGGCCGCGGCCGGCACGATCGGACCCGCGGCCGCCGCACTGGTCACCGACATCATCGATGCCCGGTTGGCCTTCCTGGTCAGCGGAGGCACCGGGGCGGGCAAGACAACGCTTTTGGCCGCGATGCTGGGAGCCGTGCCGCCGGGCGAACGGATCATCTGCGTCGAAGATGCCTCCGAGCTGGCACCGCGGCATCCACATCTGGTGAAGCTGGTCGCCCGCTGCGCCAACATCGAAGGTGTCGGCGAGGTTCCGGTGCGCCAGCTGGTCCGCCAGGCGCTGCGAATGCGGCCCGACCGCATTGTGGTCGGCGAGGTAAGGGGCGCCGAAGTGGTGGACCTGCTGGCCGCGCTCAATACCGGCCACGATGGCGGTGCCGGCACCGTGCATGCCAACAGCCCCGGGGAAGTTCCCGCCCGGCTGGAGGCATTGGGTGCGCTCGGCGGCCTCGATCGCGGCGCACTGCACAGCCAACTCGCCGCCGCTGTCCAGGTGCTGGTGCACGTCGAGCGCGACCGCGCCGGTCGCAGGCGGCTCAGCGAAATTGCTGCGCTGCAACATGATCGACGCCAGGTACGCGCGGTCACCGTCTGGCATGCGGACCGGGGCATGACGGATGCCGCCCCGCAACTGCAACGCCTGCTGCGCGGCCGGATGTCGGCGTGAACGGCCCGCCGGCCGGCGCGCTGTTGTTGGCGCTCGCGGTCATCGCCAGTCAGTCCGCACCGCGGCGACGGCTGCCGGGGCCACGCCAGCGGCGAGTTCCCGCGGTCGGGCTGCGTGGGGTGGGCTTGCTTGCCGCGGCTATCGGCTGCACCGCCGCCATCGTGCTGCCGTTGACAACCGTCCTCTGCATCGCGGTGGTGGGCACGACCGCGGGACTGCGGTACCGGCGCCGCGTGCGAATCCGGCGCGCCACCGCCGAGGGCCACGCGCTGCAGTCCGCGCTCGAGGTGCTGGTCGGTGAATTGCGGGCAGGCGCTCATCCGGTGCGCGCGTTCCGCGTCGCCGCCGACGACACCGCGGGCGCGGTTGCGGTGTCGCTGCGTTCGGTGGCGGCGCGGGCCCGGCTGGGCGCCGACGTCGCGGCCGGGCTGGCCGCCGCGGGCCGCCGCTCGGAGCTGTCCGCGCATTGGGAGCGGCTGGCGTTGTGCTGGCGGCTGGCCAACGACAACGGGCTGGGAATTTCCACTCTGATGCGTACCGCGCAGCGCGATATCGCTGAGCGGCAACGGTTCTCGGCCCGCGTGACTTCCAGCATGGCCGGCGCACGGGCGACCGCGGCGATACTGGCCGCGCTGCCCGTGCTCGGCGTGTTGCTGGGGCAACTGATCGGTGCCCGTCCGCTGGACTTCTTGCTTGGCGGGCGCGCGGGCGGGTGGTTGATGCTCGTCGGGTCGGCGCTGACCTGCGTCGGTCTGCTGTGGTCGGATCGCATAGCCGATCGAGTGGCGTCATGAATCACGCCGGCGACGATGCAGAGCGAAGCGATGAGGAGGAGTGGCGTCATGAATCACGCCGGCGACGATGCAGAGCGAAGCGATGAGGAGGAGTGGCGTCATGAATCACGCCGGGGAAGCGGCGGTGCTACTGGCCGCCGCACTGTGGATCGGTCCCAGCGGTTCACCGGTGCGCTGCCGCGCCGGGATGTCGGCGGGCGGCGGTCGGGCGCCGCGGGGCCGCACGCCGGCGCGCGGCCCGGATCCGCTGGCCGTCGCGTCGTGTCTGGACGTGCTTGCCGTGTGCCTGGGGGCGGGCATGGCCGTGTCGACGGCCGCGGCGGCCGCGGCCCCGTCCGCCCCGCCGAATCTGGCGAAGGTGCTGCGCCGCGCCGCCGACCTGCTCGCGCTCGGCGCCGATCCCGCTGTCGCATGGTCGGTTCCGTCCAGACCGCGCAAGGATGCTGACCCGCAGATCGACGCGCTGCTGCGGCTGGCCCGGCGTTCGGCATCCTCGGGCGCGGCACTGGTCGGTGGGGTCACCGAGTTGGCGGAGGAGTCTCGTCACGATGCCGCGCACGCGGCGGCCGCCGCGGCCGAACGGGCGGGCGTGCTGATAGCCGGACCGCTGGGCCTGTGCTTCCTGCCGGCGTTCGTCTGCCTGGGCATCGTCCCGGTGGTGGCCGGCCTGGCCGGTGACGTCCTGCAGTCGGGCCTGCTGTGAAACGAAAGAAAGGCAGTGATGATCAACAAGATTCGCGAGTTCTTTGCGCACCTCACCGTGCTGGTGGCCGACGAGTCGGGCATGTCGACGGTCGAGTACGCCATCGGCACGATTGCGGCGGCCGCGTTCGGCGCGGTGCTGTACACCGTCGTCACCGGCGACTCCATCGTGTCGGCGCTGACCAACCTCATCGGTCGTGCGCTCAACACCAAGGTGTAGCCGCCAGTGCGGGCGCCAGCACCGTGGAGGCGGCACTGGGCACCGCGGCGCTCGTGGTGGTGCTGGTGTTGTGCCTGGCCGGTGTCGCCGCGGTATCGATGGAGGTGCGCTGCGTCGACGCCGCCCGCGAAGCCGCCAGGCTGGCGGCGCGCGGCGACGACCGCTCGGCCGTGGCGGCCGCGCGCCGCCTCGCGCCCGGTGGCGCGCGAGTCGAGCTGCGCCGCGACGGCGACTTCGTGGTGGCCACCGTCGTCGCGCATTCAAAGCTCTTGCCCGCCATCGATATTGCGGCCAAAGCGGTCTCGGCCGCGGAGCCGCGGCGGTGATCGGGGCTCGGCCACCGTGGTCGCGGCCTGGATGATCGTGGTGCTGCTGACGGCGACCGGCGCCGGCGCGTACCTGGGCTCGGCGGTGGTGGCACGGCACCGCGCGCAGGCGGTGGCAGACCTGGCGGCCTTGGCGGCCGCGGCGCGGTTGGGCTCGGGAGCGGACGCCGCCTGCGCCGGCGCTGCGGCTGTGGCACGCCGCATGAAGACCGACGACATCCGCTGTGCGCCAGACGGTCTCGATATCGTCGTCACGGCGCGGGTACCGGTCGCCTTCGGCGGTGCGGCGAGCGCCGCCGCGCGGGCGGGCCCGGCGCTTGGGGACTTCGACTAGGGCGCGTCGGGGCCCGGCGACAATCCCGCGGTGGCCAACTCGTCGTCGGTGGGCAGGCGCAGGGACACCAGCCCGGCGTACACATCCGGTTCCAGTTCAACCCGGTTGACGGTGACGTGCACCGGGACCCAATCCCCGTCGTGCCCCGGCATCCGCAACACCCGGCTGGTGCCGCCCTCGCTGAATTCCCTTGTCATGGCAGACATCACGTCGTGATCTTCGGGGTGCACCCTGGGCTTGCCGGTCGCACTGCTGCGCCAGTCGTAGAAGGGGCAGGGCTCGTCGAGCCATTTCAGCAGGCACCAGGTGTTGAGGTCGATCAGCGCGCGGTGCACTCCGGCCTGGGCCAGGCCGCTGAGGATACGTTGCGCGAGGTCGTTGGTGGTGACCTGCGGACCGCTCTTTTCGGACTGCCAGTTGATGGCCCGGGCCACCAGATGCTCCCGGCTGTCGGGCCCCGGCTCCAGGATGGTGCGTGCCACGAAACCTATCCGGATGGACTCACCTCGCCAGTCGGTGATATCCCAAGTGCTGCAGATCGTTTGGTCGGGCTTGGCCTTGACCGCCATGGCCATCACCTTGGTCTCGTTCGGGTTCAGCTCGCGCGAGGGAAGGTCCTCGGCGAAGGCCCTGCCGAAGGTGACCTCGATGTCGGGATTCTTCCCGCTGTTGATCAGCGATTCGCGCGTGTCGGTGGCCACGCCGAGGGTCAGGTCCCACTTCAGCGGCCCCGGGATCGGCCGCTCGGGCGGGTCGACGTCGGCCGGGCCGGTCCAAACGTGCACGCCGTGGATGAAACCGTCGGACATCACCACCGGCTCGGTGCGAATGATGCGGTCCCGCTTGGGGGTGATGCTGGTCAGCGCCTGACCGGTCTCCACCGACTCGGCGATCGCCGTCCGAACGGCGGCAAGATACGGGCTGCGGCGCATGAATGTGGTGATGGGGACGAGGTTTTTGAGTTGGCAACCCTGCGCCACAACGGTGGGTTCACCCCCGAGTGTCTCCACGAGCAACCAGTCGTGGGCCATGCGGCTGATTTTACGGTGGGGGGACGGGACCCGGGGAACGCGGGCGGTCCGGGCGTCGGTGTCCCGGGACAAACCCCAGGTCGGCCCGCGAGGTGTCCGTCGTCACCCCTGGGAACTGCTCGCCCGTGACCCCTGCGCCAACTCGGCGAGGACCAGCTTCAGCACCAGCACCGCGCCCGCTTTGTCGAGCGGGTCGTTGCCGTTGCCGCACTTGGGGGATTGCACGCACGACGGGCACCCCCGGGGGCACTCGCATGCTTCGATGGCGTCCGCTGTCGCACCCAGCCAGGTGCCGGCCTGGCGAAAGCCCCGTTCGGCGAACCCCGCGCCGCCCGGATAGCCGTCGTAGACGAAGACGCTGGGCAGGCCGAGGGGATCGGGCCCGACGGCGGTGGACAGGCCGCCGATGTCCCCGCGGTCACAGCTGGCCACCAATGGCAGCAGTCCGATCGCCGCGTGTTCGGCGGCGTGCAACGCGCCTGGAATACGTGTGCCGTCAATACCCTTGCGCTGCAACGCATCTTCGGTGATGGTGTACATCACAGCCGTGGTGGCCAAGGTATGTTCGGGCATGTCCAATTCGATGAAGTCGATCACCTCCCCGGACAGCCGGCGGCGCAGATACCCGACCACTCGATGCGTCACCCTGACCGGCACCAGACCCAGCGTGACCGGCCCGAACGCGAGGCGCTCGCCGGTGCCGGTGACGGCGATGTCGGTGATCTCGCGCGCGAACGTCGCATAGCCGGGGTCCTCGGCGTGCACGAATGCGATGCCCTCCCCGGTGTCCAGCGAGTCCACCACGTAGCTGTCGCCTTGATGCAGATACACCGCGCCGGGATGGACGGTGGCCGGCGCCTGCCCGGCGCCGGCGCTGCCGAGCAGCCTTCCGGTATCGGCCTCGACGATGACGATCTGGCCGCCCGCCGAGCCCCGGATGTCGACGGCCGCATGCGGTTGCAGGCCGGGCACCGGAAAGTATTTGCCGTTGCGCCGCCGCAACAGCCCGTCGTCGACCAGGCCGTCGGCCACTTCGGTGGCATCGAGGGTGCGCACCTCCGCCTCGTCAAGCGGTAGTTCGGTTGCCGCGCACAACAGTTGCGGACCCAGGATGTAGGGGTTGGCGGGGTCGATCACCACCCGCTCGACCGGCTTGCCCAGCAGTGCGGCGGGGTTGTGCACCAGGTAGGTGTCCAGCGGGTCATCCCGGGCGACCAGCACCACCAGGGCGCCCTGCCCGCGCCGTCCGGACCGGCCGGCCTGCTGCCAGAAGGAGGCGACCGTGCCCGGGAAACCCGCGAGCACCACCGCGTCCAGCCCGGCGATGTCCACGCCCAGCTCCAGCGCGTTGGTGGTGGCCAGGCCGCGCAACCGGCCCTCGGCCAGCGCGCGCTGCAGCGCGGTGCGGTCCTCGGCGAGGTAGCCGGCGCGGTACGACGCCACCGTGCTGGACAGCTCCGGGGCGGTGTCGGCCAACCGCGCCCGGGCGGCGAGCGCGGTCAATTCCGCGGCGCGGCGCGACCGTACGAAGGTCAGTGTCTGAGCTCCCTCGGTGATCAGGTCGGCCATCACCCGCGCCGCCTCGGTGCCGGCTGAACGGCGCACAGGCGCACCGTTCTCTCCGGTCAGCTCGGCGCGCAGCGCGGGCTCCCACAACGCCACCGTCCGGGCGCCCTGCGGCGACCCGTCCTCGGTGACCTCCTCGACCGGATGCCCGATCAGCTCGGCGGCCGTCGCCCCCGGGGAATCCGTTGTCGCGCTGGCGAAGATAAACGTCGGGCCGGCCGAATACCGGGCGCACAACCGCAGCAGGCGCCGCAGCACCATCGCCACGTTGGAGCCGAAAACCCCACGGTAGTAATGACATTCGTCGACAACCACGAATCGCAAACTCCGCAGCAGGGCGGCCCAGCGGGCGTGGTTACGCAAGATCGACAAGTGGATCATGTCGGGGTTGGAGAACAACCACCGCGAACGTTCCCGCGCGAAGCGGCGGACCTCGGCGGGGCTGTCCCCGTCGTAGGCGGTGGGGGCGACGTCACGCAGCCGCGGAATCGCCGCGGTGAGCGTGTGCGCGGCGCGCAATTGGTCGTGGCCCAGCGCTTTGGTCGGCGACAGGTAGAGCACCCGGGCCCGCGGATCGGTCGCCAGGGCGTTGAGCACCGGGAGCTGATAGGCCAGTGACTTGCCCGACGCGGTGCCGGTGCTGAGCACCACGTGACGGCCCGCGTGCGCCAGGTCCGCGGCCTCGAACTGATGCGACCACGGCGAGGTGATCCCACGCCCGGCGAACGCGCTGACCACGTCGGGTTCGGCCCAGTCCGGCCAGTCGCGCGGCCGGCCGCCGCGCGGCGGCAGTTCGGCGACGTGGCGCAGCGGATGCTCGTCCGGCGCGGTCCCGGCGAGCGCGGCGGCGAGCAGCTCCCTGCCGAAACTCGCCATCTCACTCCCTGGGTGCATCCGTCGTGAAATCGGCATCGCTGCGGCCTTCGAATCGGCGAAAGACACAACTCTGTCGCCAAAGCGATGAACATGGTTGACTATTTGCGGTCGCAGCTTCTGTGTTCGTGTCAAACTTTCGCAGGATCGACGTTGCGGCCGCGGTTCCTGCGAGGTTAATCGGTCGGGTGAAGTTCCGGCGACTCAGCGAGGTATGGCGGTCGTACCAGGCCCGGGGCATCGAAAGGCGATGCCCCGCACCCAGAAGAAAAGGAAAGATCGAGAGATGCCACAGGGAACTGTGAAGTGGTTCAACGCGGAGAAGGGCTTCGGGTTCATTGCCCCCGAAGACGGTTCCGCTGACGTGTTTGTCCACTACACGGAAATCCAGGGTTCGGGCTTCCGCACCCTCGAGGAGAACCAGAAGGTCGAGTTTGAGATCGGCCACAGCCCTAAGGGCCCCCAGGCCACCGGAGTCCGCTCCCTGTAGAGGCGAGCAGACCTGAACGGATACCCCCCGTGCAGACCCGCCCAGCGGGTCGGGCCGGGGGGTATCCCCTTTTGCCGCCGCGACCCGGGGGCGCATCCCGGGGACGCATCATTGCCGGACCGCACGCCGCGCCGGTCGCCTCGAGACGCGGATGGGCACCCTGGCCTACTGTCGGTGGCGTGAGCCAGCTTTCCTTCTTTACAGCGGAGGCGGTGCCGCCCGCGGTCGCCGATCTTTCCGGTGTGCTGGCGGCGTCCGGGCAGATCGTCACCGTGGCTGCCACCGGTGAAAACCCCGTCGCGGGTGCCCGGTTGTCGGTGGTCGTGGACGAGACCTGGCGGGCCTCGGCGCTGGCCGAGATGATCCGGGAGGCCGGCCTGGTCGCCGAGATCAGCCGGACTGACGAGGACACCCCGCTGGTGCGGACCGCGGTAGACCCCTCATTGCGCACGCTGGCCGCCGAATGGACGCGCGGCGCGGTCAAGACCGTCCCCCCGCGCTGGCTGCCCGGCCCGCGCGAGCTGCGGGCGTGGACGCTGGCGGCCGGACACCCGGAGGGCGAGCACTACCTGCTGGCATTGGATCCGCACGCGCCGGACACCCATTCGCCGCTGGCGTCGGCGTTGATGCGCGTCGGGATCGCGCCCACCCTCATCGGCACCCGCGGCGGCCGGCCGGCGCTGCGGATCAGCGGGCGCCGCAGGCTATCGCGCCTGGTAGAGAATGTGGGAGAGTCGCCCGATGGCGCCGAGGCGTTATCGCGGTGGCCACGAGTCTAGCCTGGAGATGACGCCCGAGATCGTGTCGCCTTTCCGTCGTTTTCGCCACGGTCAGTTTGCGCAGGCCCGCCCGAGGGTGCGAAATTGTCAGGTGCCGCAGGGCAAGGGAACGGTCGCGTACCTGAATTTCACCGGAATTTTCGATGCCGACCTGTCATCCTTCCTGCAGGTGGTCTCGCGGGGGGACCAATCAGGGATGGAGCGTAAGGGCAGTTGGCTGACGCGAAACTGAAGGAAAGCGGCGGCGGCAATGGCAGCCGGCGGCGACTCGTGATTGTCGAGTCGCCCACCAAGGCGCGCAAACTGGCCGGCTACCTGGGGTCCCGGTACATCGTCGAATCGTCGCGCGGTCACATCCGCGACCTCCCCCGGGCCGCCGCCGACGTCCCGGCGAAGTTCAAGTCGGAGCCGTGGGCCCGCCTCGGGGTCAACGTGGATGCGGACTTCGAACCGCTGTACATCATCAGCCCCGAGAAGAAGAGCACCGTCACCGAGCTCAAGGGCCTGCTCAAGGAGGTCGACGAGCTCTACCTGGCCACGGATGGTGACCGCGAGGGCGAGGCCATCGCCTGGCACCTGCTGGAAACCCTCAAGCCGAACATCCCGGTCAAGCGGATGGTGTTCCACGAGATCACCGAGCCGGCCATCCTCGAGGCCGCCGAAAACCCCCGCGACCTGGACATCGACCTGGTCGACGCGCAGGAAACCCGGCGCATCATGGACCGCCTGTACGGCTACGAGGTCAGCCCCGTGCTGTGGAAGAAGGTCGCGCCCAAGCTGTCGGCGGGCCGGGTGCAGTCGGTGGCCACCCGGATCATCGTGCAGCGCGAACGCGACCGGATGGCGTTCCGCAGCGCGTCCTACTGGGACATCGTGGCGACGCTGGACGCCAGCGTGTCCGACCCGCAGGCCGCACCGCCCACCTTCACCGCCCGCCTGACCAGCGTGGACGGGCTGCGCGTGGCGACCGGGCGCGACTTCGACTCGCTGGGCAAGCTGCGCAAGGCCGACGAGGTGACCGTGCTCGACGAGGCGAGCGCCACGCAGCTGGCCGCGGGCCTGCGCGACGCCCAGCTCTCCGTCGCGTCGGTGGAGGAGAAGCCGTACACGCGTCGCCCCTACGCGCCGTTCATGACCTCGACTCTGCAGCAGGAAGCCGGCCGCAAGTTGCGGTTCTCCTCCGAGCGCACGATGAGCATCGCGCAGCGGCTCTACGAGAACGGCTACATCACCTATATGCGTACCGACTCCACGACGCTGTCGGAGTCGGCGATCAACGCCGCGCGCACCCAGGCCCGCCAGCTCTACGGTGCCGAGTACGTGTCCCCGTCGCCGCGGCAGTACACCCGCAAGGTCAAGAACGCCCAGGAGGCTCACGAGGCGATCCGCCCCGCCGGCGAGACGTTCGCGACCCCGGATGCCGTCCGCCGCGAGCTGGACGGCGACGAATTCCGCATCTACGAGCTGATCTGGCAGCGCACGGTGGCTTCCCAGATGGCCGACGCGCGCGGCACCACGCTGAGCCTGCGGATCAACGGCACGGCGGGCGGTCCCGCCGGGGACAGGCAAGTGGTGTTCTCGGCCAGCGGTCGCACCATCACCTTCGCGGGCTTCTTGAAGGCATACGTGGAGACGGTGGACGAACTGGCCGGGGGCGAGGCCGACGACGCCGAGAGCCGGCTGCCGCAGCTGACCCAGGGCCAGCGGCTGGACGCCGCCGAGCTCACCCCGGATGGCCACGCCACCAACCCACCGCCGCGCTACACGGAGGCGTCGCTGGTCAAGGCTCTCGAAGAGCTGGGCATCGGCCGCCCGTCGACGTATTCGTCGATCATCAAGACCATCCAGGACCGTGGCTACGTGCACAAGAAGGGCAGCGCGCTGGTGCCCTCGTGGGTGGCGTTCGCCGTAACCGGTTTGCTGGAACAGCATTTCGGCCGTTTGGTCGACTACGACTTCACCGCCGCGATGGAGGACGAGCTCGACGCGATCGCCTCGGGACAGGAACGACGCACCGACTGGCTCAACAACTTCTACTTCGGCGGCGAGCACGGGGTGGCCGACTCGGTGGCCCGCTCCGGTGGCCTGAAGAAGCTCGTCGGCGTCAACCTGGAAGGCATCGACGCCCGAGAGGTCAACTCCATCAAGCTCTTTGACGACGAGCAGGGCCGCCCGGTGTACGTCCGGGTGGGCAAGAACGGGCCGTATCTGGAACGGATGGTGGCCGGTGAGGACGGCGAGCCCAAGCCGCAGCGGGCCAACCTCAACGACTCGCTGACCCCCGACGAGCTGACGCTCGAGGTGGCCGAGCAGCTGTTCGCCACCCCGCAAGAGGGTCGCGTGCTGGGAGTGGACCCGGCGACCGGCCACGAGATCGTCGCCAAGGACGGCCGGTACGGGCCGTACGTTTCCGAGGTGCTGCCCGAGCCGCCGCCCGGTGACGACGACGGCAGCGCCGCACCGGCTAAGAAGGGCAAAAAACCCACCGGCCCCAAGCCGCGAACCGGTTCGCTGCTGCGCACCATGGACCTGCAGACCGTCACGCTCGAGGACGCGTTGCGGCTCCTGTCGCTGCCGCGGGTGGTCGGCGTCGACCCCGCCACCGGCGAGGAGATCACCGCGCAGAACGGCCGCTACGGTCCATACCTGAAGCGCGGCAACGATTCTCGCTCGCTGGCCACCGAAGAGCAGATGTTCGACATCACCCTCGAGGAAGCGCTGAGGATTTACGCCGAACCCAAACGGCGCGGCAGGCAGGGCGCCGCCACACCGCCGCTGCGCGAGCTGGGCGCCGATCCGGCGACGGGCAAGCCGATGGTGATCAAGGACGGCCGGTTCGGTCCGTACGTCACCGACGGTGAGACGAACGCCAGCCTGCGCAAGGGCGATGACGTGCTGTCGATCACCGACGAGCGCGCCGCCGAACTGCTGGCCGATCGCCGGGCCCGTGGTCCCGCGAAGCGTCCCGCCAAGAAGGCCACCCGCAAGGCGCCGGCCAAGAAGGCTGCGGCCAAAAAGGCCACCAAGCGGAGTTGATCCGGCTCAGTAGCCGGGGCCGATCGTTTCACCGGACATTTGTTCTGCCCGAGCCGAAGCGGGCGCGGAGTCGGCCGTTCCGGCCAAGTGCACGGGCCGCGCCAGTTGGGTGGGCGCCCGGCGGCCGCGCAGCTCGACGACCTCGCCGACGTCCCAGCAGAGGGCCTCGGCGTCCAGCGCCCCGCTGACCGCGATCGCCGACGCGAGCACGTGCCCGGGCTCCAGCTTGGCCAGCTCGGTGAGCCGGGCGGCCTCGTTGACCGGGTCGCCGATCACCGTGTACTCGAAACGGGCCTGCGCGCCGATGTGGCCGGCGATGGCCCGCCCGGAGGACACCCCGATGCCGAACTCCGCCGAACCGATCACCGGCAGCAGCGCGTCGTGCAATTCGCGGGCCGCGGCCAGCGCGCCACCGGGTGAGTCGGGGTGTTCGATCGGCGCGCCGAAGATCGCCAGCGCGGCGTCCCCCTGGAACTTGTTGACGAAACCGCCGTGTTTGCCGACGGTTTCCACGACGACCCGGAAGAACTCGTTGAGCAGGTGGACGACCTCGGCGGGCGGACGGGTCGAGGCCAGCTGGGTGGAGCCGACCAGGTCCACGAACAGCACCGCGACGTCGCGCTCCTGGCCGCCCAGCTCGGTGCCGCGCTCCAGCGCCCGGCGGGCCACGTCCTCGCCGACGTAGCGGCCGAACAGGTCGCGCAGTCGCTGCCGCTCGGACAGGTCGCGCACCATGTCGTTGAAGCCCGCCTGCAGCAGGCCCAGCTCGCTGGCGTCGTAGATCTGCATGTGTGCGTTGTAGTTTCCGCGCTGCACCTCCGAGAGCGCCCAGCGCAGCTGGCGCAGCGGGTCGGCGATCGACATGGCGACCAGCAGCGTGCTGATCAGCCCGATGACCAGCGCCGCCATCGCCAGCAACAGGATCGGGGTGAACAGTTTCTCCGGCGTGGCGTGCAGCAGCGAGATCTTGTCGGCCACCACCGCCAGCACGATCGCCAGCACCGGCACGGCGGTGGACAGCATCCAGGTCAGGATCTGGCGCAGGATGACGCCGGGCGCCTTGACGTTCTCGGGCACCCCGCCGCGCAGGGCGGCCACCGCCACCGGCCGCAACACCCTCTCGGACTGCAGGTAGCCGATGATCGAGGTGGCGGCGGCGCCCAGACCGGTCGCGACGGCCACCACCGGCGCGGCGAACCGGGCCACTGACCAGCTGGCGACGATGAACACCACGCCCCCGATGCACCAGGCGACGATGGTGATCAGGGTGCGGTAGAACGGCATTCGCAGCGCCCGACTGCGGGCCAGTTCGGTGGTGGCGGGGTCGGATTCGGCGAGCAGGCTATCGCGGCGCTGCCACCGGAAAACCGGCATCAGCAGCTTCAGGTTGATCGCCCAGGTGGCGAGGAACAGAGTGACCAAGGTCGCCGCGAAAATCGCCACGTTGAGCACCGGCAGATCCTGCAGCTGGATGCGGTCCTCCGGCGGCAGGGCGTAACGCAGGAAGCCGAGCACGAAGAGGGCGCCGATGATCTCGGACTGCAGCATGCTGAGCGAGAACAGCGGCCACGGCGTGCGCACCACCCAACGGACGAATCCGCTGATCCGCCCGGGTAGTTCCGCCGCCGCTGTCACTAACCCACCGTATCGGGCGGTACTGACCTCTCGGAAACTTAATAACGATCTCGGCAGGTCGCCCGGGGTGCCGCGACGACGCCGAAGATAACGGAATGGTCGCGGTACGGTGGCCGTTCGGTATCTGTCGGCGGCGCCGTTAGTGTTACCGATGATGTCCGGGGTGTTTACGCGGCTGGTAGGCCAGCACGCGGTGACGGCCGAGCTGCTGGCCGCCGCCGAGGCCGCCCGTGGTGATTCGGCCCACACTGGCACGGCCGCCGGGACTATGACACATGCGTGGCTGATCACCGGTCCGCCGGGCTCCGGGCGCTCGGTGGCCGCGTTGTGCTTCGCGGCCGCGCTGCAGTGCACGTCCGCCGGGGCGCCCGGGTGCGGGAGCTGCCACGCGTGCACGACGACCATGGCCGGCACCCACGCCGACGTGCGGCGGGTGATTCCCGAGGGCCTGTCCATCGGTGTCGACGAGATGCGTTCGATCGTGCAGATCGCGTCGCGGCGCCCGGCCACCGGGCACTGGCAGATCGTGGTGATCGAGGATGCCGACCGGCTGACCGAAGGCGCGGCGAATGCCCTGCTCAAGGTGGTCGAGGAACCGCCGCCGTCGACGGTGTTCCTGCTGTGCGCGCCGTCGGTGGATCCGGAGGACATCGCCATCACGCTGCGTTCCCGGTGCCGGCATGTGGCGCTGGTGACGCCGTCCGCCGAGGCGATCGCGCAGGTGCTGGCCGACAGCGACGGCCTGAGCCCCGACACGGCGAGCTGGGCGGCGTCGGTCAGCGGCGGCCATGTCGGCCGGGCGCGGCGGCTGGCCACCGACCCCGAGGCCCGGGAGCGCCGGGAACGGTCGCTGACGCTGGTGCGCGACGCCGTAAAGCCGGCGCGGGCCTACACAGCCGCCGAGGAGCTGGTGGCGGCGGCCGAAGCCGAGGCCGTCGTGCTGACCGCCGACCGCGCGGAGGCCGAGACCGAGGAGTTGCGCACGGCCCTGGGCGCCGGCGGCACCGGTAAGGGCACCGCGGGCGCGATGCGCGGCGCGGCCGGGGCGATGAAAGACCTTGAGCGACGGCAGAAGTCGCGTCAGACCCGGGCGTCGCGCGACTCGCTGGACCGCGCGCTGATCGACCTGGCGACCTATTTCCGGGACGCGTTGATGGTCTCCGCCGGAGCGGGGGCCACACGGGCCAACCACCCGGACATGGCCGAGCGGGTCGCGGCGCTGGCCGCCCACGCCCCGCCCGCGCGGTTGCTGCGCTGCATCGAGGCGGTGCTCCAATGCCGCGAAGCGCTGGCGATCAACGTCAAACCCAAGTTCGCCGTCGACGCCATGGTCGCCACCATCGGCCAGGAACTGGGCGAGTAAGCCAACTTGGGCGGGCCCGCCCGCCTGCCGTAGACTCGTGCCGCCCGGCGTGCGGGTGTGCCGCCTTAGCTCAGTCGGTAGAGCGATTCACTCGTAATGAATAGGTCGGGGGTTCGATTCCCCCAGGCGGCTCCATTGTGATCAGTCGACACGTGCAAGGGCGGGCGTGACTTTGTCGATTCCCGCCTGCACCCGCGGCTGCCCGACGTAGGCTCTGACCGCTCGTTCCAGGTACGTCAGGGCAACGTCACACAGGGGGTTGTAGTGAACCCGACGCAAAAGATCCTCCAGGTCCCACTGAACGCGCTCGCGAAGCTCATCTTGGCGCTGCACAACCTGTTTGGGCGCGCATCGACGTTCGGCGACCACGAGTTCTTCGACACCAAGGAGTTTCCGTGGGTGGCCGACATCGAGGCGGACTGGCGCAAGGTCCGCGCCGAACTCGATACGCTCCTGCCCTACGCGGCGTATATGCCGAACTTCCATGACCTCGCGGAGTGGCAGCGGGAAGTCTCCGGCGACGACGGCTGGAAAACCTTCTTCCTCTACGCCTACGGCCTCAAGGCGGTGGGGAACTGCCGTCGCTGTCCGGAAACCACGAAAGTCCTCAAGAAGATGCCGGGCATGAAGACCGCGTTCTTCTCGATCCTCGCGCCCGACAAGCACCTCCCGCCGCATCGCGGCCCCTACAAGGGCGTCCTTCGCCTGCATCTGCCGCTGCTCATTCCCGAGCCGGCCGACATGTGTGGCATCCGCGTCGGATCCCAGACCCGTCGCTGGGAGGAGGGCCGGGTGATGATCTTCGACGACACCTTCGAGCACGAGGCGTGGAACAAGACGGACGGGGTGCGAGTGGTCCTGTTCGTCGACATCGTGCGACCGATGCGCTTCCCGGCGAATCTCTTGAACGCGGCGATGCTCTGGATGATCGCGCTGTCGCCCTTCGTGCTCGGCCAGGGCGGCAACTATCTGCGGTGGGAAAAGCGCTTCGAGGATGTGGTCAATCGGGGTGCCGCCGGCGAGGACAAGGTCACGAGGTAGTTCGCCGGCGCCTACGGACTGGCCGGCGCGACGAACCCCACCGGGCCCGACGCGATGCACAACGCCAGCGCGGTGGTGTTGGCGCGCACGGTGATGGCGTCCCCGGCGCCAGGCAGGCGGGCGAACACCCGGTTGAGTCCAGGATGCACCGGCACCTTGACCGCGGGGCCGTGCGTCATCGACAGCAACATCGAGCCGTCGCTGTTGGCCAGGTAGTTCAGTTCGACGGTCCAGTCGGCGGGCAGCAGCGGGCCGTCCAGGACCAGGCGGGCCGGTTTGTCCGGTTGGGCGAAGTAGCCGCACCGCGGCATTGGCCCGGGCGCGATGGTGCGGACCCAGGTGACCCGCGCCTTGATCAGCCGGCCCGAATTGTCAATCATGCGCAATTGGGTTGTTGCAGAAGCGAATCCGGGTCTATCGCGCAGCAGGGCGAACAGGTGGCCGGCCAGATTCTCCGGCGCCGCGACCCGCTGCAGCACGAACGGGTCGACCTCCTGGTCCAGCAGCGGCGCGTCCGAGGACGCGTGCGCGGCGGCCAGCGCTGCCCGGGCGTTCTGCAGATACGCCTTGGTGGGGTTGTCGCGCCAGCTGGTCAGAAACGTCGTCGTCGAGTACAGGCTGCTGGCCACGAACAGCGCCGCCACACCCGCGGCCACCGCGGTGCGCATGGGCGACGCGTCGAGCCGGCGCGTACCGGCCCGCCGGCCGGGGGCGCTCAATGCCACCGCGGCCAGCAACGCCAGCACCACGACCAGATCCGGCAGGTAGCGCAGCGTCTGCGCGAGTTCCAGCGCGGTCTGCCTCGACGAGCGCATCAGGTAGATCGGCACCTGGCAGGCCACCGCATAGCCGGCGGCGACCAGCCACACCGGCCCGATGCGTTGCTTGCGCACCAGCGACACCGCTACGGCCAGCGCCAGCACCAGCCAGCCCAGCGCCATCACCGACGGCGGGGGCGTCGCCCAGGGCGAGGCCGGCGCCCACCGGTCCCAATGCCACGGGCCGCCGGCCAGCCCCGGCACGATGCCGTGCGTGATCGAGCGCACCAGCAGTTGCCACGTCATCGCCAGGTCGGAACTCCACCGCCGCTGATCGACCACGGCCAGGTACAGCGCGACCCAGGCCGCGGTGAGGGCCAGGGCGGCGATCCACAAGCGCAGGCCGGCCCGCCATACCGTCGCCGCCGCCGAACCCCGGCTCCGATCGCCGGTCACATGGCACAGCAGCGCGGCGACCGCGAACGCGACGAAGGGGATCACCGCGGCCTTCTCGAAAAACAGCAGCCCGCCGAAGTAGACCAGCACCGCGGTCACGGCGTAGCGCTGGTTGCCGGTGCGCACCAGCAGGACGGCGTCGGCGCACACCCAGGCCAGCGCGGCCAGCATAGGCAGCGAGTTCAGCGCCGCCGCCCACCACGCGAACCCGGGCACGGCCAACGGGGTGAACAACGCGAACGTCAACGGGATCAACAGCGCCGGCCGCCAGCCCAGGATGACGTACAGCGCGCGCAGCAGCGCCAGCGACGCCAGCAGCTGCAGCACCACCAGGCTGACCGCCGGCCAGGTCCAGTTCAGCGGCGCAAGCCGAATGATGGTGCCCGCGACCAGAAACGCGCCGGGCATGACGTGCCCGTCGTGGTCGTCGAACAGATACGAGGGCGCGAGCAGGTTGTGGGTGCCGGCCTTGCCGATGAGGATCAGGTCGTCCCAATAGAAGTAGCCGCCGAACGCCAGCACCGCACGCACCGCCAGCTGCACCGCGATGAGCGCGGCGGCCGAGGCCGCTATGTATGGTGGGCCGGTGCGTGCACTGGTCACCGGAGCAGCCGGATTCATCGGCTCGACGCTAGTCGACCGTCTGTTGGCCGACGGTCACGCGGTGCTGGGGCTGGACAACTTCGCTTCCGGGCGCGCGACCAACCTCGAGCAGCTGGCCGACAATGCGGCCTTCGCCTTCGTCGAGGCGGACATCGTGACCGCCGACCTGGAGTCCATCCTCGCCGAGTACCGGCCGGAGGTGGTGTTCCATCTGGCCGCCCAGATCGACGTGCGGCACTCGGTGGCCGACCCGCAGTTCGACGCCTCGGTCAACGTGATCGGCACGGTGCGCCTGGCCGAGGCGGCCCGCCGGGCGCAGGTCCGCAAGATCGTGCACACCTCTTCGGGCGGATCCATCTACGGCACCCCGTCGCGCTACCCCACTCCCGAGACCGTGCCGACCGACCCCGCGTCGCCGTATGCCGCGGGCAAGGTGGCGGGCGAGATCTATCTGAACACCTTCCGCCACCTGTACGGGCTGGACTGCTCACACATCGCCCCGGCGAATGTCTATGGCCCGCGCCAGGATCCGCACGGCGAGGCCGGCGTGGTGGCGATCTTCGCCCAGGCGCTGCTCTCGGGCAAGCGCACCAGGGTGTTCGGCGACGGGTCCAACACCCGTGACTACGTCTTCGTCGACGACGTCGTGGACGCGTTCGTCAAGGCGGGTGGGGACGCCGGTGGCGGGCAGCGCTTCAACGTAGGCACCGGCATCGAAACCTCGGACCGTCAACTGCATTCGGCGGTGGTGGCCGCTGTCGGAGGACCCGACGATCCGGAGTTCGCGCCGCCGCGGCTCGGCGACCTCAAGCGGTCTTGCCTCGATATCGGTTCGGCCGCAGCGGTATTGGGCTGGAAACCCAAGGTCGGGCTGACCGAAGGGATTGCCCGCACGGTGGAGTTCTTCCGGCAGGCGCACAGCGGCTAACCCGCTTCGGGCGGCAGCGCGGACTCCATCGCCACCGCCCGGGCGAGCCGCGCGTAGCGCAGTTCCAGATCCTTGAACCGCATATAGGTGCTGAGCGTGGTGAAGCAGAAGGCCATGATCAGCGCGTAGAGCATCAGGTCGGTGCCGCGGCGCACACCGAACCATTGCGCCACCACCGTGGTGTCGTCGGGCCGCAGCACGGCGTAGATGCCGGCCAGCACGAACACCACGTAGCCCACCTTGACCCAGGCCCGGGACCGCGCGTTGCGGCGTGAGCGCAGCAGATAGACGAGCAGTGCGACGATCGATCCGATCAGCAGCACCTGAATCCAGTTCATGTTGCGACCCTTTTCATCTCGGAAGCCTGCCGCGCAGGAACCCGTCGAAAATGATGTTGACGCCGTTGAGTAGCGGCTGGCCCTTCGACTTGGAGTATGCGGTGTAGAGCACCTCGATCGGCTCTTCGGTGACGCGCCAACGGTTTTCGTCGACCAGCATGATGAATTCGTTGGCGTGGCTCATGCCGCTCATCGTGATGTCCAGGGCGTCGGCCACCTTCTTGTTGAACACCCGGAGCCCATTGTTGGTGTCGGTCAGGCCGAGTCGGCGGCCGCGGCGGCTCAACCGCGCGGCGGTCTGCAGCACGATCTGTTTGACCAACGGCGGCCGGACGCCCTGCTGCGTGCCGAACCGGGTGCCGATCACGACGTCGACGTCGTGATCGCGCAGCCGGTCGACCATCTTCGCCAGGTCTTTGACGCGGTGCTGCCCATCGGCGTCGAACGTGGCGAAAATCTGCGCCCGCGGCTGCCTGCGCGCGTACTCCACACCGGTCTGGATGGCGGCTCCCTGGCCGAGGTTGATCGGGTGGCGCACCAGGTGAGCGCCGGCCTGCCGGGCGATCTCACCGGTGCCGTCGGAGCTGCCGTCGTCCACGCAGACGACGTGGTCGAAGACCGAACGGACGTCGGCCACCACCTCGCCGATGACTGGTGCTTCATTGAAGGCGGGAATGACGACCCAGACGGCCGAATAGTGCGTTTCAGTACCCATCTAAGCCCACAAGGTACACGCCGCGGCCGCCATATCAGCCGGTAGAGCGCGCGGCGCGCGACAGCGCCACCAGATGGACGCCGATCCCCACGACCGGGCCGCACAGCAACCCGACCACGGTTCGGGTCTGCAGGGAGAGCGGCAGCAGCAACAGCAATCCCGACGCGACCGTGGCGCTCACCCAGCCCAGCGCGTAGGCCCGGTGCAGCGCGGCGGCCACCGCCGCCGCTCCGGTCAGAGTCAGCATGGCGATCGCCACCGCCGCCGCGGTCAACCACGCCAGCAGCGCGCTGCCGGCGTGGTACTGCTGCCCGAAGCCCACCCGCAACAGCCACGGACCCACCACACCGGCGGCCAGCACCCCGACCGCGCCGATCGCCCCGACGATGGCCGCCGGACCGAGCAGGGCCCGGACCCGGTTGCCTCGCTCGTCGACGAAATGGGCGATCAGGTTGCCCTGCATGGCGGTCAGCGGCACCAGCAGGGGAGCGCGGGTCAGCGTGACGGCCAGGATGATCACCCCGCCCTGTGCGCCGAGCTGCGCGCTGGTCAGCTTCAGCAGCACCGGAAACCCCATCACCAGGACGGCGCTGGCGCCGGCCGCGGTGATCGAATGCGCTGCGCCCCGCAGGAAGGTCGCGGTGCCACCGGCGGTCAGCAGCCGGGCGGTGGCCCTGGTCGCCGGCGAGGCGATCAGCAGGATCAGCCAGGCGACGGCGCCCGCCACTGTTGCCCACAAAAACCCGGCCAGGCGCCACCCGAGCGCCACCGTCGCCGCGGCCACCAGCACGCGGATGACGGCGTCGGTGACCATCAGCGCCCCGTAGCGGGTCCACTGGTTGGTGCCGGCCAGCATGCCCAGCAAGGTGGCGTGCACGCAAAACCCGGCCAGCCCGAGACTGAGCAATACCACCGACAGCGGCCGCGCCTCGACGAACACCCGCGCGCCCCACAACGGCGAGCTGCCTGCGATCATCACGGCCGCGGCCGCTCCGACCAGCATGGCGACGCGCATCGGGTGGGTGCGGGGTTGCCCGACGGCCGGGTCGCCGGTGTTCGGCCCGCCCACGGGGCTCGTCCGGACTTCGCGGGTGGTTTCCTGCAGCAGGCCGTTGGCCGCACCCGTCACCAGCCCGAAGGCCCCCCAGAACACCCCGAAGATCGAAAACCCGCTCGGCGCCAGATCCCGGGCGGCCAGGTAGATCACCGCGTACCCGCACAGCGCCGTGACGGCGGTGGCCGTGCCGACCCGGGCCATGCTGCCGCGCGCCACCGGCCCCTGTGAGGCGCTGATCTCGGTCATCGGGGTCCCGGCGCCCTCAGCCGACTGCCCCGACGTTTCGCCACAATTTGAAAATTCTATGCGGACCCCGCCCAACACCCCTCGCGGCGACGCGGTTCGCTAGTGTGGCGGCCGTCGGGAGGGAACCAGTGTCCGCTGTGCGCACCTTCGGGATCTCGCTGGCGGTCACCGCGGCGGCGCTGGGCGCCGGATATGCCTATGGCGGCTTCAAGGGCCTGTATCTGCTGGTGGTGCTGGCAGTCCTCGAGGTGTCGTTGTCGTTCGACAACGCCATCATCAACGCCTCGATCCTGAAACGGATGAGCCGCTTCTGGCAGCGGATGTTCTTGACGATCGGGATCCTCGTGGCCGTGTTCGGCATGCGACTGCTCTTCCCGCTGCTCATTGTGTGGGTGACCGCGGGCCTGAACCCGCTGCGCGCGATGCGGTTGGCGCTGCATCCGCCGCCGCACGGCGCGCTGGAGTTTCCCGACGGCTCGCCCAGCTACGAGAAGCTGGTCATCGCGGCACACCCCCAGATCGCCGCGTTCGGCGGAATCTTCCTGTTGATGCTGTTCCTGGATTTCCTCTTCTATGACCGAGATATCAAGTGGCTCAAGTGGATCGAGGCCCCCTTCGCGCGCCTCGGCCGGTTCGGGCAGGTGTCGATGGTGTTCACCGGCCTGGTGCTGGTCATGGTGAGAACGCAGTTGACGCACTCGGCCGGCGAGGCGGCGACGGTGCTGACCGCCGGGCTGCTGGGAATGGTGACCTATCTGGTGGTCAACGGCGTGAGCCGGGCGTTTCGGCCGTCCGACGCCGAAGCCGGCACGGGACAGGCCGTGACCGGATGGGCCGGCCTGTCCCTGTTCCTGTACCTCGAAGTGCTCGACGCCGCCTTCTCGTTCGACGGCGTCACCGGCGCGTTCGCCATCACCTCGGACCCCGTCATCATCGCGCTGGGGCTGGGACTGGTGGGCTCGATGTTCGTCCGGTCCATCACCATCTATCTGGTGGGGCAGGAGACGTTGGGCCGGTACGTGTACCTGGAGCACGGCGCGCACTGGGCCATCGGCGCGCTGGCCATCATCATGCTGGCCTCGATCGAGCCCAGGTTCGAAATCCCGGAGCCGGTTACGGCGTCGGTCGGCGTCGTTTTCATCGCGGCGGCGCTGGGCTGGAGCATTCTGCACAATCGCCGCGCCGCCGCGCCGTGACGGGACGGGGGCCCACCGGGGTGGTTCAGTGCCCCTCGGCCTTGAACCGTTCGATCGAGCGCTGGATCTCCGCCTCGGCCTCTTCGCGGCCGACCCAGTCCGCGGCCTTGACGAACTTGCCCGGTTCCAGGTCCTTGTAGTGGACGAAGAAGTGCTTGATCACCTCCAGCTCGAACTCCGGCACGTCCCCGATGTCCTGGATGTGGTCCCAGCGCTTGTCACCGGCCGGCACGCACAGCACCTTGTCGTCGCCGCCCTTTTCGTCGGTCATCCGGAACATGCCCACCGGGCGGGCCTCGACGATCACGCCGGGAAACACCGGCTGGGGCAACAGCACCATCGCGTCCAGCGGGTCGCCGTCCTCGCCGAGGGTGTCCTCGATGAAGCCGTAGTCGGTCGGGTAGGCCATCGCCGTGTACAGGTAGCGGTCCAGACGCAGCCGCCCGGTCTCGTGGTCAACCTCGTACTTGTTCCGCTGGCCCTTTTGAATCTCGATGGTCACGTCGAATTCCACCGCGTGGGCTCCTTGTCTGTCGGTGATGGCGTCGCTCGGGGACGGCGTCTGATTGGGCAGGCCGATTTGGCTCTGCTACACCCTAGTCGAGCGCATCGGCGCCGATTCGGCAGAATGGGTCCAGACAGTCAGGAGAGTGATGGCCCGTACTCGCTGGCAAAAATCCACCCCAGTGCTCATCGGGTTGGGCGTGCTGGTGTTCGTCGCCGCCGTGGTGGCGGCGGCGATATTTTTCACCACGGCCGGACACGGCGCCAGCGGCGCGCATGCCCCGATACCGCCCCCGCACGCGCCGACGGTGAAGCCGGGCGTGACCCCGGTGAGCGACACCGCCGAGCTACCCAGTGCACCCGGCGTCAGCGCGATGCTGGCGCCGGTGGCGGGCGACCCCAACCTGGGCCGGCTGGGCGGCCGCATCAGCGACGCCATCACCGGAAAAGAGCTGTGGCAGGTGGCTGCCGATATGCCGTTGGTGCCGGCGTCGACAAACAAGGTGCTCACGGCCGCCGCGGCCTTGCTGACGCTGGACCGCCAGGCCCGGATCAGCACCCGCGTGGTGGCCGGCAGCCAGAACGCCCAGGGACCCGTCGTGCTGGTCGGTGCGGGCGACCCGGCGCTCTCGGCGGCGCCGCCCGGCGTGGACACCTGGTACAAGGGGTCGGCCCGGATCAGCGACCTGGTCGAACAGATCCGCCGCAGCGGCGTGACGCCGACCGCGGTGCAGGTGGACACCTCGGCGTTCAGCGGGCCGACGATGGCGCAGGGCTGGGACCTGGCCGACGTCGACAACGGCGACATCGCGCCGATCGAGTCGGTGATGATCGACGCCGGCCGCATCCAGCCTTCGACGGTCAACTCGCGGCGGTCCCGCACCCCGGCGCTGGACGCGGGCCGGGAACTGGCCAAGGCGCTGGGCCTGGACCCGAACGCGGTGACGATCGCGACAGCGCCGTCGGGAGCGCGGCAACTGGCGGTCGTGCAATCGGCGCCGCTGGTCGTGCGCCTCGGCGAGATGATGGACCACTCCGACAACGTGCTGGCCGAGTGCATCGCCCGCGAGGTGGCGGCCGCGATCAACCGGCCGCGCAGTTTCGCCGGTGCCGCCGACGCGGTGACCAACCGCCTCGGCACCGCGCGCGTCGACACCGCGGGTGCGGTGCTGCTGGACTCCAGTGGGCTCTCGGTCGATGACCGGCTGACGGCCAAGACGCTCGACGGCGTGCTGCAGGCCGCGGCGGGGCCCGACCAGCCCTCGCTGCGCGCGCTGCTGGATCTGCTGCCGATCGCCGCGGGCAGCGGGACGCTGGCCGACCGCTTCACCGACGCCTCCACGACCCAGGGCCCCGCGGGCTGGTTGCGGGCCAAGACCGGGTCGCTGACCGCAATCAACGCGCTGGCCGGAGTGCTCACCGACCGCAGCGGCCGGGTGCTGACCTTCGCTTTCATCTCCAACGACGCCGGCCCGACCGGCCGCAGCGTGATGGACGCGCTGGCGACCCGGCTCTGGTCCTGCGGGTGCTCATGACGTCGGCGCCGGACCTGACTCTGGGCGCGACCGTGGACTGGCAGTTCGCCGCCACGGTCGGTCGGCGGCTGGCCCGGCCGGGCCCGCCGTCCACCGACTACACCCGTCGCCAGGTGATCGACGAACTCGCCAGGGCGTCCACCAAAGCCGAACCGCTGGTGCGCGACGTCACCGGCCTGAACACCGACGGCTCTGACAAGGGCCAGGTGCCGGCAGCCCGCATCGTCGACCGCCCGGACTGGATCGCCGCGGCCACAGAGTCGATGCGGGTGATGATGAACGGCGCCGAGAAGCCCCGCCGGTTTCTCACCGGCCGCGTCACCGGCGCGCAGACCGGCGCCGTGCTGGCGTATGTGTCCTCCGGGATCCTCGGCCAGTACGACCCGTTCGCCACCGAGAACGGGACGAGATCGGGCTGTCTGCTGCTGGTGTATCCCAACGTTGTCGCCGTCGAGCGGCAGCTTCGGATCGAGCCGTCCGATTTCCGGCTGTGGGTGTGCCTGCACGAGGTCACCCATCGGGTGCAGTTCACCGCCAACCCGTGGCTGCCCGACTACATGTCGCAAGCGCTGGGCCTGTTGACCCGCGACGCCGGTGAGGACATGGGCCAGGTGATCGGCCGGCTCGCCGACTACGCCCGCAACCGCGGCAACCCGGCGGCGGAGTCCGATGCCAACTCGTCGGGGATTCTCGGGCTGATGCGCGCGGTGCAGTCCGGGCCGCAGCGTCAGGCGCTGGATCAGCTGCTGTCGCTGGGCACGCTGCTGGAGGGCCACGCCGATCACGTCATGGACGCGGTCGGGCCGATGGCGGTGCCGTCGGTGGCCACCATCCGCCGCCGGTTCGACGAGCGCCGCCACCGCAAGCAGCCGCCGCTGCAGCGGTTGCTGCGGGCGCTGCTGGGGCTCGACGCGAAGCTCAGCCAGTACACCCGCGGCAAGGCGTTCGTCGACCACGTGGTCGGCCAGGTGGGGATGGCGCGGTTCAACGCCATCTGGACGGGCCCCGAAACGCTGCCGCTGCCCGACGAGATCGAAGAGCCCCGGCGATGGATCGAACGGGTGCTGTAGACCGGCTGCGCGCGGCCGTCGAGGCGTTCGTCAAGACCCACCTGCCCGACGTGGAGCAGTGGTGTGTGGCGCTATCCGGCGGCCCGGACTCGTTGGCGCTCACCGCCGTCGCGGCCCGGCTGCGGCCCACCGCGGCGGTGGTGGTCGACCACGGCCTGCAACCCGACTCGGCCGCCGTCGCTGAGAACGCGCGCGCGCAGGCGATCTCATTGGGATGCGTTGCGGCCCAAGTTATCCCGGTGCGGGTGGGCGACCGGGGCGGTCCCGAGGCGGCGGCGCGCGCGGCCCGCTATACCGCGTTGAGCGCCTACCACACCGGCCCGGTGCTGCTGGGCCACACGCTCGACGACCAGGCCGAGACGGTGCTGCTGGGACTGGGCCGCGGGTCCGGGGCGCGCTCGATCGCCGGAATGCGTCCCTACGATCCGCCGTGGTGCCGGCCGTTACTGGGAGTGCGCCGGGCCGTCACGCACGCCGCGTGCGGGGAGCTGGGGCTGGCCCCCTGGCACGATCCGCACAACACCGACCGCCGCTTCACCCGGACCCGGCTGCGCACCGAGGTGCTGCCGCTGCTCGAGGACGTGCTCGGCGGCGGCGTGGCCGAGGCGCTGGCGCGCACCGCGACCTCGCTGCGGGAGGACTGCGAGCTGATCGACACGCTGGCCGCCCGCGCGCTGCCCGAGACGAAGGCGGACTCCGGCCTGCGGGTCCCGATGTTGGCGACGCTGGACGCCCCGGTGCGGCGCCGGGTGATCCGGGCCTGGCTGCTGGCCGGCGGCGCGACGAACCTGACCGACAAGCAGATTCGCGGCGTGGACGCGCTGGTCGCCGGCTGGCACGGGCAGGGCGGGGTGGCGGTGGGGTCGTCGCTGCAAGGCGAGCGATTGTTCGCGGGCCGCCGCGACGGTGTGCTGACGCTGTGGCGCGAGCCGGTCGGCGAAGCTATCCAGTAGCCGCACTATCGGGGCTGCCGTTGGTTATTCGCCCGACGTCGTGGCACGCTGTGGGCGTGGCCCAGATCTCCTCGGCGATCACCCCCGCGCAACCCGCCGAGCTGTACCCCGGGGATATCAAGTCTGTCCTGCTGACGTCGGCGCAAATTCAGGCGCGAATCGCTGAGCTCGGCCACGAAATCGGGGAGAACTATCGGGACGCCGCGCTGCAGACCGGACAAGACCTGCTGCTGATCACCGTGCTCAAGGGCGCCGTGATCTTCGTCACCGACCTGGCCCGCGCGATCCCGCTGCCCACCCAGTTCGAGTTCATGGCCGTCAGCTCGTACGGGTCATCCACGTCCTCCTCGGGCGTGGTGCGGATTCTCAAGGACCTGGACCGCGACATCGAGGGCCGGGACGTGCTGATCGTCGAGGATGTCGTCGACTCGGGTCTCACCCTGTCCTGGCTGCTGCGCAACCTCAAGACGCGCCACCCGCGTTCGCTGCGGGTGTGCACCTTGCTGCGCAAGCCCGACGCGCAGGGCGCCCACGTCGACATCGCCTACGTGGGCTTCGACATCCCCAACGACTTCGTCGTCGGCTACGGCCTCGATTACGACGAGCGCTACCGCGACCTGTCCTACATCGGCACGCTGGACCCCCGGGTCTACCAGCAGTAGCCGGTGCGGCTCAGTCCAACTCCCACACCGCGGTCACCGAGAAGTTCACGGTCTGCTGGCCGGGTTCCAGCGGAACCATCGTCGGCATGGCCCGCGGTGCCCCGGCCGGGGGCGGGGTGTTGCCGGTGGCCTCCGAAATGGACAGCACCCGTCCCAGCCGGAGCCCGGACAGCTGGGCGTACTGCTCGGCGCGGCTCTTGGCGTCGTTGAACGCCCGCGACCTCGCGTCCTTCACCAGCTGTGAGTCATCGGCGATGGAATAGCGGACCGACTTGATCCGGGTGGCGTCACCGCCCGTGCCGACGATGAGGGACAGCAGGCGCGACGCGGCGTCCGTCGGGCGGATTTCGACGGCGATGGCATTGGTCGCGCGATACGCGGTGATGGTGGCGGTACCGCTGGGCCCGGGGTTGTTGTACTCCGGCGACAGCGTGACCTCGGTGGTGCTGATGTTCTTGCGGTCGATGCCCGCGCCGGTCAGCGCGTTGATGACCGCCTGTTGCCGATCGTTGGTCTGGTTCATCGCCGTGGTGACGTCGGGCGCGCTGAATTCGATGCCGACGTCGGCGGTCAGGGTGTCCGGGACGCCTTGCACCCGGCCGGTGCCCACCACAGTGACCTGACGGGGATGGGCGCCGGGTTGCGGCGGGTTGTGCTCGTCGCACGCCGAGACCGCTGCGATGGTCAGGCCGGCCGCCGCCGCGGCGATCGACAGGCGGACCAAGCTTTCAGTGCTGGGCATGCCTGGACACTAGCGCGAACGCACTACAGCAGCGGCAGCAACCTTGCGTCCGAAGACTCGCTGCGTGCTCTGCTGAGTTCGGCTCTCATTCCGGCGAACCCGCCGCCCGTCGCCCGTTGCTCCTCGAGTCGCTGCTGGGCCTCGTCGGGGAGACGGGCCCTGCGGTCGGGCGTCTTCCAGAGTTCGAAGGTCTGCACCGCCCAGTACGCGGCGAACTCCAGGATCACCAGCGATTCCATCAGCAGAACCCAGAGTTGCCACCGGGGGTGTATGAGGTGCAGTGCGATGACGGCGATCAACGTCACCACCATCGCCCCGGCGATGCCCCGGTAGCACCACTGGTAGCGGCGCCGATGGGGTGACTTCGCCTCGTCCTCGTGCCCGACGACATACGCGGCGCCGAACACGGTGACGATGAATGACGAGAGCATCAGGACACCGGCAATGCCGTGGATATGCGCGTTGAACCAGGCCGGAAAGAAGACAAGGGCAATCGCGCCGAGCGCCATGATCAGCCAAAAAATGCACAGCGCCACGATTCCCAGCGGACTTCTCGCGTGCCGGGTGTGGTTGCGGTAGTGCAGCCAGGCCGTCCACAGCCAGCCCGCAATCAACGCCAGGACAACCGTCCAGACGTTGGGCCGAATTGCGGGCTCGAATTGGCTCGGCAAATCGCCTTGCCCACACAGCAACTCGGGCCGGCCCTGCGGCACCATCGCGATCATCAACGCGGACACGCCGGCCAGGGTCAGGAACGCATCCTCGGTGTCGTTGGTGCCCCTGTAGAGGATGAGTAGCACGCCCAGAGCCAGGAGCGCCGCAATCAGAATGCTGTGCGCCGACGTGTAGTAGTAAGCGCTGAGGGCGAATTGCCAACAGGTTGCCGACAATTCCTCGATGAGGATGGCCACGAAGACCATCAGCGTGATGATGACCATCCCGACCCGCAGGTCACGATAGATGGCAAGTGGGACGGGAGTCGGTGTCCGGTCGCTCATGGCCGCCTGCCACCGCCGGATCACGAGCGCATTTTCGTTCGCCTGAGGCGTGTCCGGCAACTGTTCGAGGACACTACCGAGTGAACTGGCCGACCGCAGCGGATATGGACAGATATCTGAAAAACGGCCCCCTTCTTATGCGCTGTTGCGGGACAACCCAATGGGCGCCGCGGGAGGCTCAGATATTTTCATATATGTCTCCAATCATATTGTTCTGAAACACCTTTCATTCGAAATCCAAATGTCGCAGCATTTCAGATCAGTGAAGTGAACAGTTGTCATCACGGCCGTGAATTAGCGATTTCTGGGCTGTTATTTGCGGACATGACTGACCTAACGTGTCCAGGCGTCCGATTCGGCACGGCTATTTGTGCCGAGAGCTATTGATTTGGAAGGGTTTTGAGAAGCATGTCTTTCTTGATGGCACAGCCGGAAATGCTGGACGCCGCGTCGCGCGAGCTGCACCGAATCAATGCTTCGGTGCGGGAGGGAAGCTCGGCGGTGGCAGTCTCCACGACGAGGTTGGCCCCCGCCGCGGCGGACGCGGTGTCGATATTGACCGCGCAGCAATTCTCCCGGCACGGCCTGCTCTTCCAGGAGATCAGCGCGCAGGCCGCGGCACTTCGTGAGCAGGCGGCGACGATGCTTGGCATCAGCGCGGGTTCCTACGCCGCCACGGAGATCGCCAACACCGCCGCGGTCGAATAGGCGGGAACGCCATGCTGGACTTCGCGCAGTTGCCGCCGGAGATCAATTCCGCGCTGATGTATTCCGGGCCCGGCTCGGCGCCCTTGCTCGCCGCGGCGGCCGCCTGGCAAGGCCTGGCCACCGAGCTGCACTCCGCGGCATCCCGCTACGGGTCGGTGGTCGCGGGCCTTGTCGACGGACCATGGCAGGGACCGGCTTCGGCCGCGATGCTGACCGCGGTTGCCCCGCACGTGGCGTGGTTGCACGGCACGTGCGGGCAGCTGGAACAGGCCGCCCGCCAAGCCATGGCGGCGGCGGATGCCTATGAGGTGGCGTTCGCCGCGACGGTGCCGCCGCCGGTGATCGCGGCCAACCGGGCGTTGCTGACCGAGTTGTCGGCGACCAACGTCCTCGGCCAGAACACCCCGGCCATCACGGCCACCGAGGCGCAATACGGCGAGATGTGGGCCCAGGACGCCACCGCGATGTACGGGTATGCCGGCACGTCGGCCGCGGCGGCGACGTTGCCGCCGTTCGAGCCGGCCCAACCCGCTACCGACCCGGCCGGCGCCGCTGCGCAGGCCGCCGCGGTGTCCCGCGCCGCGGGCACCGGGGGAAGTGAGGGCGCCCAGGCGCTCGCGTCGTCGGCCAATCCCACGGTGTCGCTGGGTGGAATCGGACTGAACCCCGAAGGTGATGGTCTGGTGGTGGGGGGCCCATTGGGTGATCTGTTGGAGGGCTTGACCGGGTCGCAAACATTGGATGCCAGCACGCCTTTCGACGCGTTCATCCGATTGATTTCTCCGACGCGGCTCTTCACCACCGCGTTCAAAGACATTCAGGGTGTCGCGCAGGGCTTCATGCCGGCCGCGAAGTCGGCTGCCGAGGGTGTCGCCAAGGCCGCGCAAGCCGCTGTGCCCGCGGCCGTTTCGAGCGCGGGCATTGGCCCGACGGGCGCGATCGGCGGCGTCGTCGGCAAGGCGGCATCGGTCGGTGGACTGTCGGTGCCGGCCGCCTGGGCGAGCGCGGCGCCTCAGGCGCATTCGGCCGCCGCGGCGCTCAACGGCGTGACCGCCGCTGGGGCCGTGGGAGGCGGCACCAACGCGGTGGGCGGGGTGCCGATGACGCCCGGCGGCGCGATCGGGCGCGGCGCCGGCGCCCACTTCGCCCCGCCCCGATACGGTTTCAAGCCCACCGTCATCGCTCAGCCCCCGGCGGGAGGCTGATCCGAAGGGCCTTAACGGGCGACTGCAGTCGAGTCGTCAAGATTGCACACCCACTGAGTTACACGAATCGTCCATGGCTACGCTTGCCGGCATGTCTGGCTACTTTTCGCGGTGGAGGCACCCGACGAGGAGGGACCTAGCAGGTGCGATCCTCGTCATTGCGTTGGTCGCGTTAGCCATGATGTGGACAGTCCACGAGATGCAGAAGCGATCGGACGAGGCCAAGAAGGCCAAGTACGAGAGCTGCCTTCACGAAGCCGAGTCGAAGCACGTCCTGCCGCTGCCCAGCATTGAGGAGATCCAGGCGTGCAAGCAGAATGCCGGCGTCAAGTAGCATTTTCGACCCGCTATTTGCGTGCCGTAATGGCGGCCATGACGGCTTGTCTTTCGTCGTAGGTATAGGGGTCTTGGCGTAGTCGGTTGTGGCGTGACCTATGCGGAGGCGCCGGACACCAGGCTGCCCACCAGCTCCGCGGGATCCGTCATCGTTTCGAACAGGGCGAATGTAGCCGGGCCCACCGGCAACCTCAGGGCGTGACGAGGATCTTGCAGTGCCGCTCGGGGTCGGCGAGGTCGTCGAACGCCGTGCCTACCCCTTCAAGGCCGACCTCGCCGGTGATCAGCGGGCTCGCGTCGATGTCGCCCTCGGCCAGGGCGCGCAGGGAATCGCCGAACTCCTCGGGCGTATAGGCGAGCACGAATTGCACATTGATCTCTTTGGCGATCGCGAAGAAGGGATGCACGGTATCGGGCTGCATGCACACGCCCGCGACCACCAGGCGAACGCCGGGCCGCGCCCGAAGGAGTACGTCGTCGATGATGCCGGGCACGCCGACCGCCTCGAATACCACCGACGGCTTGACGGTGTCGAACGGCGAACCCCGCGCGGGATCCAGCGTCTGATGCGCCCCCATCGCGGTGGCCAGCTCGCGGCGCTTGGGCGAAAAATCAGACGCCACAATGGTTTCCACGCCCTTAGCGCGAAGAGAGGCGATGATGGCGATTCCGATCGGGCCGCAGCCGAGCACCAGGGCGGTCTCGCCGGGCGCGATGCCGGACTTGTTGACCGCGTGCAGCCCCACCGCCATCGGCTCGGTGAGCGCGGCGTGCTTGAGGTCCAGCCCGTTGGGGATGGGCATCAGCAGCGGGGCGGACAAAAGCATTCGTTCGGCGTAGCCACCGACGGTGTGGTTGCTGTAGACGATCGGCTCGACACCCTTGGCGGACAACAGCACCGGCAACGACGTGACCAGCGTGCCCGGCGGATGGGTCTCGGTATCGGGTCCGGCTTCGAGTATCTCGGCGCTGAACTCGTGGCCCATGAAGACGTCGCGGCCCAGGTCCACGTGCATGGCGCCCGAGCCGCCGGCCACCCGATCGCTCATTTCCAGCACCTGCGCGCCGTGGGCGGCGAAATGCAGGTCGGAGCCGCAGATTCCGCACGCCCGCACGCCCACCAGCACCTGGCCGGATTCGGGTACCGGGTCGGGAACGTCGTCCCGGTACACCATGCGCCCGTCGCGCAATACCGCCGCGCGCATCAGTGCACCGCGTCTTTATGCTCGTCGACGTGCTCGGTGATCGCTTTGACGACGGCCTCGCCCGCCCGGCCGATCAACTGGTCGCGCATGCCCTTGGCCCAGTCGTGTGACGAGCGGGGCGCTTCGAGCTGACGTTTGAAATGCGGAATCACCTTGCGCGCCATCAGTTCATAGCTGTGGTACGTCGCCTGCGGGGAGGCCCAGTCGTGGCCGAGCATGAGCAGGGTGCCGAAGCCGCCGGAACGGTCGAGCAGGTCCTCGATGTGGGCGATCGCGTCCTCGGGCGTGCCGATGCAGCAGTTTCCCTTGGCCGCATAGTCGGCGACGAACTCGTGTGGCGTCTGGGTGCCTTCCACGCTGTTGGCCAGCGGCACGAATCCCGCGGCGCCAAAGTAATTCGCGAAATCCTGTAGCCCGTAGGTGCAGTCGTCGATGGCCTGCTCGCGGCTGTCGGCGATGTGCATGATGCTCAGTACCCGCCAGCCGGCCCGGTCCGGCTCATCACGGCCGGCCTTCGCGGCCTGTTCGCGGACCACGTCCCAGGTGGTTTCCAGCGCCGCGTAGCCGCCGGGCACCGACATCGACAACGACAGCAGCGAGGTGCCCAGTGCTCCGGCCAACCGCGGACCCGATGGCGAAATCATTGCCGCCGTGGAGATTTCGGGGTAGGGCCAGGTATAGGGCCGGACGTGCAGCTGCGCGTCGCGCAGGGTGAACCAGTCGGAGTGACGGTCTATGCGTTCGGTGGGGGCGGCGCGGAACAGCGCCAGGATGGCCTCGAGGGACTCCTGCATCATCCGGCGCTGCTCTATCGGGTCGATGCCCATCATGTAGGCGTCCGAGGGCAGGGCGCCGGGCCCGGTGCCGAACATCACCCGGCCGCGGGTCAGGTGATCCAACAGCACCCAGCGGTCGGCCACCATCAGGGGGTGATGGTAGGGCAGCGACACGACGCCGGTGCCCAGCCGGATGTGTTTGGTCCGCTCGGCCGCCGCCGCGATGAACACCTCCGGACACGCGATCAGCTCGTAGCCCCCGGAGTGGTGCTCGCCGAACCACGCCTCGTCGAATGCCAGCCGGTCCAGCGCGACGACGCGCTCCATGTCGTATTCCATTGCCACGGTTGGGGATTGGCCAGTGGGGTGAAACGGGGTGATGAAGACACCGAAACGCAGGGGCGCACTCATTGCAGCTCCAATCCGTTGAGGAATTCCAGTAAGGCCGCATTCACCTCGTCGGGGCGCTCCTGCTGCAGCCAATGCCCCGCGCCGTCGATCATCACCTGGCGATACGGGCCCGAGATCGCTTCCGCGGCGCGATCGGTGCGGGTGAACGACAGCACGGGGTCGGCCGTCCCGCCGATGAACAAACACGGCACCGCGATCTTCGCGCCGTCGAGTTCGGCGGTGGTCTCCCAATTGCGGTCGAAGTTGCGGTACCAGTTCAGGCCGCCGGTGAAGCCGGTGCGGGTGAACTCGGCGATGTAATGATCGATCTCGTCCTGGCTTATCCAGTCCGGCAGCCCGTCGGGTTCGGGCAGCCGCTCGATGAAACCTTCCGGGCCGGGGGCCACCATCCGCAGCGCCGCGGCCTTGTCGCCGGAGGTCCGCAGGCTGCCCATCATGCGTCGCATCACCCGGGCGGGATCGTCGTTGAGTTCCGCGTCGGCGACGCCGGGCTGCTGAAAGTACAGGATGTAGAAGAAGTTCTCACCGAACGTCTTGCGCCACGCCGTCGTCGGCGCCAGCCGCGGGCGCGGCGTCACCGGCACGCTCATCGCGGCGACTGCCGCGACTCGGTCCGGGTGCAGCAGCGGGGCGTTCCATACCACTGCGGCGCCCCAGTCGTGCCCCACCCACACGGCGCGTTGCGCGCCGACGTCGTCGAGCAGGCCGACCAGGTCGGCGGTCAGCTGGTGAATGTCGTAGGCGTCGACGGCGTCTGGGCGATCCGAACCGCCGTAGCCGCGCTGGTCGGGCGCCAGCACGTGGTAGCCGGCGTCGACGAGAACCGGTATCTGGTGGCGCCAGGAGTAGGCGAGTTCGGGGAAGCCGTGCGCCAGGATCACCACGGGTGCGCCTCGGTCGCCCGCTTCGGTCACTCTCAGCCGCACACCATTGGTATCTACTAACCGTTCGGTCGGTGGCACCGTTTCACCAAAGCACAACGGTTGCTGGCTGAGAAGGGCTTGCGCCGGGTCGGGGCACCGCAATACTCGAATCCATGCGGCTGGACCATGTGGTGCTCTGGACGAGGGATGCGCGCGTCTCGATGGACTTCTACACACGAGTCGTCGGGCTCGAACCGGTCCGGTTCACCGAATTCGAAGCCGGCGAGGCGCCGTTTCCGAGCGTGCGGGTGTCCGAGGACTGCATCATCGACCTGATGCCGATCGAGATGGCTTCCGGCGGGGCGTCATCCGCGGTGTCCGAAGGAAGTGCCGGCCAGTTGGTCAACCACGTCTGTCTTGCCTTCTCGAAACCCGAATACGACGCGCTCGATGCGCGCCTTCAGGCGGCGGGCGTGGACACCAGCGTGCGGCTGCACCATAGCTTCGGGGCCCGGGGGTGGTCGCCGCACACGTACTACTTCGCCGATCCGGACGGCAATGTGGTCGAGGCCCGGTACTACGAGGACCGGGAACTGCCGCTCGTTAACTGACCAGGACGGCGGTGACCCGCTGCGCCCCGGCTCTGCCGGAGCTGCCGGGTGCAGCTAGCGGTAGCCTGGACTTTTTCAGCTGCGTGTATATCGGGGAAGGACCTGGCCGGCACGGCCGATGATTGATGAACCGGAAAAATCTCATTCGCACCGTCACGGCAATCGCTGTCGTGGTGCTGCTCGGTTGGTCGTTCTTCTACTTCAGCGACGACACCCGCGGCTACAAGCCCGTCGACACGTCGGTGGCGATGTCCCAGATCAACGGCGACAACGTCAAGAGCGCGCAAATCGATGATCGCGAACAGCAACTGCGATTGACCCTGAAAAAGGGCAATGGCGACACCGACAATTCCGACAAGGTCATCACCAAATTTCCCAGCGGCTACGCGGTCGACCTGTTCAACGCGCTGAGCGCGAAAAACGCCAAGGTCAGCACCGTCGTCAACCAGGGCAGCATCCTGGGCGAGCTGCTGGTCTACGTCCTGCCGCTGCTGTTGCTGGTCGGGCTGTTCGTGATGTTCTCCCGCATGCAGGGCGGCGCCCGGATGGGCTTCGGGTTCGGCAAGTCGCGCGCCAAGCAGCTCTCCAAGGACATGCCCAAGACCACGTTCGCCGACGTCGCCGGGGTCGACGAGGCGGTCGAGGAGCTCTACGAGATCAAAGACTTCCTGCAGAACCCCGGCCGCTACCAGGCCCTGGGCGCCAAGATCCCCAGGGGCGTGCTGCTGTACGGGCCGCCCGGAACCGGTAAGACGCTGCTGGCCCGCGCGGTCGCCGGGGAGGCCGGGGTGCCGTTCTTCACGATCTCGGGTTCGGACTTCGTCGAGATGTTCGTCGGCGTCGGTGCTTCCCGGGTGCGCGACCTGTTCGATCAGGCCAAGCAGAACAACCCGTGCATCATCTTCGTCGACGAGATCGACGCGGTGGGGCGCCAGCGCGGCGCCGGCCTCGGTGGCGGTCACGACGAGCGCGAGCAGACGCTGAACCAGTTGCTGGTCGAAATGGACGGGTTCGACCCGCGGGCCGGCGTCATCCTGATCGCCGCCACCAACCGGCCGGACATCCTGGACCCGGCGCTGCTGCGGCCCGGCCGCTTCGACCGGCAGATCCCGGTGTCCAACCCGGACCTGGCCGGGCGTCGCGCGGTGCTGGAGGTGCACTCCAA
This sequence comes from Mycobacterium sp. 94-17, assembly GCF_035617725.1. Taxonomy (NCBI): domain Bacteria; kingdom Bacillati; phylum Actinomycetota; class Actinomycetes; order Mycobacteriales; family Mycobacteriaceae; genus Mycobacterium; species Mycobacterium sp. 94-17. Next base: position 124,268 of record NZ_JAPIYN010000001.1, read on the forward strand.
GGGCAAGCCGATCGGCCCGGACGCCGACCTCGCCGGCCTGGCCAAACGCACCGTCGGCATGACCGGCGCCGACCTGGCCAACGTCATCAACGAGGCGGCACTGCTCACCGCCCGCGAGAACGGCACCGTCATCACCAGCGCCGCCCTCGAGGAAGCGGTCGACCGGGTGATCGGCGGGCCACGCCGCAAGGGCCGGATCATCAGCGAGCAGGAAAAGAAGATCACCGCCTACCACGAGGGCGGGCACACGTTGGCGGCCTGGGCGATGCCCGACATCGAGCCGATCTACAAGGTGACGATCTTGGCGCGCGGGCGCACCGGCGGGCACGCCGTGGCGGTCCCGGAGGAGGACAAGGGCCTGCGGACCCGCTCCGAGATGATCGCGCAACTGGTGTTTGCCATGGGCGGGCGCGCCGCCGAGGAGCTGGTGTTCCGGGAGCCGACGACGGGCGCGGTGTCCGACATCGAGCAGGCGACCAAGGTTGCGCGCGCGATGGTCACCGAGTTCGGGATGAGTTCGAAACTGGGTGCCGTCAAATACGGTTCGGAGCATGGCGACCCCTTCCTGGGCCGCACCATGGGAACTCAGGCCGACTACTCGCACGAGGTTGCCCGCGACATCGACGACGAGATCCGCAAGCTGATCGAGGCCGCCCACACCGAGGCGTGGGAGATCCTCACCGAATACCGCGACATTCTCGACACGTTGGCCGGCCAGCTGCTGGAAAAGGAGACCCTGCACCGGGCCGAGCTGGAGGCCATCTTCTCCGGTGTCGAAAAGCGCCCCCGGCTCACCATGTTCGACGATTTCGGCGGCCGCATCCCGTCGGACAAGCCACCGATCAAGACGCCAGGCGAGCTGGCCATCGAGCGCGGCGAGCCCTGGCCGCCGCCGACCCCCGAGCCGGCCTTCAAGGCGGCCATCGCGCGGGCCACCGAGGCGGCGGCCGCCGCCCGGCTGGATGCCGACAGAAACGCCAACAGCGGCAACGGTTCTCACGGTGCCCAGGGCGCCCAGGGCAGTGGCGGCGCCGAGGGCGAGCCGGGCGGGCCCACCCAGCCCGACTACGGCGCCCCGGCCGGCTGGCGGGCTCCCGGATGGCCACCGCAGCAACAACAGCCGAACTACTGGCATCCGCCCGCGCAGCCCGGACAGCAGCAGCCGTACTGGCAGCAACCGGCACGCGGCTACCCCGGCCCGCAGGGCTATCACGGACAGCAGGGCCATCCGGGTGGTCAGCAAAGTCATCCAGGTCAGCAGGGCGGTGCGGGCCACCCGGGTCAGGCGCACCCCGCCTACCCGCCGTATCCGCCGTATCCGCCGCCCGGCCAACCCGCCCGGGAGGGCGGCGCGCCGGACCGGCAGGATGACGACGTAAGCCGGTCCAAGCCGCCGGCTCACGGCTGAGCAAACGGAGGATTCGATGGCCTTAAGCGGTTTGGGGCCGGATACCGCGATGCCCGCGACACGGGTGTTCGATCAGGAGCGCGCCGAGGCGGCTGTCCGCGAGTTGCTGTGCGCGATCGGCGAGGATCCCGACCGCCACGGCCTGCGGGAGACGCCGGCTCGCGTCGCCCGTGCCTATCGCGAGATGTTCGCCGGGCTCTACACCGATCCCGACAGCGTGCTGAACACGATGTTCGACGAGGACCATGACGAGCTGGTGCTGGTCAAGGAGATCCCGCTGTACTCCACGTGCGAGCACCACCTGGTGGCCTTTCACGGTGTGGCCCACGTCGGCTACATCCCCGGTAACGACGGCAGGGTCACCGGTCTGTCGAAGATCGCGCGGCTGGTCGATCTGTACTCCAAGCGGCCCCAGGTGCAGGAGCGGCTCACCAGCCAGATCGCCGACGCCCTGGTGAAGAAGCTGAATCCGCGCGGCGTGATCGTCGTGGTGGAGGCAGAGCATCTGTGCATGGCGATGCGCGGGGTCCGCAAGCCCGGAGCGGTCACCACCACTTCGGCGGTTCGCGGACTGTTCAAGACCAACGCGGCTTCTCGAGCCGAGGCGCTCGACCTGATCCTGCGTAAGTGAGTCTGGCGCCTGTGCAGGTAATGGGAGTCCTGAACGTCACTGACGATTCGTTCTCCGACGGCGGCCGCTATCTCGACCCCGACAAGGCCGTCGCTCACGGTGTGGCCCTGATCGCCGACGGCGCCGACATCGTCGACGTGGGGGGAGAGTCGACCCGGCCGGGCGCCACGCGCATCGATCCGCACGTCGAGACGTCCCGGGTTGTGCCAGTCATCAAAGATCTTGCGGCACAAGGCATCACGGTCAGCATCGACACGATGCACGCCGACGTCGCGCGGGCGGCGCTGTGCGCCGGGGCGCGGATCGTCAACGACGTGTCGGGCGGCCGCGCCGACCCCGCGATGGCGCCGCTGCTGGCCGACGCGAAAGTGCCCTGGGTGCTGATGCATTGGCGATCGGTGTCGGCCGGGCGGCCGCACGCGGCGCCGCACTACCGCGACGTGGTCGCCGAGGTGCGCGACGAGTTGCTGGCAGGCGTCGACGCCGCTGTATCCGCCGGTGTGGACCCAGGCCAATTGATGATCGATCCCGGTCTGGGTTTCGCCAAGACGGGACAACACAATTGGGCGCTGCTCCATGCCCTGCCGCAGTTGGTCGCCACCGGTATTCCCGTGCTCCTGGGTGCGTCGCGCAAACGGTTCCTCGGTACGTTGTTGGCCGGGACCGGCGGTGCGCCGCGACCGCCCGACGGGCGTGAGACGGCCACCGCGGTGGTTTCCGCGCTGGCCGCGCTGCACGGGGCGTGGGGGGTGCGCGTGCACGATGTGCGCGCCACGGTCGACGCCCTCAAGGTGCTAGCGGCCTGGACCCACGGGTCGGACACGGAACTGGCTGGAGACAATGGCTGATCGAATCGAGTTGCGCGGATTGACGATCCGCGGATACCACGGGGTCTTCGACCACGAGCGCGCCAACGGGCAGGACTTCGTCGTCGACATCACGGTGTGGATCGACCTCGCTGCTGCCGCGGCCAGCGACGACCTGGCCGACACCTATGACTACGCCGCCCTGGCCCAGTTGGCCGCCGACGTGGTCGCCGGGCCCGCGCGCAAGCTGCTCGAAACCGTCGGGGCCCGGATCGCCGACCGGGTGATGGACGACGAACGCGTGCACGCCGTCGAGGTGGTGCTGCACAAGCCGCAGGCTCCGATCCCGCAGCAGTTCGCCGACGTCGCGGTGGTGGTGCGGCGGTCGCGCCGCGGCGGCCGGGGTTCGGTGGTGCCGGCGGGCACAGCGTTATGACGCGCGTCGTGCTGTCCATCGGGTCCAATCTGGGTGATCGCCTGGCGCGGCTGCAGTCGGTCGTCGACGGGCTGGCCGACGCGGTGCTCGCCGTGTCACCGGTGTACGAGACGGACCCCTGGGGACGGGTCGATCAGGCTCCGTTTTTGAACGCGGTGCTGATCGCCGACGACCCGGCCCGCGACGGGCAGGACTGGCTGCGCCGGGCGCAGGAGTTCGAACGCGCGGCGGGGCGGGTGCGCGGCGAGCGCTGGGGCCCGCGCACCCTCGACGTCGACCTGATCGCCTGCTACGGCCCCACCGAGGTGACCTCGCGGGAAAGCAACCTGACGCTGCCGCATCCGCTGGCCCACCTGCGGGCGTTCGTGCTCATCCCGTGGCTGGACGTCGACCCGGAGGCCCGGCTGACGCTGGCCGACGGGCCGCAGCCCGTCGCCGGCCTGCTCGCCCAGCTGGAGGCGCCCGACCGCAACGGCGTGCGGCCGACCGGCCTGACGCTGCGGACCAACCGGAATCCGCCGGGCGATCGGGGGCCGACGAGCTGATGGGGCCCACCCGCAAGCGTGACCTGACCGCTGCGGTGGTCGCCGCCGCCGTGGTGGGCTATCTGCTGGTCAAGGGCCTCTACCGGTGGTTTCCGCCGATCACCGTGTGGACCGGCCTGTCGCTGCTGGCGATGGCCGTCGCCGAGGCGCTGTGGGCGCGCTACGTGCGGGCCAGGATCAGCGAGGGCGAAATCGGGTCCGGTCCGGGCTGGCTGCACCCGCTCGCGGTGGCACGCAGCCTAGTGGTCGCCAAAGCCTCGGCCTGGGCGGGCGCGTTGATGCTGGGCTGGTGGATCGGCATCTTGGTGTACTTCCTGCCGCGGAAATCCTGGCTGCGTGCGGCGGCCGAGGACACCTCGGGGACCGTGGTGGCGGCCGTCAGCGCGCTGGCGCTGCTGGTCGCCGCGCTGTGGCTGCAACATTGCTGCAAGTCGCCGCCGGACCAAACGGATCGCGGCGAGGGTGCGGAAACCTAGTTCTGCACCGGCATTGCCGGCGTCCGGCGCGTCATCGACTCGGGCGCCCCGGCGGACAATGCGCGCGAGAATCGCCGGAGCGGCCCGACACGCGGATTGACCTCGCACAGGTACTCTCAGGCCATGACCGTTCTGTCCCGCGGCGCCCGGGTCCGGCGCGGCGGCCGCAGGCCGGGGTGGGTGCTCTTGACGGCGTTGCTGGTCCTCGCGATTGGGGCCAGTTCCGCCTTGGTTTTCACCAATCGGGTGGAACTTCTCAAGCTCGCTGTAATCCTGGCGCTGTGGGCCGCAGTCGCCGGCGCCTTCGTGTCCGTGCTCTACCGCCGCCAAAGCGACGCCGACAAGTCCCGGGTCCGCGACCTGAAGCTGGTTTACGACCTGCAGCTGGACCGGGAGATCTCGGCCCGGCGTGAATACGAGCTGACCGTCGAGTCTCAGCTGCGTCGCGAGCTGGCCTCCGAGCTGCGCGCTCAGGCCGCCGATGATCTGGCCGAGTTGCGCGCGGAGCTCAGCGCGCTGCGCACCAGCCTGGAGATTCTGTTCGACACCGACCTCGCGCACCGCCCTGCGCTGGGCGGGACGCCCGAAGCCGAGCCGCAACCGGAGCGCGCGTACAGCGAGTGGGACCGCAACGGCGAGAACCCGCGCGAGACTTCGGTCGATTGGGTGCCCAGCGACCGGATGACGTCGGTGCCGCATGACAACCCCGGCCGCAGTGATGACGCCATCATCGACGTGCCCGAGGAACCGCTGCTTCCCCCGCGGCAGCCGACGCCCCAGCCGGAACCGGACTCCTACCAGTACGAGGCCGCCCAGGATCCCGCGTACGCCGATGAGCCCGCGTACACCGCGCAGCCCCCTTACATCGGACCGGGGGAGCCCCGGTTCGAGCCTGGTCACCAACCGCCGCCCGCGGCGTACCCCCCGGAGCCTGCGGCGGCGTACCAACCGGAACCGGAGCCCGAACCGCAGCCCGAGCCGGAACCCCAACGACAGGCGCACTGGCCGGGGCAGGGTTGGCAGCCGGCCGCCGCCGAAGGCCAGTGGTTGCCGCCCGGCGCACCGGGCAGCAACTGGATCGGCGCGGATTCCCCCACGGACGCGACCGGCGGACGGCGGCGTGCCCGGCATTCGGGCGTCGACGAAGCCTGGGATGGTCTGCCCGTCGAGCCGGTGCCGCCACCGCCGTACGGCGATTCGGGTCGCCGGGCACGGTCTCGCCACTCGGCGGAGTACCGCGACTACGGGGTGGGCAATTTCTCGCCCGCCGACGAGGGGCCCGCTGGACCCGCACCGGCCGCCGCGACGCCGCCACCGGCGCCCGCGGCTCCGCCGATGCAGCCCGGTCCGTACGGCGCACCCCCGCCGCCCCGGCTGGCGCCGCCGCAGGTGCCGGACCAAGCGCCCCGGCACGGCGGAGACCTGCAGCAGGAGGAGTCGGCCGGTGCGGGCGAAGGCCCCGCGACGGGCGGCCAGTCGGTGGCCGATCTGCTGGCCCGCCTGCAGGTGCAGCCTTCCCAGGGCGGCCGGCGACGCCGCCGCGAAAGCTGAGCTGGGAGCTTCCTCACATTGGGTAATGCCTGGTAATCGACTACAGTCGTGGTGACCGAACGGTACCCACCTGGTGGGACCGGAACGAAACAAGATCTGTGAGGTCGTCTGCGATGGTGCAGTTCGACGGTCTGCGCCCGGCCCGGCTCAAGGTGGGAATCATCTCGGCCGGCCGGGTCGGCACCGCCCTCGGTGTCGCGCTGGAGCGCGCGGACCACGTCGTGGTGGCGTGCAGCGCCATCTCCCATGCGTCGCGTCAGCGCGCCCAGCGCCGGCTGCCCGATACTCCGGTCGCCGCCCCGCAGGACGTGGCCGCCGGTGCCGAGCTGTTGCTGCTTGCGGTCCCCGACAGCGAACTGGCCGGCCTGGTGTCCGGGTTGGCCGCGACGTCGGCGGTGCGCCCCGGGACCATCGTGGTCCACACGTCCGGCGCCAACGGGATCGGCATTCTCGAGCCGCTGGCCCGTAACGGGTGCATCCCGCTGGCGATCCACCCGGCGATGACCTTCACCGGCTCCGACGAAGACATCAGCCGGCTGGCGGATTCCTGTTTCGGCGTCACCGCCGCCGACGAGATCGGCTATGCGATCGGGCAATCGCTGGTCCTGGAGATGGGCGGTGAACCGTTCTGCGTCGCCGAGGACGCCCGCGTCCTGTACCACGCCGCCCTGGCCCACGCAGGCAACCACATCGTGACCGTGGTCGCCGACGCGCTCGACGCGCTGCGCGCCGCGTTGCGCGGCAGCGAACTGCTCGGCCAGCAGTCGGTCGACGACCAGCCGGGCGGCATCGCCGAACGCATCGTCGGGCCGCTGGCCAGGGCCGCGCTGGAGAACACGCTGCAACGCGGGCAGGCCGCGCTCACCGGTCCGGTCGCTCGTGGCGACGCTGCCGCGGTCGCGGGGCACCTGGCCGCGCTCGGTCAGGTGGGGCCGGAGTTGGCGCAGGCCTACCGGGTGAACGCCCTGCGGACCGCCCAGCGCGCGCACGCCCCGAAGGATGTCGTGGAGGTGCTGGCGCCATGAGACCCGGCAAGCCGCCGGCCTTCACGGCGGGCGAACTCAACGTCTTCTCCGCGCCCCGCGACGTCGCCGACGTCAGCCGCGCGCTGCGCCACACCGGACGCCGGGTGATGCTGGTGCCCACCATGGGCGCACTGCACGACGGACACCTGTCGCTGGTGCGCGCGGCCAAGCGGGTGCCCGGCGCGGTGGTGGTGGTGTCGATCTTCGTCAACCCGCTGCAGTTCGGTGCAGGCGAGGACCTCGACGCCTACCCCCGGACCCTGGACGACGACCTCGCATTGCTGCGCTCCGAGGGCGTCGAAATCGCCTTCACCCCGATGGCCAGCGCGATGTATCCCGACGGCCTGCGCTCCACCGTGCGTCCCGGGCCGCTGGCCGCCGAGCTCGAGGGCGGTGTTCGGCCGACCCATTTCGCCGGCATGCTCACCGTCGTGTGCAAGCTGCTGCAGATCGTGCGCCCGGACCGGATCTTCTTCGGCGAGAAGGACTATCAGCAGCTGGTGATGGTCCGCCAGATGGTCGCCGACCTCAACATCGACGTACAGGTCGTCGGGGTGCCGACCGTCCGGGAGGCCGACGGCCTGGCGATGTCGTCGCGCAATCGCTACCTGGACCCCACGCAACGCGAACTGGCCGTGACGCTTTCGGCGGCGCTGACGGCCGGCGCGCATGCCGCGCACCACGGCGCGGCGGCCGCACTCGCGGCGGCGCGCGCGGTGCTCGACGCCGTGCCCGAACTGTCCGTCGACTACCTCGAATTGCGCGACGCAGGCCTCGGCCCGGCGCCCGCCCACGGTTCGGCCCGGCTGCTGGTCGCAGCCCGGCTGGGCGCCACCAGGCTGCTGGACAACATCGAAATGCAGATCGAAACACCCGCCGGCACCCCTGGGCCGGACGGGCAGCACGAATATGCCCAATCACCTTGGAGGAATTGATGTTACGGACGATGCTCAGGTCGAAGATCCACCGCGCCACGGTCACGCAGGCCGACCTGCACTACGTCGGCTCGGTGACCATCGACGCCGACCTGATGGACGCCGCGGACCTGCTCGAGGGCGAACAGGTCACCATCGTCGACGTCGACAACGGCGCCCGGCTGGTCACCTACGCGATCACCGGTGAACGCGGCAGCGGTGTGATCGGAATCAACGGTGCGGCAGCCCATCTCGTCCATCCGGGCGACCTGGTGATCCTGATTGCCTACGGGACCATGGAGGATGCGGAAGCGCGGGCGTATGAGCCGCGGATCGTCTTCGTCGACGCGGACAACAGGCCGATCGACCTCGGTTGCGATCCGGCGTTCGTGCCGTCGGACATATCGGCCGCCGAGCTGCTTGATCCCCGGATCGTTGTGCGGTAGCCGTGCTGCTGGCGATCGACGTCCGTAACACCCACACCGTCGTCGGGCTGATATCGGGGACGAAAGAGCACGCAAACGTCGTGCAGCAGTGGCGGATTCGCACCGAAGCGGAGATCACCGCCGACGAACTGGCGCTGACCATCGACGGTCTCATCGGCGACGATTCCGAGCGGCTCACCGGCGCGGCGGCGCTGTCGACCGTGCCATCGGTGCTGCACGAAGTGCGGGTCATGCTCGACCAGTACTGGCCGTCGGTGCCGCATGTGCTCATCGAGCCCGGCGTTCGCACCGGCATCCCGCTGCTCGTCGACAACCCCAAGGAAGTCGGCGCCGACCGAATCGTCAACTGTTTGGCTGCTTTTCACCGGTTCAACGGCCCCGCGATCGTCATCGACTTCGGATCCTCGATCTGTGTGGACGTCGTGTCGGCCAAGGGCGAATTTCTCGGCGGCGCGATCGCGCCCGGATTGCAGGTGTCCTCCGACGCCGCCGCGGCCCGCTCGGCCGCCCTGCGCCGGGTGGAATTGACCCGCCCCCGTTCGGTGGTCGGCAAGAACACCGTCGAGTGCATGCAGGCGGGAGCGGTATTCGGTTTCGCCGGGCTGGTCGACGGCCTGGTCGGGCGCATCCGCGAGGACGTGGCGGGATTCGGCACCGAGCTCGGCGAACAGGTCGCGGTCGTCGCCACCGGCCATACCGCGCCGCTGCTGCTGCCCGAGTTGCAGACCGTCAGCCAGTATGACCAGCACCTGACCCTGCACGGCCTGCGGCTGGTCTTCGAGCGCAACCGCGACGCCCAGCGCGGCCGGCTGAAGACGGCGCGCTGACACCCCGGCCCGTAATCGCGGCGTGCGAGCAAAGCCGTCGGCACCCGCAGAGCGCAGTCCTTTAAGCTGGCACGTCGTGAGTGTCGACGACCCGGATATTCCCGAGCAGTACCGAATTCGCCGCGACAAGCGCGCTCGGCTGCTCGCCGAGGGGCACGACCCCTACCCGGTGGCCGTCGCACGCACCCACACGCTGGCACAGGTCCGTGCCGCCCATGCCGACCTGCCGGTCGACACCGCGACCGATGACGTCGTCGGCGTCGCAGGCCGGGTGATTTTCGCCCGCAACTCGGGCAAGCTCTGCTTCGCCACGCTGCAGGAGGGCGACGGCATCAGCCTGCAGGTGATGATCAGCCTCGACAAGGTCGGCCGGCAGTCCCTCGACGCGTGGAAAACCGACGTCGACCTCGGTGACATCGTCTACGTGCACGGCAACGTGATCAGTTCGCGGCGCGGCGAACTGTCGGTGCTGGCCGACTCCTGGCAGATGGCGTCCAAGTCGCTGCGTCCGCTGCCCGTCGCGCATAAGGACATGAGCGAAGAGTCGCGAGTCCGGCAGCGCTACGTCGACCTGATCGTGCGCCCCCAGGCGCGCGCGGTGGCCCGACAGCGGATCGCCGTCATCCGCGCGATACGCAACGCATTGGAACGCCGCGGGTTTCTCGAAGTCGAAACCCCAATGTTGCAGACGCTGGCCGGTGGCGCCGCCGCGCGGCCGTTCGTCACGCATTCCAATGCGCTGGACATCGATCTCTTCTTGAGGATCGCACCGGAACTGTTCCTGAAGCGCTGCGTCGTCGGCGGTTTCGACCGGGTTTTCGAACTAAACCGCGTGTTCCGAAACGAAGGGGCGGATTCCACCCATTCTCCGGAATTCTCCATGCTGGAGACCTATCAGGCGTACGGAACCTATGACGATTCCGCAGTAGTGACGCGTGAGCTTATTCAAGAGGTGGCCGATGAGGCGATCGGAACCCGACAACTCCCGCTGCCCGACGGCAGTGTCTACGACATAGACGGAGAATGGGCTTCCATACAAATGTACCCGTCGCTGTCCGAGGCGCTCGGTGAAGAGATCACGCCCGCGACGCCGGTAGAACAACTGCTCGGAATCGCCGAGCGGCTCGGCCCGGACTTTCCCGGGATTCCCGCCGACCGTGGCTACGGACACGGAAAGATCGTCGAGGAACTGTGGGAGCACACGGTGGGCAACACGCTCGTCGCTCCGACGTTCGTGCGGGATTTCCCAGTCGAGACAACGCCTTTGACGCGACAGCATCGCAGCATCGAGGGCGTCACCGAGAAGTGGGATCTCTATGTGCGCGGCGTCGAGCTGGCCACCGGGTATTCCGAGTTGAACGATCCCGTCGTGCAGCGTGAGCGGTTCGCCGCGCAGGCGCGCGCGGCCGCCGCGGGCGACGACGAAGCGATGGTGCTCGACGAGGATTTCCTTGCCGCGCTCGAGTATGCGATGCCGCCATGCACCGGAACGGGAATGGGGATCGATCGGTTGTTGATGACATTGACCGGGCTGTCAATTCGAGAGACCGTTTTGTTCCCGATTGTTCGGCCGCAGTCGTAGTTGAAATTTTCGGCTGTGCGGCTTCCGTACAGATTGAGTATGCTTCGCTCTTATGGCACATTGGTGAGCCGGGGAGGTTTGATCCAATCTGCTCAGTAACCACCAGGACGAAATGCGAGGGAAAGCCAATGGCAAAAAAAGTGACCGTCACCTTGGTCGATGATTTCGACGGTGCCGGCGCGGCCGACGAAACGGTGGAATTCGGACTTGACGGGGTGACCTACGAGATTGATCTTTCTTCCAAGAATGCGGCGAAACTGCGCGGGGATCTGAAGCAGTGGGTGGAAGCCGGCCGCCGCGTGGGGGGCCGTCGGCGCGGCCGCTCGGGCTCCGGACGCGGGCGCGGCGCGATCGACCGCGAGCAGAGCGCGGCCATCCGCGAATGGGCCCGTCGCAACGGGCACAACGTGTCGACCCGGGGCCGCATCCCGGCCGACGTGATCGACGCGTTCCACGCGGCGACCTAGCAACTGCGCAACCGGCGCCTGGGCCAGCAGGCCTGGGCGCCGGTTCGTCGTTTCGCTGGGCGCGAAACAATCGGCGGGCGGCGGGGAAACGAATTAGAACCGCGCGACGTTTATCCGGTTACGGCGCGCAACGCCGCAGGCGGTCGTGGGTGAGATCGGCCCGGAAAGGACCGGGACGGGCAGGACGGGCCCGCGGCCGGAACGCACAGCAACGTTAGGCCCGCCGGCGAGCCGACCATTACAGTGGAGACAGGTACGCGATTCCGGCCACCGGGGACCGGCAGGGTTGTCAAAAGGGCCGCTAACTAGTTTGTACCGATGTGAGGGAGAGCAGGTAACCCGATGTTTGAAAGATTTACCGACCGAGCGCGACGGGTCGTCGTCCTGGCTCAAGAAGAAGCCCGGATGCTCAACCACAACTACATCGGCACCGAGCACATCCTGCTGGGTTTGATCCACGAGGGTGAAGGCGTCGCGGCCAAGTCGCTGGAGTCGCTGGGCATCTCGCTCGAGGGCGTCCGCAGCCAGGTCGAGGAGATCATCGGCCAGGGCCAGCAGGCCCCGTCGGGACACATTCCATTCACTCCGCGTGCCAAGAAGGTGCTCGAGCTGAGCCTGCGCGAGGCGCTGCAGCTCGGCCACAACTACATCGGCACCGAGCACATTCTGCTGGGCCTGATCCGCGAGGGCGAGGGCGTGGCCGCACAGGTGCTGGTGAAGCTGGGCGCCGAGCTGACCCGGGTGCGCCAGCAGGTGATCCAGTTGCTCAGTGGCTACCAGGGCAAGGAAGCCGCCGAGGCCGGTACCGGTGGACGCGGCGGCGAGTCCGGCAGCCCGTCGACGTCGCTGGTGCTCGACCAGTTCGGTCGGAACCTGACCGCCGCCGCGATGGAAGGCAAGCTCGACCCGGTGATCGGCCGCGAGAAGGAAATCGAGCGGGTGATGCAGGTGTTGAGCCGGCGCACCAAGAACAACCCGGTGCTGATCGGCGAGCCCGGCGTCGGGAAGACCGCCGTCGTCGAGGGCCTGGCGCAGGCGATCGTGCACGGCCAGGTCCCCGAGACGCTGAAGGACAAGCAGCTCTACACCCTCGACCTGGGTTCGCTGGTCGCGGGCTCGCGCTATCGCGGTGACTTCGAGGAGCGCCTGAAGAAGGTGCTCAAGGAGATCAACACCCGCGGCGACATCATCCTGTTCATCGACGAGCTGCACACCCTGGTCGGTGCGGGCGCCGCCGAGGGCGCGATCGACGCCGCGAGCATCCTCAAGCCGAAGCTGGCCCGCGGCGAGCTGCAGACCATCGGCGCCACCACGCTCGACGAGTACCGCAAGTACATCGAGAAGGACGCCGCCCTGGAGCGCCGCTTCCAGCCGGTGCAGGTGGGCGAGCCGACGGTGGAGCACACCATCGAGATCCTCAAGGGTCTGCGCGACCGCTACGAGGCGCACCACCGGGTGTCCATCACCGACGGTGCGATGGTGGCCGCGGCCACCCTGGCCGACCGTTACATCAACGACCGGTTCCTGCCCGACAAGGCGATCGACCTGATCGACGAGGCGGGTGCCCGGATGCGCATCCGCCGGATGACCGCGCCGCCGGACCTGCGCGAGTTCGACGAGAAGATCGCCGAGGCGCGCCGGGAGAAGGAATCGGCGATCGACGCCCAGGACTTCGAGAAGGCGGCCAGCCTGCGCGATCGGGAGAAGCAACTGGTCGCTCAGCGCGCCGAGCGCGAAAAGCAGTGGCGCTCAGGCGATCTCGATGTGGTCGCCGAGGTGGACGACGAGCAGATCGCCGAGGTGCTGGGCAACTGGACCGGCATCCCGGTGTTCAAGCTCACCGAGGCCGAGACCACCCGCCTGTTGCGCATGGAGGACGAGCTGCACAAGCGGATCATCGGCCAGGAGGACGCCGTCAAGGCCGTCTCCAAGGCGATCCGCCGCACCCGGGCCGGGTTGAAAGACCCCAAGCGCCCGTCGGGTTCGTTCATCTTCGCCGGTCCGTCCGGTGTCGGTAAGACCGAGTTGTCCAAGGCGCTGGCCAACTTCCTGTTCGGCGACGACGACGCGCTCATCCAGATCGACATGGGTGAGTTCCACGACCGGTTCACCGCGTCGCGGTTGTTCGGCGCCCCGCCGGGATACGTCGGCTACGAGGAGGGCGGCCAGCTCACCGAGAAGGTGCGGCGCAAGCCGTTCTCGGTGGTGCTGTTCGACGAGATCGAGAAGGCGCACCAGGAGATCTACAACAGCCTGTTGCAGGTCCTCGAGGACGGCCGGCTCACCGACGGTCAGGGCCGCACGGTCGACTTCAAGAACACCGTGCTGATCTTCACCTCGAACCTCGGCACGTCGGACATTTCCAAGCCCGTCGGCCTCGGGTTCACCCAGGGTGGCGGCGAGAACAACTACGAGCGGATGAAGCAGAAGGTCAACGACGAGCTGAAGAAGCACTTCCGCCCGGAGTTCCTCAACCGCATCGACGACATCATCGTCTTCCACCAGCTGACCCGCGACGAGATCATCCGGATGGTCGACCTGATGATCGGCCGGGTGGCCAACCAGCTCAAGAGCAAGGACATGGCCCTCGAGCTGACCGACAAGGCCAAGGCGTTGCTGGCCAAGCGCGGCTTCGACCCGGTGCTGGGCGCCCGCCCGCTGCGGCGGACCATTCAGCGCGAGATCGAGGACCAGCTCTCCGAGAAGATCCTCTTCGAGGAGGTCGGTCCGGGCCAGGTCGTCACGGTCGACGTGGACAACTGGGACGGCGAAGGCGCCGGTGACGAGGCGACGTTCACGTTCACCGGAACCCGCAAGCCGCCGGCCGAGCCGGACCTGGCCAAGGCGGGCGCGCACAGCGCCGCCGATCCGGCGCCGGACGTGCAGTAGCTGCGCAGAGAAACGGGCGGTCGGTTCCAGTCGGGACCAACCGCCCGTTTTCCGCTGTGCCCCGCCGCGGGGTCTAGACTGACCGTTGTCATCGACGTGTAACGGAATCTGGTGAAACTCCAGAGCGGTCGCGCCACTGTCAAAGCCAGACCCGAGGCTCGTCACATGCAGGCGGGGACGCGTTATCCCCAGAAGGAGTCGATTGTGTCCCACCCACAGCTGGCCGGCCGCGCCCGATCGGTTGATCTGTCCGCGGCCGGTACCGCGGTCTGGCTGGCGGGGACCGTCTTCTTGGCGTTGCTGGCGGTGTACTTCGTCGGCGTCGATCAGGGGGCGGTCTCGCTGTTCGGCAGCGATTCGCACGTGCACGAGTTCGTGCACGACGCCCGGCACCTCCTCGGCTTCCCCTGCCACTGACCGCGTCTCGTGGAGAAACGCCTGATCGGGGGCGGTCTTCTGGCGGGTGCGGTGGGCGCGATGCTGGCGTTCGTTTTCGCCCGCCTGTGCGCCGAGCCCGTCATCGGCCGCGCAATCGCGTTTGAAGACGGCCGCACCGACGCCGAGAACGCGCACGGCGTGCACGAGCACGGCGCCGAGTTGTTCACCCGCGGTGTGCAATCGGGTCCCGGGCTGGGGTTCGGTGTGCTGATCTTCGGCCTCGCCATGGGCGCGCTGTTCGCGGTGCTCTTCAGCGTCGTCTGTGCGCGAACGGAAGTCGGCGGGCCGCAGCGGCTTTCGTTGCTGTTGGCGGCGGGTGCGTTCGCGGCGGTGTACCTCGTCCCGTTCCTGAAGTATCCACCGAACCCACCGGCGGTCGGCCAGTCCGACACGATCGGGGCGCGCACCGGCTGGTACCTGGTGATGGTGCTGGCGTCGGTGGTGCTGGCGATCGGCGCGGTGTGGCTGGCGCGCCGGCTCACCGCCCGGTTCGGCGTTCGGAATGCGGGGCTGCTGGCGGCGGCGGCGTATCTGGTGGCGATCGTGGGGGTGGCGGTGCCGCTGCCCAGCGTCGACGAGACACCCGAACCGTTGCGCGACGCCGCGGGCACGATCATCTATCCGGGATTTCCCGCCGACGTCCTCTACGAGTTCAGGTTGCTGTCGCTGGCCACGCAGCTGGTGCTGTGGGCGGGCATCGGCCTGGTGTTCGCGACGATCAGCGGGCGGCTGCTGGGCAAGCCGGCTGAAAGGTCGTCGAACGTCGCGGCGTGAGTGAGGTGCTAAGGCTCACACTGGTGTCGCATGCGATGACGGACGCGATGGCGGCCGGGCGTTTTCCCGCCGACGAGCCGCTGAGCGATATCGGCCGTTGGCAGCTGAGTGCCTTGGAAATGCGAAGCGGGACAACACAACTCGTCGGACCAGAACTGCGGGCCCGGCAAACCGCGGAGTTGATGGGCCTGCGTGCCGTCACCGACCGGCGGCTGGCGGACCTGGACTTCGGGTGTTGGCGGGGGCGGACCCTCGAGGATGTGTCACCGACCGAATTGACCGCCTGGCTCAACGATCCTGCCGTCGCCCCGCATGGCGGCGAGTCGATCGCCGACCTGGTCGGCCGGGTGGCCGGATGGCTGGAGTCGTTGACGGGCAACGCTGCACCGACGGTGGCGGTCACGCATCCGGCGGTGATCAGGGCGGCGATATTGGTCGCGCTCGACGCCGCGCCGAAGTCGTTCTGGCGCATCGATATTGCCCCGGCCGGGCGCACCGTGATGCATTGGCGCGGCGGACGTTGGACGGTGCGGTTGTAAGCGGTCAGCGCGGGGCGATCAGCGCGAAGGCCTGCTTGGCGACCTGAAGCATCCAGCCGGTCACCGTCGGCCCGTGATCGCGCGGCCAGGTCAGCTGGAAGCTGACCACCCACGGCTGGCGCGTCTTGTCCACGGTGTACCAGCTGAACGTCAGATCGCCCGGCAGGCCACCGGCTTTCGCGCCGATGTAGGGCCAGACGTTGCGGTCCAGCCGGATACCGGCGACCGCCGACAGGATGTCGCGCACCGGTGCGGCCCTGCCGACCGCGTCGGCCTGCAGCGCCGCATGCACCCGGCAGATGTCCTCGGCGTTGCCATACCACTCCGCACCGTAAGACGACGCCGGCGAGTGGGCCCGCAGCGGATCCGGGTCGTAGGGCGTCGAATTCGCCTGTTCCAGCAACTGTTGGCGGACTTGGGGCGATCCATGCTCCCATTGGCTCCGCAGGTCCGGCCTGCCCCAGCCGACGGAGAACAGTTCGTACATGGTGGGGAATGGGGTCATGCTCGCCGGGTCGTGATGGCCGGCCGTGGCCAGTGCTTCGGAGATGGCCTGCCTGCCCAGCTTCTCGATCAGCAGGTCGGTTGCCATGTTGTCACTGGTGGCGATCATCTTCTCGGCGGCGGTGCGCACCGAAACACGCGCTCCGGCAGGCAAGGCCAGCCCCGAGGAGCCGACCGCCCGGCTCTTGTCGGTGACGGTCATCTGGTCGTCCCAGGACACCGTGCCGCTCCTGATCGCGCCCGCCAGCGCGTGCAGTACGTACAGCTTGAAAATGGAGGCCAGCGGCAGAGATTCGTGGGTGTTGGTGCCGTGCACCGGATCGCAATGCCCGTCGTCGACCCTCGCGACCTGATAGGAGTAGCGTGCGCCGGTCTTGCCCAGCACCGCGTCGATGTCGTGCCATGAGTTGATGGCGGGCGCCTGGGTCTCGAGATCGAAACGGTCCACCGCACCGACGTCGTCGGTGTGAATCCGGATGTCTTGCCGGGCACCGTAGGACGAGGTCAGGTGCAGCATCGCCACGTTGGCGCCGAGGTCGACCCCGTTGAGCGTGAACGGGCGGTCCCACCACAGCGCCTCCATGGTGGTCTTCACGGATTCGACCTTGTCGGGTGTGGCGAGGGTACCGACCCCGACCGGGCCGATGGGCCAGTCCGAGTTGAGCATGTCGAGCGTCTGCTGGGCCCGGATCCCCGGCGGGGTCCGGGTGTCGATCTGCCGTCCCGGATTCGCCGCGTTCGCCTGCGGGGAGGGGTTGGGGGCGCAACCGGGCGCCAACGTCACCACCAGGGCGACGGCCGCGCTCAGCGTCAATGCGCGGCGCCTGGCCGAGAGGGCGCTAGCCAGCCTGCTTGTTGCCGGCAACGTCCATCACAACCTCGAATTCCAGCAGCGAGGCCCCGGTGGCCACCGGCTTCGCCCGCTCGCCGGAGTGCGCTTCGATGGCGGGCCCCTGCGCCCAGGCCTGGAAGGCCTCTTCGGACTCCCACTGGGTCACCACGAAGTAGCGGTTCTCGCCCTTGACCGGGCGGAGCAGCTGAAAGCCGAGGAAGCCGGGCTGGTTGTCGACGGCGTGCGCCCGGTGGGCGAACCGCTTCTCCAGCTCCGGGCCGGCGTCGGCGGGTACCTCGATTGCGTTGATCTTCACCACTGGCGACATTCCGCCAGGCTACCTCCTGGCCCGGGATGCCCACCCCGAGGGCGGTGCACGCAAGATGGTGTTATGCCCAGCAGTCTGTTGACGTGCCGCGGCGGCCGGGGCGAGCCGTTGGTGCTGGTGCATGGCCTGATGGGACGGGGGAGCACCTGGCCGCGGCAGTTGCCCTGGCTGACCCGGCTGGGCACCGTCTACACCTACGACGCGCTGTGGCACCGGGGCCGCGACGTCGAGGATCCGCACCCCATCAGCACCGAGCGGTTCGTGGCCGACCTGGCCGACGCGGTGAGCACGTTGCCGGGGCCGACGAGGCTGGTGGGGCATTCGATGGGCGCCCTGCATTCGTG
This sequence comes from Mycobacterium sp. 94-17, assembly GCF_035617725.1. Taxonomy (NCBI): domain Bacteria; kingdom Bacillati; phylum Actinomycetota; class Actinomycetes; order Mycobacteriales; family Mycobacteriaceae; genus Mycobacterium; species Mycobacterium sp. 94-17. Next base: position 142,030 of record NZ_JAPIYN010000001.1, read on the forward strand.
GTGTCTGGCCGCCGAGCGCCCCGAACTGGTTTCCGCCCTGGTGCTCGAGGACATGGCGCCGGACTTTCGCGGCCGCACCACCGGTCCCTGGGAGCCCTGGCTGCACGCCCTACCGGTCGAATTCACCTCCGCGGAGCAGGTTTTCGCTGAATTCGGTCCGGTCGCCGGCCGGTATTTTCTGGAGGCCTTCGATCGCACCGAGACGGGGTGGCGGCTGCACGGTCACACCGGACGCTGGATCGAGATCGCCGCCGAGTGGGGCACCCGGGACTACTGGGCGCAGTGGCGCGCGGTGCGTGCCCAGGCGCTGCTGATCGAGGCCGGCAATTCGGTCACCCCGCCGGGCCAGATGCGCGAAATGTACGAAACCGGATTTGCCACAACGTATTTGAATGTCCCCCGAGCCGGCCACCTCGTTCATGACGAGGCGCCGGAGGTTTATCGCGAAGCCGTCGAGGTGTTCCTGACCGGGTAACCCGGACGGAAGGTGGGGCGCCCGAGATGACGGGCGCGCGAGCAGATGATAAATTCTTCAATTGCTGGAATTCAGAAAGCTTGCATTCTTCAAGGGACTGAGACGTGTCGGAGCCGCTGTACAAGGTCAAGGCCGAGTTCTTCAAGACGTTGGGGCACCCGGCGCGGATCAGGATCCTCGAGTTGCTGGTGACCGGCGATAAGTCGGTCGCCGAACTGTTGCCCGAGATCGGGTTGGAATCGTCGAACCTGTCTCAGCAGTTGGGTGTGCTGCGCCGCGCGGGAGTGGTGGACGCGATCAGGGACGGCAACACCGTGATTTACTCGATCGCCTCACCGGACATCGCCGAACTGCTGCAAGTGGCGCGCAAGGTGCTCAGCGGGGTGCTCAGCGACCGCATCGCAATGCTGGAGGACCTGCGGGCCGGGGGCCCGCAATAGTGCGGGGTGGATCGATGGGCTGGATCGGCAAGGCCCTGCGCGTGGGCCGGATCACCGAAGGCGCGGCACCCGCACCGGCGGATGCGGCGAAACCGACTGCGACAGTGCGTGGTTCGCTGCAGATCCGGCATGTCGACGCGGGTTCGTGCAACGGCTGTGAGGTGGAGATATCGGGCGCGTTCGGACCGGTGTACGACGCCGAGCGGTTCGGGGCACGGCTGGTGGCCTCGCCCCGCCACGCGGATGCGCTGCTGGTGACCGGCGTCGTGACGCGCAACATGGCCGGCCCGTTGCGTGCCACGCTGGAGGCCACGCCGCGCCCCCGCCTGGTGATCGCCTGCGGCGACTGTGCCCTGAACCGGGATGTCTTCACAGACGCCTACGGTGTGGTCGGGGCGGTGGGTGAGGTGGTGCCGGTCGACGTCGAGATCCCGGGATGTCCACCCGCGCCGGGCGAGATCGTCGCCGCGCTGCGGTCGGTGACCGGCAGGTGACCGCGGAACTGCTGACCGGCACGGTGCAGGGACCGAAGCCGGTGCGGAGCAACGATTCCGGGCCCGCCATCGCGGGCGTGCTGACGGCACTGCTCGGTGCCTGCGGGGTGTGGGCGGGCGCGCTGGGAATGTTCGGCGCAGTCGGCGTGGTTCGCATCGGCTGGCTGCTTCCGCTGTCCGGAGTGGAACTGGCTCTGGATCCGCTGGGCGGATTCTTCATGACGATCGTCGGGGCCGTCGCGGTCGCCGTCGGCGTCTACGTCATCGGGTATGCCCGCCACGGGCATCTGAGCGGCGTCGCGCTCGCTGCGTTGCCGATGTTCGTCGCGGCGATGCTGCTCGTCCCCGCCGCCGGGGCCATCACCACCTTCCTGCTGGCGTGGGAGTTGATGGCGGTCGCGTCATTGGTGCTGGTGCTGACGGAGCACACCCGTAAGGAGGTCCGCTCAGCCGCGCTGGTATACGCCGTGATGACCCAGCTGGGTTTCGTGTCGATCCTGGTCGCACTGGTGGTGCTGGCGGCCGCCGGCGGCGCGGACCGCTTCGCCGACCTGCACCGCATTTCACGGGGCGCCGGCACCGCGGTCTTTCTCCTGACGGTGGCGGGATTCGGGTCGAAGGCCGGCCTGGTGCCGCTGCACGCGTGGCTGCCCCGCGCGCATCCCGAAGCCCCCAGCCCGGTGTCGGCACTGATGAGCGCGGCGATGGTCAGCCTCGGGGTGTACGGCATCTGCCGCGTCGATCTGCAGCTGCTCGGGCCGGGGCCGCGCTGGTGGGGGCTCACCCTGATGGCGGCGGGCGCGGTGTCGGCGCTCTACGGCGTGGTGCAGGCCTCGGTCGCCACGGATCTCAAACGGCTACTGGCCTATTCGACCACCGAGAACCTGGGCCTGGTCACCCTCGCCCTGGGCGCCGCGACTCTGTTCGCGGGATCCGGCGCCGCCGGGCCCGCGACGATCGCGGTTGCCGCCGCCATGCTGCACCTGATGGCCCACGCCGCGTTCAAGAGTCTCGGGTTCCTCGCCGCCGGGTCGGTGCTGGCCGCGACCGGCCTGCGGGATCTGGACCGGCTGGGCGGTTTGGCCCGCCGGATGCCGGCGACCACGGTCCTGTTCGGGGTCGCCGCGCTCGGGGCGTGCGGCCTGCCGCTCGGTGCCGGGTTCCTCAGCGAATGGCTGCTGGTCCAGTCGCTGATCCACACCGCCTCGGGGCACGCGCCCATCCTGGCCCTGACGACACCGCTTGCCGTGGGTGCCGTCGCGCTGACCACCGGACTTGGCGTTGCCGCAATGGTCAAGGCGTTCGGGATCGGGTTTCTGGCGCGGCCGCGCAGCGACGAGGCCGCCCGAGCCCGGGAAGCAGGACCCGCCATGGCCGCCGGCATGGCGGTCGCGGCGGCCGCCTGCGCGGTGCTTGCGGTGGTGCCTTCGGTCGTCGCACCGGCGCTGCGCCGCGTGGTCGCCGCGCTCCCCGCGGCGACCGCGGCGCAGTTCGGCGACTTCGGCACCGTGGTGCGGCTGCCCGGCATGCACGGTTCGATAGCGCCCGGGGTGGTCGCGGCCGCGCTGTTGATTGCGGCGCTGAGCGCGGCCGGGCTGGCGCAATGGCGCCGACGGCGGCGCCCGCGCCCGGCGGCCCTGCCGCTATGGTCCTGTGGCGCAGACGATCTCACCGCGCGTATGCAATACACGGCGACGTCTTTCGCCGAACCGCTGCAGCGGGTCTTCGACGACGTGCTGCGACCCGATACCGATATCGAGATCACGCACGTCGCGGAGTCACGGTATTACGCCGAGAGGATCGTCTACCGCACCCGGATCGCCGATGCGATCGAGGAACGCTGCTATGCGCCGGTGCTTCGGGCGGTGACGGACGCCGCGACGATGATGCGGCGCGCCCACACCGGCAGCGTCCACCTGTATCTGGCCTACGGTGCGCTCGGCGTGCTGACCGTGATTGTGGTCGCCCGATGAACGCCCTGTCCTACGTCGCGGGGGCTGTGCAGCTGGGCGCCGTGGTCGCCGGTGCGCCGCTGGTGGTGGGCGTGACTCGGCAGGTCGGCGCGCGCTGGGAGGGCCGCGTCGGCGGAGGCGTTCTGCAGCCGTGGCGCGACATCGTCAAACAGCTTGGCAAGCAACAAATCACGCCACGGGGAACGACGGTGGTGTTCGCCGCCGCTCCCATGGTCGTCGCGGGGTCGACACTGCTGATCGCCGCGATCGCGCCGCTGGTCGCGACCGGATCGCCGTTGGATACCAGCGCCGACTTGTTCGCCGTCGTCGGTCTGCTGTTCCTGGGCACCGTGGCGCTGACCCTGGCCGGCATCGACACCGGCACCTCGTTCGGCGGCATGGGGGCCAGCCGTGAGATCACCATCGCCGCCTTGGTCGAGCCCACCATCCTGCTCGCGGTCTTCGCGCTGTCAATACCGGCGGGATCGGCCAACCTCGGTGCGCTGGTTGCGCATACCATCTCCCATCCGGGCCAGGTGGTGTCGCTGGCCGCGGTGCTGGCCTGCGCCGCGCTGGTGATCGTGATCGTGGCCGAGACCGGGCGGCTTCCGGTGGACAATCCCGCGACCCACCTCGAACTGACGATGGTGCACGAGGCGATGATCCTCGAATACGCCGGCCCGCGTCTCGCGATGGTCGAGTGGGCGGCCGGCATGCGACTGACCGTGCTGCTGGCGCTGCTGGCAAACCTGTTCGCCCCGTGGGGAATTGCCGCCAGCCCGCCCAGCGCGCTCGGCATCGCCGTCGGCCTGGCTGCGGTGACCGGCAAGGTCGCCGTCCTGGCCGCAGCGCTCGCCACCGCCGAGGTGTTCATGGCCAAGCTCCGGCTGTTCCGCGTCCCCGAACTGCTGGCCGGGTCGTTCGTGCTGGCGCTGCTCGCCGTGGTCGCCGCCAACTTCTTCGTGGTGCCCGCATGACGCCGGCCACCTTTGCCGTACTCGTCGACTTCGCGGCCGGCGGACTGATTTTGGTTGCCGTGCTGGTCGTGTGGCGCCGCGATCTGGGTGCCATCGTGCGTCTGCTGGCGTGGCAGGGCGTCGCGCTGTCGGCCATCCCGATCCTGCGCGGCGCCTACGACGGCGACATGGCGCTGCTCGGCATCGGTGGGGCGGTGCTGGTGCTGCGCGCCGCGGTGTTGCCGCGGTTGTTGGCCCGCGCCGCGGGCGTCGGGTCGAACTCGCACCGCGAGGCGACCCCGTTGCTCAACCCCGCCGCGTCGCTGCTGATCGCCGCCGCCCTGACCCTGGCTGCGTTCGCGGCCGCCCGCCCCTTGGTGAACCTGCAGCCCGCGGCCACCACCACCGCCGTCCCGGCTGCCACCGCCGTGGTTCTCATCGCGCTGCTGGTGATGGTCACGCGCCGCCACGCGGTGTCGCAGGCCGCCGGATTCCTGATGCTGGACAACGGGATTGCCGCCACCGCGTTCCTGCTGACGGCCGGGGTGCCGCTCATCGTCGAACTCGGTGCGTCCCTGGACGTGCTGTTCGCCGTCCTGGTAATCGGCGTCCTGACCGGACGCTTGACGGGCACCTTCGGCGGAGCCGACCTCGACGCCTTACAGGAGTTGCACGACTGATGACCGGCCTGTTGCTCGCCGCGATCCTCACGCCGATCGCCGCCTCGCTTGCGACCCTGATCCTCGGGTGGCGCCGGGCCACCGCGACGCTGGTCGCCGTTTCATCGGCAACCGTGCTCGCGTGCGGCGCGGCATTGGGGTGCGGTGTCATCCGAGGAGTGGGGACGCGGTTGGCGTTGGGCGGGCTGCTGCGGGTCGACGCGCTGAGCGTGACCATGCTGATCGTCATCGGAATCGTTGCCACACTGGCGACTTGGGCCAGCATCGGCTACCTCGACACCGAGCTGGCTCGCGGCCACACCGACGCCCGTGGCGCCCGAACGTACGGTGCGCTGACGGCGGCGTTCGTCTCGGCCATGGTTGTCGCGGTGTGCGCTAACAACATTGGAGTGACCTGGGTCGCGATCGAAGCCACCACCGTGATCACCGCCTTTCTGGTCGGACATCGCCGCACCCGCACGGCGCTCGAAGCGACCTGGAAGTACGTGGTGATCTGCTCGGTCGGCATCGCCATCGCGTTCCTGGGTACCGTGCTGCTCTATTACGCCGCCCGGCATGCGGGCGCAGCCGCAGACACGGCCCTGAACCTGGACACGCTCAGCGCGCACGCCGCGGGCCTCGATCCCGGCATCGCGCGGCTTGCCGGCGGTCTGATGCTGATCGGCTACGGTGCCAAGGCCGGGCTGTTCCCGTTCCACACCTGGCTCGCCGACGCCCACAGCCAGGCGCCGGCGCCCGTCTCGGCACTGATGAGCGGGGTGCTGCTGGCCGTGGCCATCTCAGTGCTGGTGCGCATCAAGCCGATCATCGACGCCGCGACCGGGCACACGTTCATGCGGTCGGGCCTGCTGGTGGTCGGGCTGGCGACCCTGCTGATCGCGGCGCTGATGTTGACCGTCACGCCCGACGTCAAACGGATGCTTGCCTACTCCTCGATGGAGAACATGGGGCTGATCGCGATCGCGGCGGCGGCGGGCACAACGCTGGCGATCGCCGCGCTGCTGTTGCACGTACTGGCGCACGGGATCGGAAAGACGTTGCTGTTCTTGGCGAGTGGCCAACTGCAGGCGGCGCACAACTCGACCGCGATCGCCGACATCACCGCCGTGCTGCGGCGCTCCAGGCTGGTCGGTGTGGCGGTCGCCGTCGGGGTGGTCGTCTTGCTGGGCCTGCCGCCGTTCGCGATGTTCGCCAGCGAGTTGTCGATCGCCCGATCGCTCGCCGACACCAGGCTGGGCTGGGTGCTCGGGGCGGGCATGCTGCTGATCGCGATCGCCTTCGCCGCGCTGGCGCGCAACTGCGGCCGCATCCTGCTGGGCGGCGCGACCGATGGACCCGAAATCGCAGTGCCCGACACGATGGCAGCCACGCTGCTGCTCGGTGTCGGGGCGTCGGTAGCCCTCGGGATAACCGCCGGCCCACTCACCGGCCTGTTCACCGCCGCGGCGGGTGTCGTCGGGGCGTCACCGTGAATCGCGACTTCGTGCGCCACAGGCTGTCCCACGACAGGCTCCTCGATATGGCAGAGGAACTGCTGGGCAACGGTTTTCGGCTCGGATTGGTGGCCGCGCACGACGACGGCGACGTCTTTCGGCTCGTCTACCTCTTTCTTGCCGGCGCGCCCGATCGCCGCGTCGAGCTCGAATGCCTGCTCGCCGCAAGCGATCCGGTGGTGCGTTCGATGGCGTACGTGTCGTTCCCGGCCGGCCGATTCGAGCGCGAGATGGCGGACCTGTACGGGATTCGGCTGGTCGGTCACCCCAAGATGCGACGACTGGTGCGCCACGCGCACTGGCCCGAGCAGTGGTATCCGATGCGCAGGGACGCAGGCGTCGCGTCGGAATTCGCAGGTGCAGCGCATTTTCCGTTCGTCAACGTCGAGGGCCCGGGTGTCTACGAAATTCCGGTGGGCCCCGTGCACGCGGGCCTGATCGAGCCGGGGCATTTCCGCTTCTCGGTCGCCGGTGAGACGGTAGTGCGGCTCAAGGCCCGGCTCTGGTTCGTGCACCGGGGCTTGGAGAAGCTGTTCGAGGGCCGGGCGGCCGGCGACGCGGTCGAGCTGGCCGAAAAGGCCAGCGGCGACACCTCCGCCGCCCACGCGCTCGCCCACAGCCTCGCCGTGGAAGACGCGCTGGGCATGCACGTCCCCGACGAGGTGCACCGGCTGCGGGCGATGCTCGTCGAGCTCGAGCGGCTGTACAACCACGTCGCCGATCTGGGTGCGCTGGCCAACGACGTCGGATTCGCCCTCGCCAACGTTCACGCCCAGCGAATTCGCGAACAACTGCTCCGGATCAACGCGGCCACCACCGGACATCGGCTGCTGCGCAACGCAATCCGTCCGGGCGGGGTCGCGGTGCAGGCGTTGCCCGACGCCGGCGTGTTGAGAGCCGTCGCCGCCGACGTCGCCGAGGTGGCCGAGCTGACCCTGCGCAACACCGTCGTCTACGACCGATTCGCCGGCACCGCAGTGCTGTCCCGGGAAGACGCGCACGCCATGGGCTGCCTGGGTTTCGTGGCGCGCGCCAGTGGGCTGCGCACCGACGCCCGCGTCGAGCACCCCACCACCGCGCTACCCGTCCGTGCGGCGGGCTCGGACGCGGGCGACGTGCTCGCGCGCTATACGGTACGGCGCGACGAATACGCCGCGGCCACCGAGCTGGCCTGCCATCTGATCGAAACACATTCCGGGCCAACAGAATACGCGCCGATCAGCCAGCAAGTGCGATCGGCCCGCAGCGGCATCGGCAGCGGCATCGGCATCGTCGAGGGCTGGCGCGGCACCATCGTGCACCGGGTGGAAACCGACGTCGCCAACCGGATCACCCGCGCCAAGATCGTCGACCCGTCGTGGTTCAACTGGCCCGCGTTGCCGGTCGCGATGGCCGACACCATCGTTCCCGACTTCCCGTTGGCCAACAAGAGCTTCAACCAGTCCTACGCCGGCAACGACCTGTGACGTGCGCGCTAGTCTTCGCCCGGCAGTGCGAACCGACCGTCGGCCGTCTGCGCTACCAGGCCGTCGGCGAGCAACGAATACAGGGCCCGGTCGCGCTGCGCGGTATCGGTCATCCACGCCACATCCAGTTCGGCCCGGGTAACCGGAGAATCGCTGGCGCGCAACACATCCAGTAGACGGCCGCGGACCTGCCGATCGGTTCCTGCGTAGGTCTGGACGCGGCGGGCCGGGCCCTGCGCGGGCGGATAGCCGGCATGCCGCCACGCGCAGCGGCCCAGCGGACACAGCCCGCAGCGCGGCGCGCGCGCCGTGCACACCGTCGCACCCAGTTCCATTAGTGCGACCGAAAACGTCGGCGCCGTACCGTCGGCCGGCAGCAGCGCCGACACGTCGGCGTGGTCGCGCGTCGCGGACGGTGCGCCCGCATCGGCCAATCCGTGCACCACCCGCGCCACCACCCGGCGCACGTTGGTGTCCACCACCGGAACCGACTGCCGGTAGGCGAAGCACGCGATCGCGCGGGCGGTGTAGCTGCCGACACCCGGCAGCGTCAGCAGGGTGTCGACGTCCTCGGGAACCCGGTCGCCGTGATCCCGCGCGATCACGATGGCGCACTCGTGTAACCGCTTGGCCCGGCGCGGATAACCCAGCTTTCCCCAGGCGCGCAGCACGTCCGCGGCGCTGGCCGCCGCAGTGGCCGACGGGGTTGGCCAGCGCCGTACCCACTCCGTCCAGATCGGCAGCACCCGCGACACCGGTGTCTGCTGCAGCATGAATTCACTGACCAGGATCTGCCAGGCGCTCACCCCGGCCGCGCGCCAGGGCAGGTCGCGGCGGGACCGTTCGTACCAGTCGATCAACTTGTCGGCCGGAACATTTGGCCGACCGTTCACCGCCGGATGCGGCATGATGGCTGCCATGCCTAACACCAGCCCGGTAACCGCGTGGAAGTCACTCAAAGAAGGTAACGAGCGATTCGTCGCGGGAAAGCCGCAGCATCCCAGCCAAAGCGTTGAGCATCGGGCTCAGCTGGCCGGGGGCCAGAGTCCCACCGCGGTGGTGTTCGGCTGCGCGGACAGCAGGGTCGCCGCCGAGCTCATCTTCGATCAGGGCCTGGGCGACATGTTCGTGGTGCGCACCGCCGGGCAGGCCATCGATTCAGCGGTTCTGGGCTCCATCGAGTTCGCGGTGACGGTGCTCAACGTGCCGCTCATCGTCGTGCTGGGCCACGACAGCTGCGGTGCGGTCAAGGCCGCCATGAGCGCGATCCAGGACGGGACCATTCCCGGCGGTTTCGTGCGCGATGTGGTGGAGCGCGTGGCGCCGTCGATCCTGATGGGACGCCGGGACGGGCTGAGCCGGGTGGACGAGTTCGAGGAGCGGCACGTGCGTGAAACCGTGGCCCAGCTCGTGTCGCGGTCGACGGCGATCGCCGAGCGGGTGGCGGCGGGCACGGTGGCGGTCGCCGGTGTCACCTACCACCTTGCCGACGGGCGGGCGGCGCTGTGCGACCACGTCGGCGACATCGGCGAGTAGCCGGCGGCGCATAGGGCCCCGGGCGCTACTACACGGCGGTTGGCCAGCAAACCTGGCGACACGCCGAGGCAGGTCAGCCGAATCGGCGTGACCTGGGCCTACGCTGCGAACGTGCTCGATCTGGAACCGCGTGGCCCGCTACCCACCGAGATCTATTGGCGGCGCAGAGGCCTGGCCATTGGTATCGCGGTCGTCGTGATCGGGATCGTGGCCGCCATCGTCATCGCCTTCATGGGGCATAGCTCGGGCGCCAAGCCCGCCAAAGCCGACAAGGCCAGCGCCGCGCAGAACAAGCCGGGATCGCCTGCGCCCCAGGCGCCCCCGCCGGCGGGACCCGAGGGCCCCGCTCCGGTGGTGCCGCCGGTGCAGGGGCAGAACCCCGAGACCCCCACACCCACCGCCGCGGTGCAGCCGCCGCCGGTGCTGAAGGAGGGCGACGACTGCCCCGATTCGACGCTGGCTGTCAAGGGCCTGACCAACGCGCCGCAGTACTTCATCGGCGACCAGCCGAAGTTCACCATGGTCGTCACCAACATCGGGCTGGTGGCCTGCAAGCGCGACGTCGGCGCCGCGGTGCTGGCGGCTTACGTCTACTCGCTGGACAACAAGCGGCTGTGGTCGAACCTGGACTGTGCCCCGTCCAACGAGACGCTGATCAAGACCTTCACCCCGGGCGAGCAGGTCACCACCGCGGTGACGTGGACGGGAATGGGGTCCGCCCCGCACTGCCCGCTGCCGCGGCCGGCGATCGGGCCGGGCACCTACAACCTCGTCGTGCAGCTGGGCAATCTGCGCTCGATGCCGGTGCCGTTCATCATGAACCAGCCGCCCCCGCCGCCGGGTCCGGTGCCCGGGCCCGGGCAGCCGGGCGCCGTGCCGCAGCCGGAGGCGCCGCCGATGCCCCCGCCGCCGGCCGGCTGACGCAGACACAAATCAGCACGCACTAGCTCAATGAGTCGGTGATCGTCGACTCCGCCAGCTGCGACAGCCCTTCCCGCACGTGGCGGGCCCACATCGCGCCGATGCCGTCGACCGATTGCAGGTCGCTGGCGCTGGCCGCCAGCACGTTCTGCAGCGTGCCGAAGGAGCGAACCAGTAGGTCGGCGTGGGCGAACTGCAGCCTGGGAATGCCGGCCAGCGCCCGGTAGCCGCGCGGGCTGACCGCCGAATCCTGCGCCTCGGTGGTGGTCGGGTAGCCGAAAATCTTTGCCAGGATGGTGAAGTCGAGCAGCTCGGTGTCCGACAGCGCGTCCAGCTCGTCGAGCGTGGCCGTCATCTGCACCTCGGACAGCGGCTCCGGGCTGGCGTGATAGTCACGCACCATCAGTTCGCGGGCGTTGTCGTTGCCGCCCAGCAGCTCGTCGAGCTGCAGCCGCAGCTGGCGGCCGTCGGTGCCGAGTTCCACCACATCGTTGTCGATCACCTGTCCGATCCGGCGGACCAGCTCAAGCCGTTGCACCACCGTCATGACGTCGCGCAGGGTGACGAAGTCCTCGATCTCGGCGCGGGAGAGCTGCCTGCTGACCTCGTCGAGCCTGATCTTGTAGCGCTCCAGGGTGGCGATGGCCTGGTTGGCCCGCGAGAGGATTGTCGCCGAGTCGGTGACCACGTGGCGCTCCCCGCCCACATAGACCGTCACGATGTTCATCGAATGGCTCACCGAGATCACCGGGTAGCCGGTCTGGATCGCGGCCCGCTCCGCGGAGCGGTGCCGGGTTCCCGACTCGTCGGTGGCGATCGACGGGTCCGGCACCAGCTGCACGTTCGCGCGCACGATGCGGCTGCCGTCGGTGGACAGCACCACGGCGCCGTCCATCTTGGCCAGCTCGCGCAGCCGGGTGGGCGCGTAGCGCACATCCAGGGCGAAGCCGCCGTCGCAGATGGCCTCGACGGCCTCGTCGTTGCCGAGCACGATCAACGCGCCGGTGCGGCCGCGCAGGATGCGTTCCAGGCCGTCGCGCAGCCCGGTGCCCGGCGCCAGGCGGGCGACCGTTTCACGCAGTGTCGGACGAGTCACAACGTGTCATTCTTCAGGCCTGATGCGCCATGCGTCCAGCCGCCGCGGGTCTGCGCGCCCGCCGCCGCGGGGACCGGCGATGTCGACCATGTGCTGCAGCGCCGCTCCGATGGTGGGCGCGCGGAGCGCGCGCATCCCGTCCGGCACGATCTCGCGCCGCGGATCGTCCCCGTCCGGGATGAGCGCCACGGTGAAGCCCTGGCGGGCGGCTTCGGCCAGGCGCCGTTCCATGCCGCTGACCCGCCGGAGGTCTCCGGCGAGACCGACCTCGCCGATCATCACCGCCGTGGTGGGCAGCGGCAGATCCCCGAGCGCCGACGCCAGCGCGACCGCGACCGCCAAGTCCGACGACGGATCGGTCAGCCGCATGCCGCCGACCGTGGACAGGTAGATGTCGTTGGCCCCGATGGGCAACTTGGAGTGCTTTTCCAGTACTGCGGTGATCATGGCGGCCCTGGAGTGGTCGATGCCGCTGACGGCGCGGCGCGGCGATCCGCCCATCGGCATGGCCAGCAGCGCCTGCACCTCACCGATCAGCGGCCGCTTTCCGTCCAGCGTCACCGTGATCGCGGTGCCCGGGACCGGGGCCGGACGCTGATCCAGGAACAGGTTCGAGGGGTCGGTGATGCCCTCGATTCCGTTGTCGTGCAACAGGAAACACCCGACCTCGTCGGCCGCGCCGAACCTGTTCTTGATCCCGCGGACCATGCGCAGCGAGCCGCTGCGGTCGCCTTCGAAGTGCAGCACCACGTCGACCAGATGTTCCAGGGAACGCGGCCCGGCGATGGCCCCGTCCTTGGTGACGTGTCCGACGAGGATGAGCGCGACCCCGTTGGTTTTGGCCGCCGCGGTCAGCGCCGCCGTCACCGCGCGCACCTGGGTGACGCCGCCGGCCACGCCGTCGGCCTCGGTGGTGGACATGGTCTGCACCGAGTCCACGATCACCAGCGCGGGCTTGACGCTGGCGATGTGCTCGAGCACAGCGTGCAGGTCGGATTCGGCGGCCAAATAGAGTTGGTCGCTGCCGCAGCCGATGCGGTCGGCGCGCAGCCGGATCTGGCCCGCGGACTCCTCACCGGAGATGTACAGCGCGCGGCGGCCGGATTGCGCCGAGCGATGCGCGACCTCGAGCAGCAGCGTGGACTTGCCCACGCCCGGATCGCCGGCCAGCAGGGTGACCGAACCGGGCACCACCCCGCCGCCGAGCACCCGGTCTAATTCGTCGACACCCGTTGTGCGGTGCCGGCTGACGTCGGGCGCGATGGAGGTGATGGGTACGGCCGGCGACGCCGTCGCAAGACTGCCGCGACGGCCGGCGACCGCGCTGAGCACCGGGACCTCGTTTACGGTGCCCCAGGTGCCGCACTCCAGGCAGCGACCAACCCATTTCGCGGTGATATGCCGGCATTCCGAACACCGGTATTGAGAGCGTGCAACTGCCACGTCATGACGGTAGCGAGCGGCACCGACAAGCCGCCGTCACGACAGGCGGTTACCCTGCGTGGTCTTGGTGCGGCGCCAATCCGGCCGCGATCGGTACGGCGACGGTGGCCTGCCCGGCCTTCTCGAAATTGAAGGTGAAGTGGTAGGTGAGGCCGTTGGAGATCGGCTTGGCCAAGTTGACGGTCGCCCTGGCCGCGGCGGTGTTGGGGCCGACCGGGCCGGGCGCGACCTTCTGGCCCTCCGGCGTGCCCACGAACAGCGACCCGCCTGCCGGCAACCGCGGGTCGCCGCTGAGTGTCACCGTGCCGATGTCGCTGGTGACGGAGACCAGCCTGTCGGAGACGGTCGGCGATTGGTTGACGGCCACCAGCACCAGGTCGACCGTCCGGCCCGGCTGCAGGAAAGCCCCGTCTTGACTGGCCTGGATCCGGATGTCACGCAGCGCCACGTTGTTGAACGTGACCTTGTTGCCGTTGATGGCGGGCTCCTGGACCGCCATCTGCGAGACCTGGCCGGCCCCGCAACCGCTGAGCAGGGCGACCGGCAGGGCCAGCACAGCGGCGACGGCGAGCGCGGGAAGGCTGAGGCGGATCTTGACGCGGTTCACTCTCTCGAGCCTCCTGCTGAGCCGGTTCGACAATGCAACTATGCACAGTAGTAGGAAGGCCTGCCGCGCGATAGCGCGGGGCGCCAGACCAGCGCAGGAACGCCCCGGGAGCCGTTCCTCAGGCCGCCCCCGGACCCTCGCGGCGGCGTTGGTAATGTGCTGCACTGCACGACTTGGTCCCCATGTCAACCCCTAATCTGCGCGTGTTGTGCCCCTGACCTGCATCGTTGCTTCGCGCGTAGTTGGGTGGCCGTGTTAGGATGAAGTAACGAAAGGGGCTCGAATCAGATGATCTTCAAGGTCGGCGACACCGTTGTTTACCCGCATCACGGTGCTGCGTTAGTCGAGGCGATCGAAACCCGGACCATCAAAGGGGAGCAAAAAGAGTATCTCGTCTTGAAGGTGGCGCAGGGAGACCTGACGGTTCGAGTTCCCGCCGATAACGCCGAGTACGTCGGTGTCCGCGACGTCGTCGGACAAGAAGGTCTCGACAAGGTTTTCCAGGTGTTGCGCGCCCCGCACACCGAAGAGCCGACCAACTGGTCGCGCCGCTACAAGGCCAATCTGGAAAAGCTCGCATCCGGCGATGTCAACAAGGTCGCCGAGGTAGTCCGCGATCTGTGGCGTCGCGACCAGGAGCGCGGCCTGTCGGCCGGCGAGAAGCGGATGCTGGCCAAGGCCCGGCAGATTCTGGTCGGTGAATTGGCGCTCGCCGAGAGCACTGACGACGCCAAGGCGGAGACCATCCTCGACGAGGTTCTGGCCGCCGCTTCCTGAAGGTCCTGACGCTTCGGTGGCCCCGGAGACGGGCCCCTCGGGCAAAGTAGTCGCAGTCGTCCCCGCCGCAGGGTCGGGTGAGCGACTCTCGGCAGGTATTCCCAAGGCATTTTGTTTGGTCGACGGCCGCACGCTGCTGCAGCGGGCCGTTGCCGGCTTGCTGGACTCCGGAGTCATCGATCACGTCGTTGTGGCGGTCCCCGCCGACCGGACCGACGAAGCCGAGCGGGTCCTGGGCGACCCGGTCGGCGCCGCACAGGTCACCGTCGTCGCCGGCGGGGCCGACCGCAGCCAATCGGTCAGCCTGGCCCTGGCGGCTCTGCCGAGCGCGTCCGAGTTCGTGCTCGTGCACGACGCCGCGCGGGCGCTGACACCGCCGGCCCTGATCACTCGCGTAGTCGAGGCGCTGCGGGCGGGTCACGACGCCGTGGTGCCCGCGCTGCGCCCGCATGACACCATCAAGGCCGTGGACGCCAACGGGGTGGTCCTGGGGACGCCGGAGCGCGACGGGCTGCGCGCCGTGCAGACTCCGCAGGGCTTCGCGGCCGATCTGCTGTCGCGCGCCTATCGTGCCGGGTCCGGGATGCCCGGCTTCACCGACGACGCGTCGCTGGTCGAGCACATCGGCGGCCGGGTCCAGGTGGTCGAGGGCGACCCGCTGGCCTTCAAGATCACCACCCCGCTCGATTTGCTGCTCGCCGAGACCCTGGTGCGCGGGGTGCGCGGGTGACCGCGCCGGGTTCCCTGCCATCCCTTCCGAGGGTCGGTTTGGGCGTCGACGTCCACCCGATCGAACGAGGACGGCCGTGCTGGCTGCTTGGCCTGCTCTTCGCCGGCGCCGACGGCTGCGCCGGGCACTCCGACGGCGACGTCGGGGCACATGCGCTGTGTGACGCGGTGCTGTCGGCGGCCGGGCTGGGGGACGTGGGCGCGGTGTTCGGAGTCGACGACCCGCGCTGGAAGGGCGTCAGCGGCGCCGACATGCTGCGCCATGTCGTCGACCTGCTGTCGCGGCACGGCTTCCGGATCGGCAACGCGGCCGTGCAGGTGATCGGCAACCGGCCGAAGATCGGCCCGCGCCGCGACGAGGCGCAGCGGACGCTGTCGGACCTGCTGGGTGCCCCGGTGTCGGTGTCGGCCACCACCACCGACGGGCTCGGCCTGACGGGACGCGGCGAGGGCCTGGCCGCGGTCGCGACGGCCCTGGTGATGTCGGCTTCATAGCGCGGCTTCACAGCGCCGCGCGTCACGCTGGGGCAACGCTCGGCACCCGGAGCCACCCTGGCGTGACGCTCGCGGGCGCGGGCCGCGGCAATTGGCCAGGTAAGCTGGCACGTCGTGACCGATCACGCCCGCTTGCGGCTACACGACACGGCGGCAGGCGCCGTGCGTGATTTCGTTCCGCTACGCGAGGGTCACGTCTCGATCTACCTCTGCGGCGCCACCGTCCAGGGCCTCCCGCACATCGGCCATGTCCGCAGCGGGGTGGCCTTCGACATCTTGCGCCGATGGCTGATCGCCCGCGGCTGCGACGTCGCGTTCATCCGCAACGTCACCGACATCGACGACAAGATCCTCAACAAGGCCGCCGCGGCGGGCAGGCCGTGGTGGGAGTGGGCGGCCACCTACGAGCGCGCCTTCAGCGCCGCCTACGACGCCCTGGACGTGTTGCCGCCGTCGGCCGAGCCGCGGGCCACCGGGCACATCACCCAGATGGTCGAACTGATGGGACGGCTGATCGAAACCGATCACGCCTACGCCGCGGGCGGCGACGTCTACTTCAACGTGCTCAGCTATCCCGAATACGGGCAGCTGTCCGGGCACCGGCTCGACGACGTCCACCAGGGCGAGGGCGTGGCCACCGGCAAACGCGATCAGCGTGATTTCACCCTGTGGAAGGCCGCCAAGCCCGGCGAGCCGTCCTGGCCCACCCCATGGGGCCGCGGCCGCCCGGGCTGGCACCTGGAATGCTCCGCGATGGCCCGCACATATCTGGGGCCGGAATTCGACATCCATTGCGGTGGAATGGACTTGGTCTTCCCGCACCACGAGAACGAGATCGCCCAGAGCCGTGCCGCCGGCGACGGCTTCGCCCGCTACTGGCTGCATAACGGCTGGGTGACGATGGGCGGCGAGAAGATGAGCAAGTCGCTGGGCAACGTGCTGGCGATACCGGCGTTGCTGCAGCGTGTGCGCCCCGCCGAACTGCGCTACTACCTGGGCAGCGCCCACTACCGCTCGATGCTGGAATTCTCCGATCTGGCCCTGCAGGACGCGGTGAAGGCCTACGTCGGCGTCGAGGAATTCCTGCACCGGGTACGGATACGGGTCGGCGGGGTCGAGCCGGGGCAGTGGACGCCGAAGTTCGCGGCGGCGCTCAACGACGACCTGGCGGTGCCCTCCGCGCTGGCCGAGGTGCACCAGTCCCGCGCGGAAGGCAACCGGGCGCTGGACTCCGGCGATCACGAAGGCGCACTGCGACATGCCGGTGCCATCCGCGCGATGATGGGCATCCTGGGCTGCGACCCGCTCGACGAACGCTGGGAGACCCGCGACGAGACATCGGCGGCGCTGGCCGCCGTCGACGTGCTGGTCCACGCGGAGCTGGAGAACCGACAGAAGGCGCGCGAGGAACGCAACTGGGCGCTCGCCGACGAGATCCGCGACCGGCTCAAGTACGCCGGAGTCGAGGTCACCGATACCGCCGACGGGCCGCAGTGGTCGCTGCGGGCCGGTCCGGAACAGTAGGGGCCGCGCAGATGGCGGGCAATTCGCGTCGCCGCGGGGCGATACGCAAAGAGGGCACCAAGAAGGGCCCGACCGTGGGTTCCGGGGGCCAGCGCCGCCGCGGCCTGGAGGGCCGTGGGCCCACCCCGCCCGCGCACCTGCGCCCCAACCATCCGGCGGCCAAGCGGGCCAAAGCCCAGAGCCGCCGGCCGGCGCGGGCCCGGACCGACGAGTCGGAGACGGTGCTCGGCCGCAACCCGGTGCTGGAATGTCTGCGGGCCGGGGTGCCTGCCACCGCGCTCTACGTGGCGCTGGGCACCGAAGCCGACGAGCGGCTCACCGAATCCGTCACCCGCGCAGCCGATTCGGGAATTTCCATCCTCGAGTTGCCGCGTGCCGACCTGGACCGGATGACCGGCAACCACCTGCATCAGGGCCTCGCGCTGCAGGTACCGCCGTACAACTACGCCCACCCCGACGATCTGGTTGCCGCCGCACTGGCCTCCCCGCCGGCCCTGCTGGTCGCGCTGGACAACATCTCCGACCCCCGCAACCTGGGCGCCATCGTGCGGTCGGTGGCGGCATTCGGAGGCCACGGGGTGCTGATCCCGCAGCGACGGTCGGCCTCTGTGACGGCGGTGGCCTGGCGCACCAGCGCCGGGGCCGCCGCCCGCATCCCGGTGGCGCGAGCCACGAATCTGAACAGGACGCTGACGGATTGGGCCGGCCGCGGGCTCCGGGTGCTCGGGCTCGATGCCGGCGGTGACACCACGCTCGACCAGATCGACGGCACCGATCCTCTGGTGGTGGTCGTGGGCTCGGAAGGCAAGGGTCTGTCGCGGTTGGTGCGGCAGAACTGCGACGAAATCGTGTCCATCCCGATGGCGGGTAACGCCGAATCGCTGAACGCGTCGGTGGCCGCCGGGGTGGTGCTCGCCGAAATCACGCGCTTGCGCAGGATCTGACTCCGGTGCCCGGCCCGCCCGCACGCCTGGCGGCCGTGCTGGCGCTGCTGGCCGTCGTGGCGTTACCGCTCGGCATGGCCCGGGCCCAGGCGTCCGACTTCGACCTGCAGGCCCATCGCGGCGGCCGCGGGGAAACCACCGAGGAATCCCTGCGCGCGTTCGCCAAGTCGCTCGAATTGGGCGTCAGCACTTTGGAACTCGACATCGTGCTCAGCAAGGACAAGCAGCCCCTGGTCTGGCACGACCCGATGATCCAGCCCGACAAGTGCGCCGACACCGCGCCCGCGTTCGCCGGCGACCCGCAGTACCCGTACGTCGGCAAGTCGGTGCACGAGCTCACCCTGGCGCAGGTCGGCACCCTGGACTGTGGGCGCCGGCTCGATGACTATCCGCGGGCCGAAGTGGTGCGGGGCAACAAGATTGCGACGCTGCCGCAGGTGTTCGCGCTGGCCGACTCTTATCGCGCCGACGCGATCCGCTACAACATCGAAACCAAGGTGGAGGCCGATCGGCCCGGTGTATCCGCCGAGCCGCAGGAGTTCGTCGACGTGATATTGGCCGCGGTCAGGTCCGGGGGCAAGGTCGACCGGGTGGCGATCGAGAGCTTCGACTGGCGCACCCTGCCCCTGGTACGTGGCGCCGAGCCGTCAATTCCGTTGGTGGCCTTATATGACGAGCAGACCTGGGTGGCCGGCTCCCCGTGGCTGGCGGGCGAAAACCCTGCGCTCATCGGCGATCCCCTGGTCGGCGCGCGGATGGTGGGGGCGAGCATCGCCTCCCCGGACTACCGGCTGGTCGCCGGTGAGCCGTACGTCGACCGCGCGCATGCGTTGGGGCTCAAGGTGATTCCGTGGACGGTGAACGACGCGGCCACCATGCGTGAGCAGATCGGCTTCGGCGTCGACGGCATCATCACCGACTATCCGAAGCTCGCGCGTGGCGTGCTCGCCGAACTGTCGATGCCGTTGCCGCCGGCCTACCGGCGGGGTTAGCGGGTCACGCTGCCGGCCAGATCGCGTGCCGGCCGCTCGTCGTCGCGGCGCGGCCGGCGACGGTTGGCCAGGGCGGCGCGCCACATCATGCCCGGGCGCAGCAGCCGGGTAGCGGGATCGAGGAGCGCGGTGACCCTCACGAAGTGATCGACGGCGACGGGGTCGTACTCGGTCGCGGTGAGTATGCGGTCGATGTACCCATTCAGGATGCGGGTGAAAAATGGTGGTGTGCCTTCGATTTCGGGCAGGCACAGGTCGGGGTTGGCGGACAGTTCCCATGCCTGGCGGATCGGCGCCGCGGCGGCGCGGAAGAATCGCCGCGCCAGATCGCCCGTGCCGCCGGACAGGCAGTCGTGCAGCGCCTCGGCCTCCAGCGCGGCGACCGTCATGCCCTGACCGTAGATAGGGTTGAAGCTGCAGATCGCGTCCCCCATCACCAACAGGCCTTCGGGGAAGCGTTGCATCTGGTCGTATCGGCGCCACTGACTCGACGGCTGACCGTGCCGGGTGGGCTCCCCGACGGGTTCGGCGGCCCGGACCGCGGCCAGCAGGTGGGCCGGTGCGAAGTCCTCGACGAACTCGCACATCGACACCAGGTCCAGCCGCGGCGCCTGGCCCGCGACGCCGTAGACGGTGAACATCCAGGTGTCGTTCTCCATGCGCAGCATGCCCAGCCCGCGCGGCCGCCCCGGCACCACCCCGACTACGAAACCCGACTCGTGCAGCGCGTCCGGCGCCATGCGCAGGAACTGGCTCGCATAGGTGAGGTGCACGGGAACGTGAACCTCGGGCGGGCGCTGGTAGCCCAGGGCATGCAGCCATGCCGGGGTGCGGGCACCGCGGCCGGTGGCATCGAGCACCAGATCCGCGGCCAGCACGATGTCCTCGCGTGTCCGACGGTTGACGATCCGGGCGCCACTGACGCGGCGGCGGTCTGCTGTGGTGGTCAGGTCCACGATGTCGTGCTCATCGAGGAGCGTGATGTTGGGGATACGGCGCAGGCGCGCGCGGACGTGTTCCTCGAGGAACGGCCGGGTGGCGAGATACGCGGCGAACGAGGGGGCGCCACCGGTGCGCACCATCAGGTGCCCGCCGAGGTTGTAGTACAGCAGGGAGAGATCCCCGCCATCCAGGTGATGAGCGCCGTCGCCGACCATCTCGTCCAGGACGCCGGGGAACAAGCGCTCGAGCACCTGGGCGCCGCGAGGCAGCAGGCCATGGAGGTGCCGGCCCTGTGGCACGCCGCGGCGCGGGGCGGCGGTTTCGGCGGGAATGTCGGGCAGCGGATCGCGCTCCACCACCGTGACCGTGCCGTAGAAGTCGCTGAGCGTTCGCGCGGCCACCAGGCCGGCCATGCTCGCTCCCAATACCACTGCGTGCTCGCCGATCTTTGCCATAGCCCACCGCCCGTGTTGCGTGCCAATCCGACGAAAACCATGCTCACGTGGCAGAACAGGCGCCGACAGCGTAGTCGGCTACGTCATTGCTGTACGGCGGCCGCACCGTGGGCCCCCGAA
This sequence comes from Mycobacterium sp. 94-17, assembly GCF_035617725.1. Lineage (NCBI taxonomy): Bacteria > Bacillati > Actinomycetota > Actinomycetes > Mycobacteriales > Mycobacteriaceae > Mycobacterium > Mycobacterium sp. 94-17. The sequence goes on from NZ_JAPIYN010000001.1 coordinate 162,567, forward strand.
ACCGCGGCAAAGCCCCCCGTTCCATGCTGGTGCGCCGTTATAGTCGCCGAGTGATCGGCGCCGAGCCGCTGGCCGGGCGTGACAGCGAATTGAGGATCATTCGCCGCGCCCTGAGTCCGGGCGGCAACCGCACGGGGGTGGTGATCGCCGGAGCCGCCGGCGTGGGCAAGACCTGGCTCGCGCAGGAAGTGCTGCGGCGCGCCGAGGCGTCCGGGGAGTGCACCAAGTGGATCGTGGCCACCGGCTCGGCGCAGGCGCTGCCCCTGGGCGCGTTCATCGGGGCGCTGGGCGCCGCGATGTCGGATCCGCTGACCGATGTGCGGCGGGTGATCAATTCGTTCGTCGCGCAACAGCGTCAGCGCCGTGTGCTGGTGGGGATCGACGACGCACACCTGCTCGACGGGCTGTCGGCGCTCGTCGTGCACCAGCTGGCGCAGTCCGGTGGGGTCCGGCTGGTGGCCACCGTCCGTACCGGCAGCGACGGGCCGGACGCGGTGACGGCGCTGTGGAAAGACGGGCTGTTGGAAAGGCTTGACCTCACGCCGTTTTCGGCCGCGACCACGCGCGAAGCCATCGAGAGCCGGCTGGACGGTCCGGTCGATGCGCGCAGCGCCGCCCGGTTTCACAAGCTGACCGGTGGCAACGCGCTGTTCCTGCGGCAGCTGGTGGCCGACCAGGTGGCCGCCGGGCGGATGCGCAAGACGGCCGGGGTGTGGATGTGGGACGGCGACGTCGCGGTATCGGAAACCCTGTCGGACACGGTGGGCCGTCAGATGGGTCGGCTGAGCGCCGAAGTGGCGATCGTGATCGACACCCTGTCGCAGTGTGAGCCGTTGGCCGTGGAGGCGCTGTGCGATCTGGCACGGCGCAGCGACGTCGCGGCGGCCGAACGGATGGGGCTGGTGACCATCGAACGCACCGGAGCCGGGTTGACGGCCCGGCTCGCCCATCCACTGTTCGGTGAGCTGCGCCGGGCGGGCGCCGGTGAGATGTACCTGTCGGAACTCCGCGGCAGGCTGGCGACGCGGCTGGGCAAGGACCGCGACGCCGACATGCAGGCCACGGTGCGCCGCGCAGTGCTGCGTCTCGAGTCCGACCTCGACCCCGACCCCGGGCTGTACCTGGAATCGGCGCGGCATGCGATGACCCTGCTCGATCTCGATCTGGCCGACCGGTTCGCCACCGCCGCCGCCAAAGCCGGGGCGCCCGGTGCCGCCGGGGTGCAAGCCATGAACCTGGCGCTGCTCGGCCGCGGCGAGGCCGCCGAGGCGGCGCTGCGCGAGATGGCCGACGCCGACCTTCCCGACGGCCATCACTGGGCGACGGTGCGGGCGGCCAACCTGATCTGGAATCTGTTCCGGCCCAAGGACGCGGCCGCGATCCTCGACGGCCTCGCCGTGACCGCGGAGACGCCGGCCCAGCGGGCCGAGCGGCTCGCGGTGCAGGCGTGCCTGGACGCGGTGGCGGCGCGGTGTGAGATCGCGGCCGAAACCGCCCGGGCCGCTTTGGGTTTCCCCGAACTGCCCGGCTTTCACGCGATGATGGCCTCGCTCGCCTTGATCATGGCGATGGGGGCGCTGGGTCGGGTCGGCGAGCTCACGGGCGTGGCGGAGCAGACGCTGCGCGGTGCGACGACGTCGTTTCAGGCGTCGCACATGCGGTTCTGGTTCGGCGCCGTGTACGGGCGCGCCTGCCGATTGACCGGCCGGATCGACGAATTCGTCAACACCGCAAGGAAACTGGACGATGCGTCCCGTGACATTCCGGGCCTGGCGTATGCCAACCTCGCCCTGCTGTCGGGCAACGCCGAGCTGGCCCGCGGTGCCGTCGCGGAGGCCGCCCGGCTGATCCACGAGGCGGTGGCCGGGGTGCAAATACTTTATGTAACAACGGGTTTGCGTCCTGCGAGCTACTTCGCGCTGGCCGAGTCACATGCCAAGCTCGGGCAGGCCGGGGAGGCGAATGACGCGGTCGCCGCGGCGCGCTCCTGCGTGCCGGAGGACTTTCTGTTCATGCACACCGGCTTGTCGCTGGCAGAGGGGTGGGCGCTGGCGGCCGGCGGCCGGTTGGGCGAGGCCGTGGCATGTGTGCAGGAGGCGGCGCGGGTGGCCCGCGACCGAGGCCAGCCCACGCACGAGCTGGCCTGCATTCAGGCGGCGGCGCAATGGGGCGATGCCTCGCAGGCGGCGCGGGCGCGAGAGCTGGCCGGTGCGTTGTCGTTACCGCTGGCCGACGCCGTCGCGTCGCACGCGCAGGCGCTGTCGGCCTCCGATGGCGAGAGCCTGCTCGCGGCCTCGGCGGCATATCGCAGGATCGGTGATCGGGTCGCGGCCGCCGACGCGGCGGCGCAGGCCGCGGTGCTGTTCGACGAACAGCAACACCATCGCCGTGGGCTGTACGCGGCGGCGTCGGCCAGGGAACTGGCCGACGAGTGCGGGGGTCTGCACACGCCCGCCCTGCACACTCCGACTGGCCTCAAATTGTCCGGCCGCCAGCGTGATGTCGTCGAACTCGTGGTGGCCGGTCTGTCCAACCGCGACATCGCCGAGAAGCTGGTGATGTCGGTGCGCACCGTCGAGGGCCACGTGTATCGGGCCTGCCAGCGCGTGGGCGCGCAGTCGCGCGAGGAGCTGGCGTCGATCATCCGGTCGGGACCCTGCGTCCCGCCCGCACCCTAGAGGCCCAGCAGCCGCGCCGACGCCCACAGCGCGAGCACCGCCGCCGTCAGCGAGGCGGGCACCGTGCATATGCCGAGGCGGGTGTATTCGCCGGCGCCGGCGTCGACGTTGTGCTGCCGTAACACTCGCCGCCACAACAGGTTCGACAGCGAACCGACATACGTCAGGTTGGGGCCGATGTTCACCCCGACGAGTACCGCCAACACCGCGACCGGGCCGGTCGGCGCAACCAGCGGCAGCAGCACCAGGGTGGCGGGCAGGTTGTTGACGACGTTGGCCAGCGCGGCCGCCGTCGCCGCGACCGCGAGCAGTGCGGGCAGTCCCGCGCCCGACGGCAGCACCGCCGACATCGCCCGGTTCATCCCGTTGAGCATGACCGCCTGCACCACCACGCCCAGCGCGGGTACGAACACCAAGAACGACACGTTCGCCGAGCGCACGATGTCGGACGCCGAGGTGCGCCGGTGCCGCAGGCTGCGCACCGCCAGCACCGCGGCGCCGCACAGCGCCACCCAGGCCGGGGCGATCCCGACGGACTGGGCGACCGCAAATCCGGCGAGTGTCAGCGCGACGACCACCAACACGAACACCGGTGGGCGCGGCGGCGCGCCCAGCTGCTCGGGGTGGGGCTGCACCCGCAGGTCGTCGGCGAAGAACCACCGGAAGACCACGTAGAGGACGGCCACCGTGCCCACCCACGGCGCCGCCATCGCCAGCGTGAACTTGGTGAACGAAATGTGGGCGGTGTGGAAGGCCAGCAGGTTGGTCAGGTTCGACACCGGTAGCAGCAGCGACGCGCCGTTGGCCAGGTGCGCGGTGGCGTAGGCGTACGGCCGCACCGGGGTGCGCTGTCGCCGAACCGCGGCGAGCACCACCGGGGTGAGCAGCACCACGGCCGCGTCCAGGCTCAGCACCGCGGTGATCGCCGAGGCGATGACGAACACGCGGCCCAGCAGGCCGCCCGAGGAGACCCGCCCCCGCGCGATCGCCGCGCCCGCGGCCTCGAACAGGCCCTCATCGTCGCAGAGCTTGGCCAGCACCAGCACCGCACCCAAAAACGCCACCACCCCGGACAGGTCGGCGATCTCTTTGGCCGCCTGGTCGACCGAGATCGCGCCGACGGCGATCAGGATCAGGGCAGCTGGCACCGCGGCCAGCGCCTCGGGCCAGCCCCTGGGGCGCGCAACGGCGAATGCCAGCACAACGGCAAGCAGCAGCAGCGCAAGCGTCAGGGCCAACGTCGAAATCGCTTCACTGCCAAGGGTCTTCGCGCCGCCACAGCGTGGGCAGGTGGATCGTGACGCCGTCCTGTGCGGCCAGCTCGTCGAGGATGCCGATCGACACGTCCAGGTCATCACCCGCATAGGGCAGGGCGCGCAACGGTTTCGTCAGCGGGCGAAAGAAGTCGTCCCAGTGAATCAGAACGACCCGGCGCGCCCCCACCGCGCGCACGGTCTCGGTCCAGTAGTCGACCAGGTAGGAGCGCGACCGTAATCCCAGCTGGCCGACGGACAGGTATGCGGCGTCGGCGCGCCGGCCGGCCAGCGCGCCTTTGACGAAGCCGGCACTGCCCTGGATCAGCAGTCGCCGGTTTGTCGGGCGGTGACACACCAGCATCGACCAGGACTCCCCGCAGCGATACGCCGACGCCCGTACCGGCGGGTTCACCGGTTGGTCGATGACGCCCGGGAACCGGTCGGGCGGGCAGTGGTGCGACTCGATCAGGGTGACGTCGTAGGCGCCCAACGGAATCGGTTCGCCGTCGACCGCAACCACGATCCGGTTCTCGGGCAACCCGTACCCGCGCCCGACATTGGCCGCGGACTGCCCGCCGACCAACTGCGCGCCCGTGCGGTCGGCGACCAGCGCGGAGTCCAGCACGTGGTCGAAGTGGGTGTGCACGGGTACCACCGCCGCCAGCCGCGAGACCTTCGCCCGTGCAAGGCATCCGTCGACGCGCGCGGGCACGGGCGCCACCTTGCCGGCCGCGACCCTGGCCAGGCTCGGCCGGGAGAAGTAGCCGTCGGTCAGCAACGCCGACGAGCCGTCGTCGACCAGCAGGGTCGCCACTCCCATCCACGTCACCGAGAGCGCGCCGGGTTCGGCGGTGGGGGCGTCGAATCGGTTGGCGTAGCGGGCGATATCGGGCCGGCCGGGCTTCATGCGCATCAGCCGAAGGCCCGCATCTCGACGCCGGACGCCTCGAGGCGATGGCGAACGGCGGCGGCGATCTGCACCGCTCCCGGCGAATCGCCGTGCACGCACACCGATTCCGCTTTCAGGGCGAGGCGGGTGCCGTCGATGGCGGTGACCTCATCCGAGGTGACCATCGTCAGCACCCGGTCGGCGATCTGCGCCGGGTCGTGCAGCACCGCCCCCTTCTCGCGGCGCGACACCAGCGCGCCGTCCGGCCGGTAGGCCCGGTCGGCGAAAGCCTCTGCGACCGTGCGCAAGCCGCGGCGGGTGGCTTCGCCGAAAAACGCGGAACCCGCCATGCCCAGCACCGGCAGCCCCGCGTCCACCTGGCGCACCGCCTCGGCCACCGCGGCGGCCTGTTCGGTGTGCGTCACGATTGTGTTGTACAGCGCCCCATGCGGTTTGACGTAGCACACCGCCGTACCTGCCACGTGCGCTATCGACCGCAGCGCGCCGATCTGATACACCACATCGGCGACGAGATCCTCGGCGGAAACGTCGATGAAGCGCCTGCCGAACCCGGCCAGGTCGCGATAACTCACCTGTGCCCCGACCCGGACACCGAGCCGGGCGGCCGACCGGCATACCCGCAGCAGGCCCGCCGGGTCGCCGGCATGGAAGCCGCAGGCGACGTTGGCGCTCGTGACGATGCCGAGCATGGCGTCGTCGTCACCCAGGCGCCACACGCCGAAGCCCTCGCCGAGGTCGGCGTTGAGGTCGATGCGGGCCACCCGCCCAGCTTAGGCGGCGGCTTCGTGCCGGCGTCCGATCAGCCAGCAGACCAGATAGATCAGGAACGAGATACCGGCCACGAAGACCGACACCGGCACGCCGGGCGCCAGCGACAGCACCAGGCCGCCCACCGCGGCCACCTCGGCGAACACGACGGAGGTCAGCATCGCCGCCGCAGGCGAGGCGACCACCCGGGCCGCGGCGGCCGCCGGCGTGATCAGCAACGACATCACCAGCAGCGCGCCGACGATCTGCACCGCCTGGGCCGCCACCACGCCGACCAGCGCGGCGAACACGATGCCCAGCGCGTAGACCGGCACACCGCGGGCCGCGGCCACATCGGGATCGACCGTGGCGAACAGCAGCGGGCGGTAACACGTCACCAGCACGACGATGACGAGCAGGCAGACCAGGGCGAGCATGGTCAGGCCGGTGTAGCCCACCCCGACGATCTGGCCGGTCAGCAGGGCGAAGCTGGTCGACGTGCGGCCCGGGTAGAGATGGATGAACAACACCGCCAGGCCCAGCCCGAACGCCAGCACCACGCCGATCACGGAGTCGCGCTCCCGGTCGCGCCGCCCCAGCACGCCGAACAGCGCCGCGGCCAGGGCGCTGCCGATCAGCGCGCCCAGCCCGACGCCGAAGCCGGCCAGCAGCGCGAAAGCGGCGCCGGTCAGCGACAATTCGCTGGAACCGTGCACGGCGAACGACATCTGCCGCATGACGATGAACGGCCCGATCAAGCCCGCCACCAGGCCCAGCAGCGCGGCCGCCAGCACCGCCTGCTGCACGAAGTCGTGGCCGAGCAGGTGGGCGGTGACGTCGAAGGAGAACAAGTTGTCCAGCAGGCCTGCGAGCCGATGCTCCATCAGCAATACCCGTCGTCGCGTGCGCCGGCCACGACGTAGCCGTCCTTGACCTTCACCACCTGGATGTCGGATCGGTACAGCGCCGACAATGTCCGGCTGGTCATCACCTGCTCGACGGTGCCGATCTCGAACCGGCCGTCTACCAGATAAAGCAGCCGGTCCACGTACGGCAGGATCGGGTTGATCTCGTGGGTAACCACCATGACCGTGGTCGAGGTGTCCCGTCGGCGCCGTTCGATCAGCGCCGACACCAGCTTGGCGTTGGCGGGGTCCAGCGTCAGCAGTGGTTCGTCGCACAACAACAGCGGCGGATCGCTGACCAGCGCCTGCGCGATGCGCACCCGCTGCAACTCCCCGCCCGACATCCTGCCGACCCGGACGTCCGCGAGGTGTTCGCAGTTGACCTGGCGCAGGGCGTGCTGCACGGCCGCGCGCCGGCGGGCCCGATCGGCGGACCGCAACGGGATGGCGCCCCAGCGCGGCCCGTCGATGCCCAGCCGAACCAGGTCACGCCCGCGCAGCATCACGTCGGCGTCCATCGGATGATGTTGCGGCACATAGCCGATGCGCCCGCTGCCCGAGGTGATCGGCTTTCCGTCCACCAGCCCGCTGCCTGCGCTCAGCGCCAGCTGCCCGAGCAGCACCCTGAGCAGAGACGTCTTCCCGCTGCCGTTCGGGCCCAGCACAGCGACGAACTCGCCGCGCGATACCGACAGGTCCAGCCGGTCCCACAGGACGCGGTCGCCGAACGACAGCCGCGCGCCGCGCAGCGACACGGTCTCGGCAGGATCCTTCACGGCCGCGACGGACTCGATGCTCATGACCGCGGCAGCCGGCTCGACTGCAGCGCGGACTGCAACTGGTTGACCGTATTGCGTTGCCAGGTCAGGTAATCCGTGCCGTCGGGCAGGGTTTCGGACACGTCGGTGACCGGGACGCCCGCGCGTCGCGCGGCGTCACGCAGGGCGGTGATCGCGGCTGTCGCGGTCTGCGGGTTCACCAGCACCGCCGTGACTTGTCGTCGGTTGACCAGGTCGAGGACGGCCGCCATGTCCGACGGCGCGGGGTCGGTCTCGTTCTCGGTGGCCGCCTCGAAGGCGGGCGGGGTCCGGTTCTGCAGGCCGGAGGCCTTCAGCAGATAGAACGCGACCGGTTCGGTCGCGATCACAGAGGTGTTGGGGTGGGTGGCCGCTATCGCGTGTTCGGCGCCCGCGATGGAGTCGGCGTCGCGGCCGAACACCGCGGCGTTGGCCCGGTAGTCGGCGGCGTTGGACGGGTTGATGGCCGCGAGCCGCTCGGCGATGGTGGCGGCGACGGATTTGGCGACGGCCAGATCGTAGAAGACGTGCTCGTTGCGGGGTTGTCCGTCGGCCACCAGGAAGGAGAAGGCGCTGATCGCCTTGGCCGGGTGGTGGGCCAGCACGTCGTCGACCCAGGCGTCGTAGCCGCCGCCGTTGCACACCACCACCGGGGCGTCGGCGATCGCGGCGGCATCCGCGGGACTCACCTCGTAGGAGTGCGGGTCGATGTCGGCGCCGCTGAGAATGGATTTGACGGTGGTGTGGCGGCCCGCGACCGCGCGCGCCACGCTGCCCCACACGTCGGTGGAGGCGACGATGGAAGCGGCGCGGGGGTGGGCCGGGGCGCCGCAACCGGGGAGCAGCACGCCGCCGGTGAGCAGCAGGGCGGCCAGCAGCCAACGCGTCGCGTCGGCGGTCCTGGCCTCAGCCGTTCGTTGCCGCGTGAGTGCTATGCGCACGTCCGATTTCCTCCCACCGGCCAGCCAGCCGATCCACAATACTAATGAAAACCGTTTCCATTACAAAGCCGCAACCTGAAGCTCATACGCGCGGCACCGAATCCGCTGTAGCCTCACCGAACGTGAGTCCCACACCGCGCCGGCGTGCGACTCTGGCGTCGCTGGCGGACGAGCTCAACGTCTCGCGCACGACGATCTCGAACGCCTTCAACCGCCCCGATCAGCTCTCCCCGGATCTGCGGGAGCGCGTACTGGCGACGGCCAAGCGGCTCGGATACGCCGGCCCCGACCCGGTGGCGCGATCGTTGCGCACGCGCAGGGCCGGTGCGGTCGGCCTGGTGATGGCCGAACCGCTGACGTACTTCTTCAGCGACCCCGCCGCGCGGGACTTCGTCACCGGGGTGGCGCAGTCATGCGAGGCGCTGGGGCAGGGGCTGCTGCTGGTGGCCGTCGGACCCAGTCGCAGCCTCAAAGACGGCACAGCCGCGGTGCTTTCGGCGGGCGTGGACGGCTTCGTGGTGTATTCGGTGTGCGACGACGACCCCTACCTGCAGGTGGTGCTGCAGCGCAGGCTGCCGATCGTGGTGGTCGACCAACCCAAGGGGCTGGCCGGCGTGTCGCGGGTGGGCATCGACGACCGCGCCGCGATGCGCGAGCTCGCCGACTACGTGCTGGGTCTGGGGCATCGCGAGATCGGGCTGCTGACAATGCGATTGGGCCGGGAGCGACGCCAGGGCCTGGTGGACGCCGACCGGCTGCGCTCGCCGTCCTTCGACGTGCAACGCGAACGGATCACCGGCGTGTGGGAGGCGATGACGGCGGCCGGCGTCGACCCGAATGCCCTGACCGTGGTGGAAAGCTATGAGCACGAGCCCGCATCGGGCGGCGCGGCCGCCGAGGTTGCGCTCAAGGCCAATCCGCGGATCACCGCGCTGATGTGCACGGCGGACATCCTCGCTCTTTCCGCCATGGATTACCTTCGGGCACATGGCATTTACGTGCCGGGCCAGCTGACGCTCACCGGTTTCGACGGCGTGCCCGACGCCATCAGCCGCGGCCTGACCACGGTGGCGCAACCCAGCCTGCAGAAGGGCCGCCGGGCCGGGGAGCTGTTGGTGAAGCCGCCGCGATCCGGCTTGCCCGTCGTCGAACTGTTGGACACCGAGCTCATCCGAGGCCGCACCGCCGGTCCGCCGGCGTGAGCTCCGTTACTTGGCCTCTTGGTCGCCGATCAACAGCCGCACGGCGAGTTCCAGCCGCTTGCTGACGTCGGTGGCCGAGGCGCGCCTGGTCAGCCATGCGAGCAGGTTGTTCGTCCAGACATCCGAGATCACCCGGGCGACTTGGTATTGGTGCTCGGTCGGTTCGCCGTCGGCCATCGCCCGCGCGAACATGCCGTCGATCAGCTTCTCTACCTGGTCGACCTCGCTGGAGGCCGACGCGTCGGCGAACACGTAGGCGCGCGTCATCGCCTCGGTGAGCAGGGGATTGCGCTGCATCGCGCGGTTCAGCTTGCCCACCATGAAGTTGAGCCGCTGAAAAGGCGTGCCGTCGGTCATCGCCGAGCGGTCCGTCTTGGCGTCGATGCGGCTGAACTCGCGACCCAGCGCCGACACCAGCAGGTGCACCTTCGAAGGGAAGTACCGGTACAGCGTCCCCACCGCGACGTCGGCGCGATCGGCCACCGCCCGCATCTGGACCGCCTCGTAGCCACCCTTGGACGCGATGGCCATGGTGGCATCGAGGATGCGCTTGCGGCGTTCCCGCTGCGCCTCCGAACCCAGTTCGGACTCCGCCAGAACCGCCACGTTCACGACCTCCCGCGGCTGCGCGTCAGAGACGCGGCCCGGATTTGCGTTGGCTGGCATGTGACGGTTTGCTCCTGTTCCCGGCGGTTCGTTTGCAAACGATACGCATCATGCGTGTGAATTTCCCACCTCCATGCCGCCGCGGACGTCCGCTGTGCTGCTGTAATGCGGTTCGACTTGACGGTCGATCGCTGGCACTATTAGAACACGTTCTAGTCTCCGGAGAGCGGGTTGCGTGCCGACACGTGACGCGGAGATACCCGCTTGCGGGCAGATCGCACAGTCAGGGCAGGGGCCCAGCTCCCTTGTCGCATCGAGAGTCAAGGACGCGGAGGTCCCTCAAGTGGTAGCGACCGTCACCGACGACCAGTTCGCCGCGCGGGCCCTGGTGCGCGACTGGGCCCGCAATTCGACGTCGGGGCCCGGCGGTACCGCGGCAATCCGCGACGTGGAGCAGGGCAAGCCCGACGCCTGGCGGCCGGTGTTTTCCCGGCTGGCCGACCTCGGGATCTTCGGCGTCGCGGTCCCCGAGGAGTCGGGCGGGGCCGGCGGCAGCATCGAAGACCTGTGCGCGATGGTCGAGGAAGCCGCCAAGGCGCTGGTCCCCGGGCCGGTCGCGACCACCGCCCTGGCCACCTTGGTTGTCCCTGATCCGGAGTTGCTGGGCGAGCTGGCCACGGGTGACCGCTTCGCCGGGCTGGCGCTGCGGGGCGACGTCGACTTCGACGACACGACGTCGACGGCCTCGGGCGTCCTGCCGTTCGCGCTCGGTGTGGCCGACGGCGCCGTGCTATTGGCGCCGGCGGGCGGCAAATGGTTGCTGATCGACACCGGCGCTGCGGGCGTGCGGATCGAACCCCTGCAGGCCACCGACTTCTCCCGGCCGCTGGCCCGGGTGGCGCTGGACTCGGCGCCGGCCACCGTGGTGCCGGACAGCCACGAACGCGTCGAGGAACTGGCCGCGACTGTGTTGGCGGCCGAGGCGGCCGGCATCACCCGATGGTCGCTGGAGACGGCCGTCGACTACGCCAAGGTCCGCGAGCAGTTCGGCAAGCCGATCGGCAGCTTCCAGGCCATCAAGCACATCTGCGCCGAGATGCTGTGCCGCGCGGAGCAGGCCGAGGTGGCCGCCGCCGATGCCGCGCGCGCCGCCGCCGAGGGTGACGACGCCCAGTTCGCCATCGCCGCGGCGCTGGCCGCGAGCACCGGGATCGCCGCCGTGCAGGCCAACGTCAAGGACTGCATCCAGGTACTCGGCGGCATCGGCTGCACCTGGGAGCACGACGCGCACCTTTACCTGCGCCGGGCGCACGCCATCGGCCGCTTCCTGGGCGGGCCACAGACCTGGCTGCGCCGCATCACCGCGCTGACCCAGACGGGGGTGCGGCGCCGGCTGGGTATCGACCTCACCGCGGTCGAGGGCCAGCGCCCACAGATCGCCGCGACCGTGGCCGAGGTCGCGGGCCTGCCGAACGAGAAGCGCCAGGCCGCGCTGGCCGAGGCGGGCCTGCAGGCTCCGCACTGGCCGGCGCCCTACGGGCGCGGCGCGGGACCGGCCGAGCAGCTGTTGATCGATCAGGAGCTGGAGGCGGCCGGTGTGGTCCGGCCCGACCTGGTGATCGGGTGGTGGGCGGCGCCGACCATCCTCGAGCACGGCACGCCGGAGCAGATCGAGCGTTTCGTACCGGGCACCACGCGCGGCGAATTCGTTTGGTGTCAGCTGTTTTCCGAGCCGGGAGCCGGTTCGGACCTGGCCTCGCTGCGCACCAAGGCGGTGCGCACCGACGGTGGCTGGCTGCTGACCGGGCAGAAGGTGTGGACGTCGGCGGCGCACAGGGCGCGCTGGGGGGTGTGCCTGGCGCGCACCGATCCCGACGCGCCGAAGCACAAGGGCATCACCTATTTCCTGGTCGAGATGAGCTCACCGGGCATCGACATCCGCCCGCTGCGCGAGATCACCGGCGACTCGTTGTTCAACGAGGTGTTCCTGGACAACGTGTTCGTTCCCGACGAACTGGTGGTCGGCAAGGTGAACGACGGCTGGCGGCTGGCCCGCACCACGCTGGCCAACGAGCGGATCGCGATGGCCAACGGAACCGCGCTGGGCAACCCGATGGAGGAACTGCTCGAGTTGCTGGCCGAGCTCGACCTCGACGCCGCGGAGCAAGACCGGCTGGGGCGGCTGATCATCACCGCCCAGACCGGCGCGCTGCTGGATCAGCGGATCGCACAGCTGGCCGTCGGCGGTCAGGACCCCGGGGCGCAGTCCAGCGTGCGCAAGCTCATCGGTGTCCGCTACCGCCAGGCGCTGGCCGAATACACGATGGACGTGTCCGAAGGCGGCGGCCTGGTGCACAACCAGGCGGTGTTCGACTTCCTGAACACCCGCTGCCTGACGATCGCGGGCGGCACCGAGCAGATCCTGCTCACGGTCGCCGCCGAGCGACTCCTCGGCATGCCCCGCTAGCGGGGATCGGATCCGGCCCGGGTCAGGAGAACGTCGTCACCGCGCAGGTGCTCGGGGACGTGATGTTGACCCCGGAGTAGACCACCTGGATGTGGGTGCAGGCGATGACGTTGTTGTCGGTCTTGGGCTGGCCCGTCTGCCAGTCGGTGGAGTCGATGCGCCCGTTCGTCTGGTACTTGTCCGGCGGGCCCTCGCCCATGTAAATGGTGGTGATCTCGTCGGAGCCCATCGACTTGTGCACCCGCTCGTACTGGCCGTCGGCGTGCGCGTCGAGATAGGCCAGCCGGTTCGACGACCGGATTTCGGTAGTTTGCCGGGCCCACAGGCCCGGCGGGAAGCCGGTCGCCCCGTCGGGCGTCAGCATGTCCGCCCCGGCGGTGAAGTCGCAGTGACCGTCGGCCTTGAAGCAGTTGAGGACGATGCGCGTCTCCAGCTGATTGGGCCCGTCCAGCGGGATCAGCGTGGTGGCGGTGTTGCTTGCCGCCGCGCATACCGCGGCGGGCAGGAACATGGGCATCACCGCGGCGACCGCGAACCCCGACACCAGCCGCATCATCGACGCTCCCTTTCCCGGTTTGCTAACCCAGGGCGAACTTAACCCCGCGACTACTCGTCGTAGGTGACTTCTACCGAATCAGATTCCGGGTGAGATTGACAGGCCAGGATCAGGCCCTCGTCCAGATCCTGCTGCTCGAGCACGTCGTTGACCTCCATGCTCACGTTGCCTTTGCGCAACGTGCACGCACACGCGCCGCAATGGCCCTCGCGGCAGGAGAAGGGGGCGTCGAGGCCCTTGGCCAGCAGCACGTCGAGCAGCTTGGCGTCGCGCGGCCACGACACGGTGTGGGTCTCGCCGTCCAGTTCGACCACCGCGGTCGCGGGCGGCTCGTCGCCTTCGGCCGTGTCGGAGATCTTGATCGCCGCGAACGGATCTGACTCGAGCGACTTGAAGACTTCGATATGTATCTGCGGCGCAGGCACTTTCAGTGTCTCCAGGGCCTGCCTGGCCGAGTCCATGAAGGCGCCCGGGCCGCAGATGAACACCGGGCGATCGGTGTAGGGGGCGGCCAGCCGGGCCAGCGCGGCCACGCCGGGCAGGCCCTGCAGCGATTCCAGCCAGTGCAGCACCGTGAGCCGGTCGGGATACTTGGCCGCGAGCTCGCGCAGGGCGTCGGAGAAGATCACCGAACTGTCGTCGCGATTGGCGTAGAGCAGCGCCACCTGCCCGCTGCCCTCGGCCAGCGCCGACTTGCAGATCGACATGATCGGGGTGATTCCGCTGCCCGCGGCCATCAGCAGGAAGTCGCCGTCCAGCGTTTTGGGCACGAAGTTGCCCGACGGGGCCAGCACGTGGATCCGCATGCCCTCGCGTGCGTGGTCGCACAGCCAGTTGGACGCGTAGCCGTCCGCGGTCCGCTTGACCGTGACCGTCAGCGCGTCGTCGGTGAACGGGGAGCTGCACAGCGAATAGCAGCGGGCCACCGACCCGGTGCGCTCGCTGGGGATGCGCAGCGTCAGGAACTGCCCGGGGGCGTACCGCAGCCGCTCGGGGGGAATGTCGGGGTCGCCCGGGTCGGCCGGTGCGGCGAATACCAACGACCGCGCGTCGTCGGTCTCGGCGATGACCTCGGCGACCTGCAGTTCGAGTACGTGGTCGCCGAGTGGCTCGTCGAGTGCCCGGTCCGGATCAGCCTCGGTCAAGGCCCGTCCCTTTCTGTCGTTGCAACTAGAACATGTTACAGAAAAGCTAATTCGTATCGCTACCAGCCGCAGGAATACCCTGCTCGACACAAATCGGAACGTGTTCTAGTCTCTGGTGTGAGTCCGCTCGGTAAGTCTGGCGCAGGAGGCAAACGTAAGTGACGTCTATTCAACAGCGTGACGCGCAGTCGGTCTTGGCGGGGATCGACGACCTGCTGCCCAAGATCCGGGAGCGCGCTCAGGCGACAGAAGACCTGCGCCGGCTGCCCGACCAGACGGTTGCCGAGCTCGAAGAGGTCGGCTTCTTCACGCTGTTGCAGCCCGAGCAGTGGGGCGGGTTGCAGTGCGATCCGTCGCTGTTCTACGAGGCGGTGCGACGGCTGGCCGGCGCGTGTGGTTCCACCGGCTGGGTGAGCTCGATCATCGGCGTGCACAACTGGCACCTGGCGCTGTTCGACCAGCAGGCCCAGCAGGAGGTCTGGGGCGAGGACCCCGCGACCCGCGTCTCGTCGTCGTATGCCCCGATGGGTGCGGGCGTGGTGACCGAGGGCGGTTACCTGGTCAACGGTTCGTGGAACTGGTCCTCGGGGTGCGACCACGCCACGTGGGCGTTTTTGGGCGGTCCCGTTATCAAGGACGGCCGACCCGTCGACTTCGGCAGCTTCCTGATCCCGCGCAGCGAGTACCGCATCGACGACGTGTGGCACGTGGTCGGCCTGCGCGGCACCGGCAGCAACACCGTGGTGGTTAAGGACGTGTTCGTGCCGCGGCACCGGTTCTTGTCCTACAAGGCGATGAACGACGGCACCGCGGGCGGGTATCAGACGAACTCCGCCGCCGTCTACAAAATGCCTTGGGGCACAATGCATCCCACAACTATCTCGGCGCCTATCGTCGGAATGGCCTACGGCGCCTACGACGCGCACGTCGAGCACCAGGGCAAGCGGGTGCGTGCCGCGTTCGCCGGCGAGAAGGCCAAGGACGACCCGTTCGCCAAGGTCCGCATCGCCGAGGCGGCCAGCGACATCGACGCGGCGTGGCGCCAGCTGAGCGGCAATGTTGCGGACGAGTACGCGCTGCTGTCGGCCGGCAAGGAGATCCCGTTCGACCTGCGGGCCCGCGCCCGCCGCGACCAGGTGCGCGCCACCGGCCGCGCGATCGCCTCCATCGACCGGCTGTTCGAGGCCTCTGGCGCCACGGCGCTGGGCAATGACCAACCGGTGCAACGGTTCTGGCGAGACGCGCACGCCGGCCGGGTGCACGCGGCCAACGACCCCGAGCGGGCCTACCAGATCTTCGGAAACAACGAGTTCGGGTTGCCGCCCGGCGACACCATGGTCTGATGACCGCGGCAACGGGGGAGCTGACCTTCGAGTCCACCTCGCGCTTCGCCGACGTGGACGTCGACGGACCGCTGCGGCTGCACTACCACGAGGCGGGGGTCGGCAACGAGCAGACGATCGTGCTGCTGCACGGCGGCGGCCCGGGCGCGGCGAGCTGGACGAACTTTTCGCGCAACATCCCGGTGCTGGCGCAGCGATTCCATGTGCTGGCCGTCGATCAGCCCGGCTACGGCCACTCGGACAAGCGCGCCGAGCACGGTCAGTTCAACCACTACGCGGCCCGGGCCCTCAAGGGCCTGTTCGACCAGCTGGATCTGGGACGCGTTCCGCTGGTTGGCAATTCGCTGGGCGGGGGCACCGCGGTCCGGTTCGCCCTCGACTGCCCCGACCGGGCCGGGCGCCTGGTGCTGATGGGTCCGGGCGGGGTGAGCGTCAACCTGTTCGCCCCCGACCCGACGGAGGGTGTCAAGCGGCTGGGCAGGTTCTCCGCCGAGCCCACCCGCGAAAACCTCGAGGCGTTTCTGCGGGTGATGGTCTACGACCAGAAGCTGATCACCGACGAGCTGATCGACCAGCGTTTCGCGCTGGCCAGCACTCCGGAGTCGCTGACGGCGACCCGCGCGATGGGAATGTCGTTCGCCGGAGCCGATTTCGAGCTCGGCATGATGTGGCGCGAGGTGCATCGGCTGCGCCAGCCGGTGCTGCTGATCTGGGGCCGCGAGGACCGGGTCAACCCGCTCGACGGTGCGTTGGTGGCGCTGAAAACAATTCCGCGTGCACAGCTGCACGTTTTCGGGCAGTGTGGGCACTGGGCGCAGGTAGAGAAGTTCGACGAGTTCAACAAGCTCACCATCGATTTCCTGGGAGGTGCGTGATGAGCATTCGTTCGCTGGCCTACTTGCGCATCGAGGCCACCGACATGGCGGCTTGGCGCGACTACGGCCTGAAAGTCCTCGGCATGGTCGAGGGCAAGGGCAGCACCGAAGGCGCGCTCTACTTGAGGATGGACGATTTCCCCGCTCGGCTGGTGATCGTGCCCGGGGAGCAGGACCGGCTCATCGAGGCCGGCTGGGAATGCGCGAATGCCGAAGGTCTGCAGGAGATTCGGAATCGCCTCGACGTGGAGGGCACGCCCTACAAAGAGGCCACCGCCGCCGAGCTCGCGGACCGACGGGTCGACGAGATGATCCGGTTCTCCGACCCGTCGGGCAACTGCCTGGAAATCTTCCACGGCGCCGCGCTCGAGCATCGCCGGGTGGTCAGCCCGTACGGGCACAAGTTCGTCACCAACGAACAGGGCCTGGGGCACGTGGTGCTCACCACCCGCGACGACGAAGAGACATTGCACTTCTATCGGGATGTGCTGGGCTTCAAGCTGCGTGACTCGATGCGGCTGCCGCCGCAGGTGGTCGGCCGGCCCGCCGACGGGCCGCCGGCCTGGCTGCGCTTCCTGGGGTGCAACCCGCGCCACCACAGCCTGGCGTTCATGCCCGGGCAGACCCCCAGCGGCATCGTGCACCTGATGGTCGAAGTGGAGGAAGCCGACGACGTCGGGCTGTGCCTGGACCGGGCGCTGCGCCGCAAGGTGCCGATGTCGGCGACGCTGGGCCGCCACGTCAACGACCTGATGCTGTCGTTCTACATGAAGACGCCCGGCGGATTCGATATCGAATTCGGTTGTGAGGGAAGAAAAGTCGACGATATCGATTGGATTGCCCGCGAAAGCACTGCGATCAGCCTCTGGGGCCACGACTTCAGCGTCGGCTTCAAGGGTTAACGTTGTCCGCCGCGCCGATCGACCCGCGCACGTTCCGCAGCGTGCTCGGTCAGTTCTGCACCGGGATCACCATCATCACCACCGTGCGCGACGACGTCCCGGTCGGCTTCGCCTGCCAGTCCTTCGCGGCGCTGTCGCTCGATCCGCCGCTGGTGCTGTTCTGCCCCACGAAGGTGTCGCGGTCGTGGCAGGCCATCGAGGCCAGCGGCCGGTTCTGCGTCAACATGCTCACCGAGCAGCAAAAGCACGTCTCGGCCCGCTTCGGCTCCAAAGAGCCCGACAAGTTCGCCGGGATCGACTGGCACCCTTCCGAGCTCGGTTCCCCGATCATCGACGGTTCGCTGGCCTACATCGACTGCACGGTCGCGTCCGCGCACGACGGCGGCGACCATTTCGTGGTTTTCGGTGCGGTGCAATCGCTTTCGGAGGCACCCAAGATCAAGCCGCGGCCGCTGCTGTTTTATCGCGGGGAATACACCGGCATCGAGCCGGACAAGACGACCCCGGCGCAATGGCGCGACGACCTGGAAGCATTCCTGACCACCACCACGCAGGACACCTGGCTGTAGCGGCGCGGTCGCCTAAGTCGATGCGGTGCGATGCTTTTCGGCGTCGCGGTAGTTGCCCGGCATGTCCTCGGTGGGCGAGTTGTCCGCGATGGGCTGCTCCTGGCTCCACGCTGCGTCGCGGTCGGCGGCGGCTTCGCCTGCGGTCCCGTCCCTTTCGGCCTTCACACTCGGGTCGAGCTTGTCGGCACGCCTCGACTGCTCGTCCAGTTGTTCGCGCGACGACGCGGCTTCGGTCTGGTGCGCCGAGGCCCGGTCCTGCAGCCGGGCGGCCTCGGCCGCCTTGGCCTCGGCTTCGGCCTGCGCGGCACGGGCTTTCGCGGCCGTCTCCGCGGCCAGCGCCTCGCGACGCTCGACCTTGGCCGTGTCCAGCTTGACCTGTTCGCGAATCTTGTCGGCCTCCTGCTGCCGGCGGCGCCTCTTCGCGGCGCGCGCGGCCAGGGCAAGGGCGACGATCACGAGGACGGCCACGATCGCGGCGATCACAATCCATGTGGTGTTGGTGCTCATCTTGGGCTCCGATTCGACGATGTATGGCGGTGCTGGCGCCCGTCTCAACCGGAATCCCCATATTCGACAGAAATAAAACGAGATCGGTACCGGCCCGCCCCTAGCGCGCGTAGGTGGTCTCGGTGTTGGCGTCTTGGAACATTTCCGAGACGATGAGCCAGGAGCCATCGCTTTGCCGTTGCAGAGCACGCAACGAGAAATTGTCCCGATCAAGGGTCCCGCCGCCGACCAGCCCCTGCCCCTTGACCTGGAGGTGCGCGGATACCAGCACGACTTCCGGCGTCAGCACCTTGAAGCTGGCTTCCGGGGACCCGGCGAGTTCGCCGCGGTTGAAATTGCCGTCGGCGAAGAGCCCTCGGAGGTACTCGACGATGTCGTCGCGGCCGCGCTTGACGGTCCCGAACGCGTTGACCCAGTCGGCGTCCTCGGCGTACACGTGCCGGAGGGGCTCGGCGTCGCGGTCGTCGAACGCCTTCAACAGGGTCAGCAGCGTGCGACCGATCGCTTCCTGGTCGGCGGCCGGCAGCGCCGAGAAGTCGGTCATGCAAGAGAATGCTAGGGCGTCGGCAAGAATGACGATATGGCTTTGGACCTGACCGGATACTTCGAGCGCGTCGGTTACGCGGGGCCCGTCGAACCGACGCGCGACGTTCTGCAGCGGCTCATAACCGCCCACACCGGCTCGATCCCCTTCGAGAACCTCGATCCGCTGATGGGCGTCCCGGTCGACGACCTGAGCCCGGAAGCGCTGACCGACAAGCTGGTCCACCGGCGGCGCGGGGGCTACTGCTACGAGCAGAACGGGCTGATGGGGTACGTGCTGACCGAAATCGGGTATCGGGTGCGGCGGTTGGCCGGCCGCGTGGTCTGGATGATGCCTCCCGGCACGCCGCCGGGCGCCCAGACACACACCGCGCTGGCGGTGACGTTCCCGGGCTCCCAGGGCTCGTTCCTGGTCGACGTCGGCTTCGGTGGCCAGACCCTGACCTCGCCCATCCGCTTACAGACGGGCAACGCCCAGCAGACCACGCACGAGCCGTATCGGCTCAACGATCGCGGCGACGGCCTGATCCTGGAGGCCCTGGTGCGGGGCGAGTGGCAACCGCTGTACATACTCGGCACCCGGACCGTGCCGCAGATCGATCTGAGGGTGGGCAGCTGGTACGTGTCCACGCACCCGTCGTCGATCTTCGTGACCGGCCTGATGGTCGCGTTGACCACCGACGACGCCCGCTACAACCTGGCCGGCCGGGACCTGACCATCCACCGCGCCGACGGCAGCGAGAAAATTCGCCTCGACGATGCCGCAGCGGTTGTCGATGCGCTCGGTCAGCGGTTCGGCATCGACGTCGCCGACCTGGGTGACCGCGGTGCGCTCGAGGCGCGCATCGCGGCGGTGCTCAAAGATTAAGCGCCAGGCGAGCTTTCGCTAGCGCGCCGACAACCATGGCCCGAGCCTTCGCAGCGCTTCCTCGATGTCGTTCGTCGGCCCCGCAAACGACAGCCGCACGAACGAATTCCCCCGCGCGGTGTCGAAGTCTATACCGGGCGCAATGGCGACACCTTTGTCTTCCAACAGCTTTGAACAGAACTCGATGGAGTTGTCGGTGAACTGCGAGACGTCGGCATAGACGTAGAAGGCGCCGTCTGCCGGGGCCAGGCGCTCGATACCGATGCCGCGCAGCCCGTCCAGCAGCAGCGCGCGGTTGTTAGCGTAGTGGTGCAGGTGGCCGTCGGCCTCGGCGGTGGCCTCCGGGGTGAACGCCGCTACCGCGGCGAGTTGGGAAAGCACGGGCGGGCAGATGGTGAAGTTCCCGGTCAGGCGGTCCACCGCCCGGCGCAGCGCGGCCGGCACCAGCAGCCAGCCCAGTCGCCAGCCCGTCATCGCGTAGTACTTCGAAAAGCTGTTGACCACCACGGCATTTCGCGACGTCTGCCACGCGCAGCTGGTCTGCGGCGCACCGTCGTAGACCAGACCGTGGTAGACCTCGTCGCTGACCAACCGGGCCCCCGACGCATCACACCAGCCCGCGATGGCGGCCAGCTCGGCCGGGTCGATGATCGTGCCCGTGGGGTTCGCGGGGCTTGCCACGATGACACCCTGCACGCCAGGGTCGAGTTCGGCGAGTATCTGCGCGGTCGGCTGGAAGCGGGTCTGCGGGCCGCAGGGGATTTCTACGACCTCACATCCCAACGCCGACAGGATGTTTCGGTAGCACGGATAGCCCGGGCTGGCCAGCGCAACCCGGTCGCCGACGTCGAAGCAGGCCAGGAAGGTGAGCAGGAAGCCGCCCGAGGAGCCGGTGGTGATCACCACCTCGTCGGCGTCCACGTCGAGCCCGTGCCGGCGTCGGTAGTCCGTGGCGATCGCGGCGCGCAGCTCGGGGATGCCCAGCGCCACCGTGTATCCCAGCGTGTCGGCGCGCACGGCCGCGGCCGCCGCCACCCGCACCGGCTCGGGCGCACCCACGCTGGGCTGGCCCGCCGACAGGTTGACCACGTCGCCGTGGCTGCGCTGGCGTTCCGCGGCCGCCAGCCAGACATCCATCACATAAAACGGCGGGATGCCGGCACGCAGCGAAACACGGTCGGTCACGGCGTCTCGAGTACCTCGGATTCCAGTCGCTTGAGCACTTCTTGCGAAGTATCCAGCAGGTGCGCGCTGCCGTGGGCGCGTTTGAAGTACAGGTGCATGTCATGCTCCCAGGTGATCGCGATGCCGCCGTGCAGCTGAATGCCCTCAGCGGCCACCGCGTTCAGCGCCTCGGTGGCGGCCAGCCGGGCGGTGGCGGCGTTGGTGGGAGTCAGGTTGTCGCACGCCTCGTCGACGACGGCCTTTGCGGCGGCGACACTGACATACAGGTCGGCCATCCGATGCTTGAGGGCCTGGAAGCTGCCGATGGGCCGGCCGAATTGCACACGGTCCTTGCTGTATTCGACCGTCAGTTCCAGGCAGCGTTCGGCGGCGCCGACCTGCTCGGCGGCCAGCAGGACGGCCGCCTGGTCCGCCAGGCCCGGGTCGGCGCCGATCGGCTCGGACTCTTCGGGTTTCACCCGCGCCAGGCGGCGGGTCGGATCCATGGTGGTGACGGGCTCGGCGTCGAACTTGATCCACCGGTTCAGCCGGCCGTCCTCGACGGCGACGACGACGTCGGCGATGTCGCCGTTGATCACGTAGTCGGCGTCGAGCACCAGCGCGCCGATCGAGGTGCCCTCGGCGAGGGCTTCCAGAGACGCGGCGTCCGGCTCGGACGCGCTCAGCAGCGCCAGCTCGGCCAGTGTGGTGCCGAGCAGCGGGCATGGCACCAGCGCGCGGCCCAGTTCCCGCAAAACCACTGCGGCGTCGGCCAATTCGCCGCCCGCGCCGCCCAACTTCTCGGGCACCAGCAGGGCCGCGGCCCCGACCTGTTCGCACAGCAGCTGCCAGAGCGATTCGTCGTAGCCGCGGGCGGACTCCATGGCCTCGCGCACCGCCGCAGGCCCCGCGTGCTTGGCCACCAGGGCGGCGACGGTCTCGGCCAGCATCTGTCGTTCGTCAGTCATGGGCGCCGCTTCTCCTCATCGCTTCGCTCTGCATCGTCGCGGCGCGAGTCATGGGCGCCGCTTCTCCTCATCGCTTCGCTCTGCATCGTCGCGGCGCGAGTCACAATGCCTCCAGCACTCGCCGCCGGTGTTCCTCCGGCGTCCCCCAGGCGGACCGCAGCGCCTGCACGCGCAGCAGCAACAACGACAGGTCGTGTTCCTGGGTGAAGCCGATGGCACCGTGGGTTTGCAGCGCCGACCGCGCCGCCAGCAGCCCCGCCTCGGACGCAGCCGCCTTGGCCGCGCTGACATCGCGCGGCTCCATCGTCAGCGCGGCGCCGTACACCAGCGGCCGCGCCAGCTCGATCGCGATGTGCACATCGGCCAGCTTGTGCTTGATCGCCTGATACGAGCCGATCACCCGGCCGAACTGGGTGCGTTGCTTGGCGTAGTCGACCGCACCGTCCCGCAGCGCATCGGCCGCACCGACCAACTGCGCCGCGGTGGCCAGCGCACCGAACTCGTAGGCGCGCTTGGTATCCGCCTTCCAGCTGTCCCCGGCGGCGGTCACGTCGGAGAGCTTGCGACTGGGGTCGACGGAGTCGTGCACGTCGCCCGGGGTGGCCTCCGCGACGTCGCCCTCGCCGGCCAGCAGCACCAGCCCGGCGTTCTCGGCGTCGACCGCGAGCGGCACCCGGGGCGGCAGTGCGACCGTGGCGATCAGCTCGCCCGAAGCCAACGCGGCACCCCGGCCGCCGTGATCGTCAGAGGCGAGCAATACCGGTGCCACGGCGATGGATTCGGTCACCGGCCCCGGCACGCACCACCGCCCGAGACGCTCCATGGCGACGACGAGGTCGACCGGGTCGGCCTCGAGGCCGTCGAACTTCTCCGGCACGGCCAGGGCGGTGACGCCCAGGTTGGCCAGCTGCTCCCAGACCTTGCGGCCTGGTGCCGTGTCGCCGGCGGACCACGCGCGCACCGCGCCGGGCAGGTCCGCGGCGCCGAGCGCGGCGTCGATGCTGGCCGCGAAGTCGCGCTGCTGTTCGTCTAGCGCAAATTTCACTTCTTGCCCCCGGACTTCTCGCGCGGCAGGCCGAGCAACCGCTCGGAGATGATGTTGCGCTGAATCTCGTTGGTGCCGGCGTAGATCGGGCCACCAAGCGCGAACAGCAGGCCCTCAGTCCACCGGCTGGTGAGCTCGCCGTCGGCGGCGAGCAGGTCGAGCGCGGTCTGGTGCAACTCGACGTCGAGGTCCGACCAGAACACCTTGGTCACCGACGATTCGGCGCCCAGCTCACCGCCGAGGGCCAGCCGGGTCACCGTGCCGAAGGTCTGCAGCCGGTAGGCCTGCGCCTTGATCCAGCCGTCGGCGACCCGGTCGGCGAACGCGTCGGGTGAGCCTCTGTCCTTCCACAACGTCACCAGCCGCTCCGCGGTGGCCAGGAAACGGGCCGGGCTGCGCAGTGACATGCCGCGCTCGTTGCTCGACGTGCTCATCGCTGCGCGCCAGCCCTCGTGCGGGGTGCCGATCACGTCTTCGTCGGGCACGAACACGTCGTCGAGGAAGATCTCCCCGAAGCCGGTGTCGCCGCCTAATTGGACGATGGGTCGCACCGTCACGCCGGAGGCCTTCAGGTCGAACATGAAGTACGTCAGCCCGTTGTGGCGCTCGGCACCGGGAGTGGAACGAAACAGGCCGAATCCCCGCTCCGCGAACGGTGCCCGTGAGCTCCAGATCTTCTGCCCGGTGAGCAGCCAGCCGCCGTCGGTCTGGGTGGCGGTGGACCGTAGTGATGCCAGGTCGCTGCCGGACTCTGGCTCCGACCACGCCTGCGCCCAGATCTCTTCGCCGCTAGCCATTTTCGGCAGGATCCGGTCGCGCTGTTCCTCGGTGCCGTGCGCGAACAGGGTCGGCGCCAGCATCGAGGTGCCGTTCGCGCTGGCCCGGCCCGGCGCACCCGCCCGGAAGTATTCCTCCTCGAACACCACCCAGTGCAGCAGCGGTGCGTCACGGCCGCCGTACTTTTTCGGCCAGGTGATCACCGATAGGCCGGCGTCGAACAGCACTTTGTCCCAATGTCTGTGCTGGGCAAAGCCTTCGGCGCCGTCGTATGACTTCGTCGGGATCGAGTCGGCGTTGGCCGACAAGAACTCCCGCACCTCGGCCTGGAAGGCCAAGGTGTCTTCATCGAGTTGCAGATCCATCAGTTATGCTCTCGCAGTTGTGGTTTGACCACCTTGCCGCCGGCATTGCGCGGCAACGCGTCGACGAACCGCACCGAACGCGGTGCCTTGAAGTTCGCCAGATGCTCACGGGTGTAAGCGATCACAGATTGTTCGTCGAGCCGGGCGCCGGGCCGGGTGACCACATACGCCCGGCCCACTTCGCCGAGCCGCTCGTCGGGAACTCCGATCACCGCGGCGTCGGCGATGCCTTGCATCCGGGCCAGCACCTGCTCGACTTCGGCGGGGTAGACGTTGAACCCGCCGCAGATGTACATGTCTTTGAGCCGATCGGTGATGCGCAGGTTGCCGGCGGCGTCGACGGTGCCGATGTCCCCAGTGTGCAGCCACCCGTCGGCGTCGATGGCGGCCGCGGTGGCCTCCTGGTCCTCGAGGTAGCCCAGCATCACGTTCGGTCCGCGCAGCAACACCTCGCCCGATTCCGCGTCCGCATCGGCGTCGACGCGCAATTCGAAGTCGGCGAATGGGCGCCCGCAGGTGGTGGCCACGGTGATCGCGTCGTCGTCGGCGCGGCACATCGTTCCCATGCCGTTGGCTTCGGTCAGCCCGTAGGCGGTCAGGACGATGTCGATATCGAGTTCGGATTGCATGCGTTCGACCAGCACCACCGGCACGGTTGCGGCGCCGGTTACCGCGAACCGCAGTGAGCTCAGGTCGTAGTCGTCGCGTGCCGGGTGGTCCAGCAGGGTCTGGTAGATGGTGGGCGGGCCGGGCAGCACGGTGATGCGGTGTTGCTCGATGGCCTGCAGTGCGCGAAGCGGGTCGAAGGTCAGGTGGGGGATCAGCGTCGCGCCGGTCTGCAGGCAGGCCAGGATGCCGGCCTTGTAGCCGAAGTTGTGGAAGAACGGGTTGATGCACAGGTAACGGTCGTCACTGGTGACCTTGCCGTTGGCCGCCCATGATGCCGAGGCCGACAGCGACTGCCGGTGCGCGCACAGCACGCCTTTGCTGCGGCCGGTGGTGCCGGAGGTGAAGAGGATGTCGCTGACGTCGTCCGGGGTGACGGCGGAGGCGCGGGTGTTCACCGCGGCGAGATCGGTGCCGCGGGCCACGAACTCGTCCCAGGTGCCGTCGGCCGCCTCGATCGGTATCCGCACGATGTGGCGGAGCGCGGGCAGCCGCGCGCGGTCCAGGTCGGCGACGCGGTCGTTTGCCAGGAATCGGCCCATCGCGAACAACACGGGCGCGCCGGTGCGGGCCAGGATATCGGCGGCCTCGGCGGCGGTGTAGCGGGTGTTCAGCGGCACCATGGCCGCCCCGGCGTGGTGGATCGCCAGGCAGGCAACCACCCAATGCCAGGTGTTCGGCGACCAGACGGCCACCCGGTCGCCGGCCCGTACACCGAGGTCGATGAGCGCGGCGGCGGCCCGGCGCACCTCGTCGCGCAGTCCGGCGGCGGTGAAGGACTGTTCGTCGGTGATCAGCGCGTCGTGATCGGGGAGCCGGCCCGCGAGGTGATCCATCGCCGCGGGCACCGTGCGCGGCTCGTTGGTCATCGGAGGCTCCTGTGGCGACGCTGGCGCGTTGTGATGGCTCGATCCTCCTCGCGCCGGCCCGCGGCGCGCATCGTCACCGAGCTACAAAGCAAGTGCTTGGTAGGTTAGCCTACAGGGCATGCAGGACGTCGAGGAGTTCCGGGCGGAGGTCCGTCAGTGGCTCGCCGACAATCTGGTCGGCGAATTCGCAGCTCTCAAGGGTCTCGGCGGGCCCGGGCGCGAGCACGAGGCATTCGAAGAGCGCCGGGCGTGGAACCAGCATCTGGCGGCGGCGGGGCTGACCTGCCTGGGCTGGCCCGTCGAGCACGGCGGCCGGGGGCTGTCCACCGCGCACCGGGTCGCGTTCTACGAGGAGTACGCCAAGGCCGACGCCCCGGACAAGGTCAATCACTTCGGCGAGGAACTGCTCGGCCCGACGCTGATCGCGTTCGGGACGCCCGAGCAGCAACAGCGATTCCTGCCCAAGATCCTCGACGTCACGGAGCTGTGGTGCCAGGGCTATTCGGAGCCCGGCGCCGGCAGCGACCTGGCCAACGTGGCGACCACCGCCGAACTCGACGGCGACGAGTGGGTGATCAACGGGCAGAAGGTCTGGACGTCGCTGGCGCACTGGGCGCAGTGGTGCTTCGTGGTCGCCCGCACCGAGAAGGGCTCCAGGCGGCACGCAGGGCTGTCGTATCTGCTGGTGCCGCTCGACCAGCCCGGTGTGAAGGTGCGTCCGATCATCCAGCTGACCGGCGACTCGGAATTCAACGAGGTGTTCTTCGACGACGCCCGCACCGAGGCTCAGCTGGTGGTCGGCGAGCCGGGCGACGGCTGGCGGGTCGCCATGGGTACGCTGACCTTCGAGCGTGGTGTGTCGACGCTCGGACAGCAAATCCGTTATGCGCGTGAGCTTTCCAATCTTGCCGACGTCGCCCGGCGCACCGGCGCCGCCGACGACCCGTTCATCCGGGAGCGACTGACCCGGGCGTGGACCGGGCTGCGGGCCATGCGGTCGTATGCGCTGGCCACCATGGACGTCGAACAACCCGGGCAGGACAACGTGTCGAAGTTGTTGTGGGCCAACTGGCATCGCGATCTGGGCGAGCTGGCCATGGACGTCATCGGCAAGCCGGGACTGACGCTGGCCGACGGCGAGTTCGACGAATGGCAGCGGCTGTTCTTGTTCACCCGCGCCGACACCATATACGGCGGATCCAACGAGATCCAGCGCAACATCATCGCCGAGCGGGTACTCGGCCTGCCTCGAGAGGTTAAGGGATGAGCCTGTCCGAAGTTCCGAAAGAGATTGCCGGACACGGACTTCTGCAGGGCAAAGTGGTCGTGGTGACCGCGGCCGCGGGCACCGGCATCGGCGCGGCGACGGCGCGACGGGCGCTGGCCGAGGGTGCCGATGTGCTGATCTCGGATCACCACGACCGGCGGCTGGGGGAGACGGCCGACGAGCTCACCGCGCTGGGACGGGGCCGCGTGGAAAGCGTGTTGTGCGATGTGACGTCCACCGCGCAGGTCGATGCGCTGTTCGCGTCGGCCACCGCCCGGATGGGGCGGGTCGACGTCCTGGTCAACAACGCCGGGCTGGGCGGGCAGACGCCGGTGGTCGACATGACCGACGAGGAGTGGGACCGCGTCCTGGATGTGACGCTGACGTCGGTGTTCCGCGCCACGCGCGCGGCGCTGCGGTACTTCCGCGGCGCGCCGCACGGCGGGGTGATCGTCAACAACGCCAGCGTTCTGGGCTGGCGCGCCCAGCACTCGCAGTCGCACTATGCCGCCGCCAAGGCCGGCGTGATGGCGCTGACCCGCTGCAGCGCGATCGAGGCCGCCGAGTACGGCGTGCGGATCAACGCGGTGTCGCCGAGCATCGCTCGGCACAAATTCCTGGAGAAGACGTCCTCGTCGGAGTTGCTCGACCGGCTGTCGGCCGGCGAGGCCTTCGGCCGCGCCGCCGAG
This sequence comes from Mycobacterium sp. 94-17, assembly GCF_035617725.1. Taxonomy (NCBI): domain Bacteria; kingdom Bacillati; phylum Actinomycetota; class Actinomycetes; order Mycobacteriales; family Mycobacteriaceae; genus Mycobacterium; species Mycobacterium sp. 94-17. The sequence goes on from NZ_JAPIYN010000001.1 coordinate 190,194, forward strand.
CCGTGGGAGGTGGCGGCCACCATTGCGTTCCTCGCCAGTGACTACTCCAGTTACCTCACCGGTGAGGTCATCTCGGTGTCCAGCCAGCACCCGTGAGCTGCGATATCGCCGACTGGCGCCGGCCCGTGACGTGTCTGCAATTGCCCGCCAACGCGTTTGACGCAGGTGGGAGAGTGTTGTGAGGGAAGGGCCGGGTCAGCGACCGTGGGGCGATAACCTGACTCCGGCCAGCACGCCCGGCCAGCCCCCGGGTGCCCCCTGGCAGTCCGACGCCGGCTGGCCGGGACAGTGGGGTCAAGGGGGCCAGGCATAACGCGTTCGTGTCCGGCAACGCCGACGAGTCGCAAAGCCCGCCGGCGGTCTCATCGCGCTGACCGGGCGACGGCAGCGGAACCGAAAATCGAGCCCCGGTGGCCAAGCAAGCGCTTGGTTGATACTCTGACCGGGTGGACCGAGCGCCCGGTCAGGCCAACAGCCGTCGAGACGAGCTACTGGAGCTTGCCGCAACCATGTTCGCCGAGCGTGGATTGCGCGCGACCACCGTGCGCGACATCGCCGATAGCGCCGGCATCCTGTCCGGCAGCCTGTATCACCACTTCTCCTCCAAGGAGGAGATGGTCGACGAGGTCTTGCGCAGTTTCCTGGACTGGTTGTTCACGCGCTACCGCGAGATCGTGGACAGCGAGGCCAATCCCTTGGAGCGGCTCAAGGGACTGTTCATGGCGTCGTTCGAGGCGATCGAGCACCGGCACGCGCAGGTCGTCATCTACCAGGACGAGGCACAGCGGCTGTTGTCCCAGCCCCGGTTCGCCTACATCGAGGACATGAACCGGCAACAGCGCAAGATGTGGCTCGAGCTGCTCAATCAGGGCGTCGAGGAAGGCTACTTTCGGCCCGACCTCGACGTCGACCTGATTTATCGCTTCATCCGGGACACCACGTGGGTGTCGGTGCGTTGGTACCAGCCGGGCGGGCCGCTCACCGCCGAGCAAGTCGGTCAGCAATACCTCGCCATCGTTCTTGGCGGGATCACGAAAGAAGGAGTCTGAAAGATGCCTGAGGCGTATGTCATTGACGCTGTGCGTACCGCGGTCGGCAAGCGCGGCGGATCGCTCGCCGGGGTTCACCCGGTGGACCTGGGTGCGCTGGGGTGGCGCGGGCTGCTCGACCGGATCGACGTCGATCCCGCCGCGGTCGACGACGTGATCGCCGGCTGTGTCGACGCCATCGGCGCGCAGGCGGGCAACATCGCCCGGCTCTCGTGGCTGGCCGCCGGCTATCCCGAAGAGGTGCCCGGCGTCACCGTCGACCGGCAGTGCGGTTCCAGTCAGCAAGCGATTTCCTTTGGCGCACAGGCGGTTATGTCGGGAACCGCCGACCTCATTGTCGCGGGCGGCATGCAGAACATGAGCCAGATCCCGATCTCGTCGGCCATGACGGTGGGCGAGCAGTTCGGGTTCACCTCACCGACCAACGAATCCAAGCAGTGGCTGCACCGCTACGGCGACCAGGAAATCTCGCAGTTCCGCGGTTCGGAGATGATTGCCGAGAAGTGGAACCTGTCGCGCGAGGAGATGGAACGCTACGCGCTCACCAGCCACGAACGCGCGTTCGCGGCCATTCGCGGCGGCAACTTCGACAACGAAATCCTCACGGTCGAAACGGAATCCGGGCCGTTCCGGGTCGACGAGGGGCCGCGCGAGTCGTCGCTGGAGAAGATGGCCGGGCTCAAGCCACTGGTCGAGGGTGGCCGGTTGACGGCCGCCATGGCCAGTCAGATTTCCGACGGGGCCAGCGCGGTGCTGCTGGCGTCCGAAAAGGCGGTCAAGGAGCATGGCTTGACCCCGCGCGCCCGCATCCACCACATCAGCACCCGGGGCGCCGATCCGGTGTTCATGCTGACCGGGCCCATCCCGGCGACTCGCTACGCGCTGGAGAAGTCGGGGTTGTCTATCGACGACATCGACACCGTCGAGATCAACGAGGCGTTCGCGCCGGTGGTGCTGGCCTGGCTCAAGGAGATCAAGGCGGACCCGGAGAAGGTCAACCCCAACGGCGGCGCGATCGCGCTGGGCCATCCGCTGGGCGCCACCGGGGCGAAGCTGTTCACCACCATGCTCAACACGCTGGAGCGCACCGGTGGTCGCTACGGCCTGCAGACGATGTGCGAAGGCGGCGGCACCGCCAACGTCACGATCATCGAGCGCCTGTAACTGTCACGTAGCCCAGTCTTGCGCCGAGTGTGCGTTTCCCGACGCGCAAACTGATATCCCGACGGCATGTGCAACCTCCCAGAATCTACGGATGTTGCACTGACCGTATGAATCCACCCCGCGTGCCACGTCGTGAAATGCACACTCGCGCTGGTCAAGTCGCCACAACCAGACCGATGCCGCCCAGGGCGAGCAGCCAACTCGTGAAGCTGCCGACCAGGAAGTACTCTGTCACCTCGTCGATGCCGACGCCGCCGTTGCGGTTTGTCTGAGCATTCAACTCCGGAAACCGGATGATGCCCTTGGCGGCGACGACGGCGCTGGCCGCGGCCACCTGTCCGCCGACGCCGAGGCTCAGGATCAGCAGGCGTTCCAGCGGTCCCAGCAGCCTGCCGCCTTTGAGGCGGTCCGACGGCTGCGGTTGACCGGCCGGCCGCACCGCGCCAACCGAGCCAAGCACCAAGCGCACCAACTGGTTTGCGGTGGCGAACTGGACCAGGACCACGCCGATGAGCATCAGCAGCCGGGTGGGCGCGACGTCTCCCATCGGCAGATGCACCCAGGCCGACCACCGGGCCACGGCACCGCCCGCCGGTGAGGACCAGCCCGACGCCACCGCCAGCAGCGCCAGCGCAGAGCCGAAAACGGCCAGGGGTGCGCCCTGTGCTGTGCCGCTGCGCTCGCACCGCGCGCAAAGCCATTCCCAGGCGACGACCGCCGCGGCCGCCGGCACGAGCAGCGTGATGTCCCCGGCGTGCCACAGGGCGCCGAGCACCGCGCACGCCAAGACCGCGACCGGTCCGGCCACCAGCGGTGGCCAGGCGGCGCCGGTCGCTCGCCGACAGAGGTCGGCGACCCCGAGCGCGATGAGCAAGACCGCGACGGCGCTCACGGCAGGCCCCGAAGATATTGGCTGGCAAGGACAATCAGATCCAGGCCGTCACGGCTGGCGCGTTGCGACACAGCCGACGGGCTGATGCCCTCGTCCGCGGCGAGTTCCTTTTTGGTCCGTCCCGTCATCAGCCCCCTCACAATCCGCAATGATCTCTCGTCGAGCGATCCAAGCAGATGGTCCCGACAGAGCAGGGCCGCATTGACCGCGGCGGCGTCGCCGCGTGTGTCGCCGTCGGCCCGGAACGTCGTGCGTATCAGCGTGAAGCCGGGCTGCCGCTGGGCCCGCGCGGTCTGCTCGATGGCCGCTCGCGCGGCCCACCAGCCCGGCCCGTCCTGAATCCTCGCGTCGGCGTCGAGGACGGTGACCGCGCCCCGGCCGATGCCGAAGCGGACATCGACTTCGGGGCCGACGGCCAGCCGCAGCACCAGCGCGGCGTCGATCGCGGCGCCCACGGTCGCGTAGCTGCCCTGGAACTCGTCGCCGACGGTGAACGCCGGCGGGTCGATCGCGCCGTCGGCGACCTCGCGCAGTGCGGTGCTCACGCGTCGATGCACGGCAGACCGATCGACGGCGCGCCGGGACGCGACCACGTCGCCGATCACGGTGGCCACCAGTAAAGGGCTACGCTTAACTCTCGACATATGAAGACTATAGCTTCACTCTGTAGGAATGTAGCTATTGGGTTCAATGCCGCTGCCCCTGACGGTCTGTTCGAACTCATCGCGCCCGGCGCGATCAGCCGCGCGGTGACCGGCGAGATTCTCACCACGCCCGAAGAGATCCGCGCTGAGATGGCCGGCCGCGGCTGAAAACCCCGCTCACATGCGGTATGTGAGTCGGCGGTCCGTCGGTGTCACCATCATCGAGCAGCCGTCACGCCGGCGATGATGTTGTCGACCGTGCGCCCCGCCAGCGCTTCGACATCACGGCGGGCGGCGTGACGCAGCGGTCCGCGCAGGGCCAGTTCGGCGAACCCGTGCACGGCGGACCAGCATGGCCATTCGGCGCCTTCGCGTTGCGCGGGCGACAGCGCTCCCACGTCCCGCATCGCATCGAGCGCCTCGACCAGCGCCACATACGGTGGGGCGCCGGCGGTCTCGCTGGTCAGCCCGGCAAGGTCGGCTCCGAAGAAAGCCACCGTGAACCAACCCGGCTCGTCGAGCGCGAATTTGATGTAGCCGACCCCGACCGCGCGCAGCCGGTCACAGGCTTGCGTTTCAGTGGTGCCTCGCCTGCGTGTCGAGCCGTGCATCCGCGCCGCCATCCGATGCTGGATCGCGATCGCAACCGCGCTGAGCAGCGCTTCGCGATCGGCGAAGTGACGATAGGCCGCATTGGGTGAAACCCCAACGCGCCGAGTCGCTTCCCGGATGGTGAGCGCTTCCGGTCCGCCTGTCCTGGTCAGATGTAGGCCGGCGTCGATCAACGCCGCGCGTAGGTCCCCGTGGTGGTAACCGGTCTTCAACGTGGTCAACGCTTGACCCTTCTCGGGCGCAAAGTGTACGGTGTGTACATTATCATGTTGACGGCGTGAACATTGGAGGAGTTCGTGGTTAGCACCGTAGTATTGCCGCCCGTCGTGGACGCGCAGGAGTGGCAGCGCGAACTGGACGCGCTGCGCGTTCGAGAGAAAGCGGCCACTCGTGAGCTCGACGCGATTGCCGCGCAGCGCCGGCGACTGCCGATGGTCGCCATGCCCGACTATGTCCTGGAGGGCGAGAATGGACCGGTGCGGCTGGCTGACGTGTTCCAAGGCAAGTCCCAGTTGATTGTGTACAGCCACATGTGGTCTCCCGGCGAGGAGTGGCAATGCCCGGGTTGCACCGGGTTCACCTCGCAGTTCACTCGGCTGGAGTTCTTGGACAACTACGATGCCCGGTTCGTCATCGTCACCCAGGGACCCATCGACGAAGCGCTCGACTACAAGCGGCGGGTGGGCAATCGGATGACCTGGTACTCCACCGCCAACAGCACGTTCGGTGCGGATGTCGGTGCCCCACCGGGCGGCGGCTTTGCCGTCAATGTATTTATGCGCGACAGCGATCAGGTGTATCGGACCTGGCGCACGGACGGCCGTGGATGCGAACAGCTGAGCCACTCGTTCGCTTTGGTCGACCTGCTGCCTTACGGGCGCCAGGAAGACTGGCAGGACTCACCGGACGGTTGGCCCCAACGCCCCACTTACAGCGGCTGGGCCGGCTCGCAGGATATCGCCCGCGCTTACGGCGTCGACGCCCAACCAGGAGGTGCAGCATGACCACAACGACAGCAGGTCTGAAGACGATGAGCCTGGTGTGCGTGCCAACGCCCGAACAGGACAAAGCAGTCGAGTTCTACGCGTCACTCGGATTCGAGAAGCGAACCGATACGCCGTTCGGCGGCAGCTACCGATGGATCGAGGTGTACCCGCCGGAGGGCACGACGGGCATCGCGCTTGCGCCACCGCCACCAGACGGTGGACCGGTGCAGCCGACCAACACGGGAATCACGTTGACCACCAGCGACATCGACGCCACTCACGCGGCGATGAAGGAACTCGGCATCGACGTCGACGCGCAGGTGGCGCGTATGGGCGAGCCGGTGCCACCGATGTTCTGGTTCCGTGACCCGACCGGACACACGCTGATGATCGTCGAGTCCTGAACTACTCCACGAAAGCCGATGCCGCCTGCAGGTGCTCAATCGCGTCGCGCACGACCGCCTCGATCAACTCCGCGCAAGACGGTAGGTCCTCGAGAATGCCGGCCACCTGTCCGGATGCCAGCACGCCGGCCTCGGTGTTGCCGTCGACCAGGCCGGCTTTCAAGAGCATCGGCGTGTTAGCCGCCATCACCACCTGCGACCAGGTCAGCTCCTTGCCGCGGCGCATCGCCAGGCCGTCTTGCATTATCGACCGCCAGGTCATCTGGGACATGTGCTTGAACCTGGCGGCATTGCGCACGGCCGCGGTGAGACCGCGCACCGGCGAACCGCCCTCCAGCTTCTCGACCAGGCCGGTGCGCAGCACCCGGTGTGGCATGCCGTCGACCCGGGTCGTCACCACCGTGCCGTCGAGGGCCGCCTCGAGGTAGCGCTTCTTGACGGCGTCGGGCACGGTGGAGTCCGACGTCAGCAGGAAGCGGGTGCCCATCGCGACGCCGGCGGCACCGTAGCTGAGCGCGGCCGCGAGGCCACGCCCGTCGAAGAATCCACCCGCGGCGATCACCGGGATTCCGCTGCCCCGCACGGCATCCAGCACGGAGGGCAACAACAGCGTGGTTGCGACGGGGCCGGTATGCCCGCCGCCCTCGCCGCCCTGCACGATCATCGCGTCGGCGCCCCAGCCGGCCACTTTGCGGGCGTGCTTGGCCGCGCCGATCGACGGAATCACCACGGCACCGGCATCTTTGAGCCGGGCGATGAGTTCCTGCTTCGGAGCCAGCGCGAACGACGCCACCTTGACGCCTTCGCGGATCATCAGGTCGACGCGGTCGCCGGCGTCGGCGGCGTCGGCGCGGATGTTCACGCCGAACGGTTTGTCGGTGGTGGCCTTGACTTTGCCGATGGCCGTGGCCAATTCGTCCAGCGTCATGGTGGCCGAGGCAAGGATGCCCAGACCGCCGGCGTTGGCGGTGGCGGACACCAGCCGCGCGCCGGCCACCCAGCCCATCCCGGTCTGCACCACCGGGTGCTCGACGCCGACCAGCTCGGTCAGCGGCGTGCGCAGCTTCATCAACGGATCTCTCTGTCGCGCAATGATTTCGGGTCGATGATCTCGCGGATCAGGCGCAGCTCGTCGTCGGTCGGCAACCGGGTCTCGGCGGCGCTGTCGAGACCGTCGATCTCGAACGAGGTGCTTTCGGCGACCTCGCCGGCCGAGACGCCCGGATGCAGGGACACCGCCCGCATGGTGCGGTTGGGCCCGCCGAAGTCGAACACGCCGAGGTTCGACACCACCCGATACGTGTTGGCGAAGCGGAATGCCGGGTTGTCGGAATCCACGTTGTCCCAGCCGATTCCGCAGACGATGTCGACCTTCTCGCAGAACACCCGCTTGGAGTGGTTACCCACCCAGTAGCTGGTCGCGTGGTTGATGGCGTTGCCGGGTGCGCCGCGGACGCCGAACATCTGGCGTTTAGGCTGCTGCAGCGGGCCGAATGCCGAGATGTTCTGATTGCCGAAGCGGTCCACTTGATTGGCGCCCATCACCACGTGGCGCCGGCCCCAGGCCAGGGTTTCGAAGACCCGGCCGAACGGCATCCAGCCCTCGGCGGCCGCCGAAGCACCCAGGGCTGGGGTGTCGGCGATCAGCTGCGCCTCGCCGTCGGTCAGCAGGATGTCCGGCGAAAACGTCAGCCGGGCTAGCCGCGCGCCGACCGAGGCCATGTTCGTCATGGGGCTGACCATGATTTCGCCCGCGTTCCGGAATAATTCGGCGCAGGCCACGGCGCACACTTCGGCTCGGCTGCTCACTTGGATGCCTCTTCCTGGAAAGCTTTCACGGCCGCCTGATAGTCATCCTCGCTGCCCGAAAGATAAGTTGCCACGAACTGCTGCCAACCGCCTTCTGTGGACGCCGCTTCGGCGTAGTGCCGCTGGAACTTCTCGTCGCGGCCGTAATCCGGTGCGGCGGTGGTGAAGTGCGCACCACCCGGCGCTTCGACCACGCCGTCGACCATCATGCGGTTCACCAGCAACGCCTGCGGCGGAACCGCCTTGACCAACTCCTGGGTGGACACGACCCGCTCCACCGACAGAAAGCGCTTCTCGGCGGCCATCAGGAACAGGTCGTCGAAGTACGGGTCGATCCCGGTGTAGGCCGCATTGCCCCGCGCATCACCGAGGTTGAGGTGTGCGAACGCGGCGTCCAGCCGCAGCGCCGGCATCGCGATCAGGGTCTCGTGCCCGCCGCCGGGCGCCGGGTACGGGCTGGTCACCGTCTGCAGCTCGCCCTCCCAGAAGTCCGGCACCGAGCTGCCCAGCCCGGCCCGAATCGGCAGGAACGGCAGGCGTTGCGCGGCGGCCTGCAGCCCGCAGCGCAGCATGCCCTCGTCCATCTCGCGGGCCTCGATGCCCCCGGCCGCGCGCGCTTTAGCGAACCATGGGTCGTAGAAGGGCGGGGAGTCCAGCGAGACGAATCCGTAGTAGACGCGCTTGACCTTGCCGGCGGAACACAGCAGGCCCAAGTCCGGTCCGCCGTAGGTGACCACGGTCAGGTCGGTGATGTCGGTGCGCAGCAGCGCGCGTACGAACGCCATCGGCTTGCGCCGCGATCCCCAGCCGCCGATACCGATCGTCATGCCGCTCTCGATCGACGCGACGGCGTCGTCCAGGGTGGTCCTCTTGTCGCTCACTTTGCGCCCTTGTCGGTGCCGGCGAACGCGTCGCGGTGCTCGTCGGCGACCCCGGCGAGGTTGAGCTCGAACGTAAAGCCTTGCTCCATGCGGTAACTCGAGTTGACTCGTTGCACGTCGATGAGGTTCAGCGCTTCCTTGGCCGCCCGGATGACGCGGGTGTCCTTGGCGGCGATGTCGCGCGCGACCCGCAAGGCGGCCTCGTCGAGATCGTCGCGCGGCACCACCTCGTGTACCGAACCGAAGTGGTGCAGGGTGGCGGCGTCGACGGTGGCCGCGGTGAAGAACAGCCGCCGCATCATGTGCTGCGGAACCAGTCGCGACAGGTGCGTCGCCGCGCCGAGCGCGCCGCGTTCCACCTCCGGCAGGCCGAAGGTGGCATCGTCGGAGGCCACGATCACGTCGGCGTTGCCGACCAGGCCGATCCCACCGCCGACGCAGAATCCGTTCACGGCGGCGACGACGGGCACTGCGCACTCGTAGACCGCGCGGAACGCGGCGAAGCAGCCGCGGTTGGCATCGATCAGGGCGGTGAATCCCTCGGTGCGCTGCATCTCTTTGATGTCGACCCCGGCGTTGAAGCCGCGGCCGGCGGCGCGCAGGATCACCACGTGGGTGCCGGGGTCTCGGCCGGCGGCGGTGATGGTGTCGGCGAGCTCGAACCAGCCGCGCGACGGGATGGCGTTGACGGGCGGGAAGTCGACGGTAACCGCGACGATGCCCGGTTCGGTGGTGGTGGAGGTGATGGGCAAGGTGCCACTTCCTTGTGGGGGTAACTACCTAAGCAAGCACTTGCTTGGTACGCTAGCACAGTGACTCGCGCCGAAGCATGCCCCCCATTTGCGGAAGCCATCAACCTGGGGCTGTCCGGTCGGGTAGTTCTCGTCACCGGCGGCGTTCGCGGGGTGGGTGCCGGCATCAGCTCCGTCTTCGCCGAACAGGGCGCCACCGTCGTCACCTGTGCGCGGCGGGCGGTGGAGGGCTTGCCCTACGAGTTCCACTCGTGCGACGTCCGCGACGACGACGCCGTCAAGGGATTGATCGACACCGTCGTGGATCGGCACGGCCGGCTCGACGTCGTCGTCAACAACGCGGGGGGATCGCCCTACGTGCTCACCGCGGAGTCCAGCGCCAAGTTCAACCGCAAGATCATCGAGCTCAATCTGATTGGTGCGCTGTCGGTTTCGCAGCACGCTAACGCTCACATGCAAAGTCAGCGGCAGGGCGGGTCGATCGTCAACATTTGCAGCCTCAGCGGCCGACGGCCGACGCCGGGTACCGCGGCATACGGCGCGGCCAAGGCCGGCCTGGAAAACCTCACCCAGACGCTGGCCGTGGAGTGGGGTCCGAAGGTCCGGGTGAACTCCTGTGTGGTCGGCATGGTGGAGACCGAGCAGTCCGAACTGTTCTACGGGGATGCCGACTCCATCGCCGCGATCTCCAACAACGTCCCGCTGGGGCGGCTGGCCAAACCGGAGGATGTCGGCTGGGCCGCAGCCTTTCTGGCGTCCGATGCGGCGTCCTACATCAGCGGAGCTTCGTTGGAGGTGCACGGCGGCGGCGAGCCGCCGCACTATCTGGCCACCACGACCGCGAGTGCGATCAAGTAAAGGAGACAAAACAATGGGAGTGGTTGACGGCCGCGTCGTCATCGTCACCGGAGCGGGCGGCGGTATCGGTCGCGCGCATGCCCTGGCCTTCGCGGCCGAGGGTGCGCGCGTCGTCGTCAACGACATCGGTGTCGGCCTGGACGGTTCGCCGGCGGGGGGCGGCAGCGCGGCGCAGGGCGTCGTCGACGAAATCACCGCCGCCGGTGGCGAAGCCATCGCCAACGGATCCAACATCGCCGACTGGGACCAGGCCGCGGCGCTGGTGCAGACCGCCGTCGGCACCTTCGGGGGCCTGGACGTGTTGGTGAACAACGCCGGCATCGTGCGCGACCGGATGATGGCCAACACCAGCGAAGAGGAGTTCGACGCCGTCATCGCCGTGCACCTCAAGGGGCACTTCGCCACCATGCGCCACGCCGCGGCGTACTGGCGCGGCCTGTCCAAGGAGGGCAAAACTGTTGAGGCGAGGATCATCAACACCAGTTCCGGTGCCGGCCTGCAGGGCAGCGTCGGGCAGGGTAACTACAGCGCCGCGAAGGCCGCCATCGCCACGATGACTTTGGTCGCCGCCGCGGAGATGGGACGCTACGGCGTCACCGTCAACGCCATCGCTCCCTCGGCCCGCACCCGCATGACCGAGACGGTGTTCGCCGAGATGATGGCGACGCAGGAGCAGGACTTCGACGCCATGGCCCCGGAAAACATTGCACCGCTGGTGGTTTGGCTAGGCAGCGCCGAATCGCGCGACGTCACCGGCAAGGTGTTCGAAGTCGAGGGCGGCAAGATCCGGGTTGCCGAGGGCTGGGCGCACGGGCCGGAGATCGACAAGGGAGCGCGGTGGGATCCCGCGGAACTGGGACCCGTCGTCGCCGACCTGCTGGCCAAGTCGCGGACCCCGGTCCCCGTCTACGGCGCCTAGTAGGGGCGGTCCTGCACCGCCGCCGGCGTCGAGGACGGAAGTAACGGCCGCCCGGCGAGCTATCGACGATCCCAGCGCGATCGCGGAAAGCGCGGCGGTGTCCATCACCACCGTCAGGACGCATATTCAACGCATCTTCCGCAAGACCGGCACTCACCGCCAGGCGGAGCTGGTGCGTCTGCTCGTCGCGGTCGTGGCGTAGCGGTCAGCGCCGGGCGTGAACGTAGGGCGACATTTTCGCCATTTTGCCGCCGTCCTGCACGCTCGGCGAACCTAAGCGGGCGGGTCGCAGATCACGATCGGGATGACGCGGTCGGTCCACGACCGGTAGTCGTCGAACGACGGGTACATGGCGTCCAGCTTCGGCCAATACTCCGCGCGCTCGGCCTCGGTGGCATCGCGAGCCTGCAGCTGCAGCACCTCGTCTTTGATCTGCATCGAAACCTTGGGATTCGCCTTGAGATTGAGATACCACAGGGGGTTCTTGTCGCTGCCGCCCCTGGACGCCACCAGGACCACGCGATTCCCCTCGCGCAGGTAGAGTAGCGGGCTCACCCGCGGTTGACCGGTCTTGCGGCCGGTGGTGGTCAGCAACGCGACCGGCGCGTTGCCGAAGGTGCCGCCAAGTTGGCCGTTGCTGCGTCGGTAGATCCACGAGTTGCCCTTGGCCATCCACTTGACGAAGAAGTTGACCCACGGTGCATTCAACGAGCGTGGCTTTGGTTTCGGCATGACTTTCCTTAGCGCTGGATAAATGGTTGGAAGCGAACCTTGATGTGCTGGATTTCGGCTTTCCCGCTTGTAGTTTCGGCGGGGATGACGAAGGTTTCGTTGACGTGCGCGGCCAGCCGCCGGCCACCGAACGCCGCTTTGGTCAGCACCTGGTACTCCGCGTGCACCCGGTCGCCGTCGATGCGGTAGTCCGGCGGCGTGGTGTCCGCGAGGAACCGGTACTGAGGTCCGCGATTGAGACTGCGCCGCAGATGATTTCCGGAGAACCCGTTTTTGATGCCCTGCTCGATGCGGGTGCAACCCGCCGCGAATGGAACGGCGTCGCCGTCATGGCTGACGAGCGCGTCGATGTAGGACTGTGCCGCGGCGATGCGGCTGTCGTCGGAGACGCTCACTGGGAGGCTGAGACGACCGAGAGCTAGATGCGCTCGATGATGGTGCCGGTCGACAGAGCACCGCCGGCGCACATGGTGATCAGCGCGGTGGTCTGGTCGGTGCGTTCCAGCTCGTGCAGTGCGGTGGTGATCAGCCGGCTGCCGGTGCTGCCGACCGGGTGCCCCAAAGCGATGGCCCCGCCGTTGACGTTGACCTTGTCCATGTCCGGGTTGTGGACGCGCGCCCACGACAGCACCACCGATGCGAATGCCTCGTTGATCTCGGTGATGTCGATGTCGCCCATCTTCATCCCGGCCTTCTCCAGCACCTTCGCCGTCGACTGCACTGGGCCGTCGAGGTGGTAGTACGGCTCGGCCCCGACCAACGCCTGGCTGACGATGCGCGCCCGCGGCCGTAGCCCGAGCGCCTTGGCCTTGTCCTCGTCCATCCACAGCACGGCCGCGGCGCCGTCGGAGATCTGCGACGACGTTCCCGCCGTGTGGATTCCGCCCTCGATGACCGGCTTCAGCGCGGAGAGGCCCGACAGCGTGGTGTCGCGCAAGCCTTGGTCGCGGCTGATGGTGACGCGCTCGGACGTCGGTTGCTTGTTTTCGTCGAGCGCCGGGGCCTCGATGGGGGAGATCTCCCGATCGAAACGGCCCTCTTCCCACGCCTGCCTGGCCTTGGTCTGGGATGCCAGGCCGAACTCGTCGATGTTTTCGCGGCTGATGCCGCGTCGCTTGGCGATCCGCTCGGCCGCGGTGAACTGGTCGGGCAGATCGATGTCCCACGACGCGGGCCGCAGGATGGTGCGGTCCGGACCTGCGTTCGCGCCGAGCCCGACGCGGCTCATGGCCTCGATCCCGCACGCGACGCCGATGTCGATGGCACCCGCCGCGATCAGGCCGGCGACTAGGCCGTTTGCCTGCTGGCCGCTGCCGCACTGGCAGTCCACGGTCATGGCGCCGACGTGGTCGGGCAGCCCGGCCACCAGCCAGCTGACCCGGCTGATGTTGTTGGACTGCTCGCCGTACTGTGTCACGCAGCCGCCGATGACCTGTTCGACGTCGCCGGCGTCGATGCCGGCCTTCTCGACCAATGCCTTCTGGACCGCGCCCAACAGCTCGGTGGCGTGCAAACCGGACAGCCATCCGTTCCGTTTACCGATCGGGCTGCGAGTGGCTTCAACGATGACAGGGTTACCCATTCCGTCAGGCTAGAACACGTTTCATTAGTCTGACAAGCGAGGATGGTGACCTGCCTTTTATCTGCGCAGGAGGCATGTTTTACTGGCACTAGAACACGTTGCAATTAGTGTTGTAAAAGGAGCGCACCCTACATGGCACCCCCCAACATTCCCGCCGACTTCGACTTTCTTGACCCGGACGTCAACCTCGCCGGGTTGCCCGTCGAGGAGCTCGCCCAGCTGCGCAGGGCCGAGCCGATCCATTGGGTCGACATCCCGAACGGCGCGGGCGGATTCGAAGACCACGGATATTGGCTCGTCACCAAGCACGCCGACGTCAAGGAGGTGTCCAAGCGCAGCGACATCTTCTCGAGTTGGCTGAACGGCGCCATCCCCACCTGGCCACCGGAGATGACGCGGGAGCAGGTCGAGCTGCAGCGCAGCGTCATGCTCAACATGGACGCACCGCACCACACCCGGCTGCGCAAGATCATCTCCCGCGGGTTCACGCCGCGCGCCATCGGCCGGCTCGAAGCCGAGCTGGCCCAGCGCGCCCAGAACATCGCCGAAACCGCCGCCAAAGAGGGCAGCGGTGACTTCGTGGAGCAGGTGTCGTGCGAGCTGCCCCTGCAAGCCATCGCGGGTCTGCTCGGCGTGCCCCAGGAGGATCGCGACAAGCTGTTCCGCTGGTCCAACGAGATGACGGGCGGGGAAGACCCGGAGTATGCCACCGTCGATCCCGCGCAGTCGTCGATGGAACTGATCATGTACGCCATGGCCATGGCCGCGGAGCGGAACGAGAACCCCACCGACGACATCGTCACTGCGCTCATCCAGGCCGACATCGAGGGCGAGAAGCTTTCCGACGACGAGTTCGGTTTCTTCGTGGTCATGCTGGCCGTGGCCGGCAACGAGACGACGCGGAACTCGATCACCCACGGCATGATCGCGATGGCGAACAACCCCGATCAGTGGGAGCTCTTCAAGAAGGAGCGCCCGGCGACCACCGCTGATGAGATCATCCGTTGGGCCACACCGGTTTCGGCCTTTCAGCGCACTGCCAATGAGGACACCGAGTTGGGCGGCGTGCAGATCAAGAAGGGGCAGCGGGTGGTGATGTCGTACCGCTCGGCCAACTTCGACGAAGAGGTCTTCGACGACCCGCACACTTTCAACATCCTGCGCGACCCGAACCCGCACGTAGGGTTCGGCGGCACCGGAGCCCACTACTGCATCGGCGCGAACCTGGCCCGCATGACGATCAACCTGATCTTCAACGCGGTCGCCGATCACATGCCGGATCTCAAGGCGATCGGCGAGCCCGAGCGGTTGAGGTCGGGCTGGCTCAACGGCATCAAGCATTGGCAAGTCGATTACGCCGGCAAGGCCGCGGTGAAGTCCTGATGGACTTCGACCTCACCGCGACGCAACAGGCCGTCGCCGATGTCGTGACGTCGGTCTTCGAGCGTGAATCGAGTTGGGACGCCTTGGTGGACGGGGGTGTGACGGCACTGCCGGTGCCCGAACGTCTCGGCGGTGACGGCGTGGGTCTGCCCGAGGTCACGACCGTGCTGACCGAGATCGGTCGCCACGGCGCCATCACACCGGCCCTGTCCACGCTGGGTTTCGGCGTGCTGCCGCTGCTCGATTTGGCCTCCGACGAACAGCAGGATCGGTTTTTGGCTTCGGTCGCCAAAGGCGGGGTGCTGGCCGCCGCCCTCAACGAGCCGGGTGCCGCATTACCGGACCGGCCCTCGACCGCGTTCGCGGACGGCCGGCTGTCGGGCACCAAGGTCGGCGTTGGCCATGCCGCACAAGCAGATTGGGTGATCGTCACCGCCGACAGTGCGGTCGTCGTGGTGTCGCCGAAGGCCGACGGGGTCGAGGTGGTGCAAACCCCGACCTCCAACGGGTCCGCGGAGTCCACTGTCACGTTCGCCGACGTGACGGTCGAAGAGTCCGGCGTTTTGGCGGGCGCCACGGCCCACCGGGTCAACCAGCTGGCGCTGGCCGCGATCGGCGCCTACGCCGACGGGCTGGTGGCGGGGGCGCTGCGGCTGACCGCCGACTACGTGGCGAACCGAAAGCAGTTCGGCAAGCCGCTGTCGACTTTCCAGACCGTCGCGGCTCAGCTTGCGGAGGTCTACATTGCCTCGCGCACCATCGATTTGGCGGCGAAGTCGGTTGCCTGGCGGCTCGCCGAAGGGCATGACGCCGATAGCGACCTCGACGTCCTTGGCTACTGGATCACGTCGCAGGCGCCGCCGGTGATGCAGCTCTGCCATCACCTGCACGGCGGCATGGGCATGGACGTCACCTACCCGATGCACCGGTACTACTCCACGATCAAGGACCTGACCCGGCTGCTGGGCGGCCCTTCGCATCGTCTCGATCTGGTGGGAGCTCCGTAATGTTCATCGATCTGACTCCGGAGCAGCGCCGCCTGCAAGCGGAACTACGGGAATACTTTTCGAACCTGATCTCGTCCGACGAGATGAAGGCGATGGAGCAGGACCGGCACAACGAGGCCTACCGCGCGGTGATCCGGCGGATGGGTAAGGACGGCAAGCTCGGCGTCGGCTGGCCAAAAGAGTTCGGCGGCCTGGGTTTCGGCCCGATCGAGCAGTCGATCTTCGTCAACGAGGCGCACCGGGCCGACGTGCCGCTGCCCGCCGTGACGTTGCAGACCGTCGGTCCGACCCTGCAGCAGTTCGGTAGCGACCTGCAGAAGAAAAAGTTCCTGCCGGCCATCCTGGCCGGTGAGGTTCACTTCGCGATCGGCTACACCGAGCCCGAGGCCGGCACCGATCTGGCCTCCCTGCGAACGACCGCCGTGCGTCAGGGCGACGAGTACATCGTCAACGGACAGAAAGTCTTCACCACCGGAGCCCACGACGCCGACTACATCTGGCTGGCCTGCCGCACCGACCCGGAAGCCGTGAAACACAAAGGAATTTCGATCCTGATCGTCGACACCAAGGATCCCGGCTACTCCTGGACGCCGATCATCCTGTCAGACGGCGCCCACCACACCAACGCCACCTACTACAACGACGTACGGGTGCCCGCGGAGATGTTGGTCGGTGAGGAGAACGGCGGATGGCGGCTGATCACCACCCAGCTCAACAACGAGCGGGTCATGCTGGGCCCCGCCGGCCGCACCGCCGGCATCTACGACCGGGTGCATGCCTGGGCGTCCAAGCCGGGTAGCGACGGCGTCACGCCGATCGAACACCAGGACGTCAAGCGGGCGCTCGGTGAGATTCACGCGATGTGGCGGATCAACGAACTGCTCAACTGGCAGGTGGCGGCCGCGGGTGAGGACATCAACGTGGCCGATGCCGCATCGACGAAAGTGTTTGGTACCGAGAAGATTCAGTACATCGGGCGGCTTGCCGAGGAGATCGTCGGCAGGTACGGCAACCCCGCCGATCCGGAGACCGCCGAGCTGCTCAATTGGCTGGACTCGCAGACCAAGCGCAACCTGGTCATCACCTTCGGCGGGGGCGTGAACGAAGTGATGCGTGAGATGATCGCCGCATCCGGCCTCAAAGTGCCGAGGGTGCCTCGATGACGGACATTCAGGACGCCGTCGCGGAAATCACGGCAACCGTCGTCGCCCAGCCGCGGGACGCCCGGGATCCGGTGAACCAGCCGACGATCAGCAACTGGGTCGAGGCGATCGGCGACACCAACCCCATCTACGTCGACGAGGCCGCCGCCCAGGCCGCGGGCCATCCCGGAATCGTCGCACCACCGGCCATGATTCAGGTGTGGACGATGTTCGGCCTGGGTGGCGAACGCCCGACGGACGACCCCATGGGCCCGATCATGCAGCTGTTCGACGAGGCCGGCTACATCGGTGTGGTCGCGACCAACTGCGATCAGACCTACCACCGGTATCTGCGTCCCGGCGAGCAGGTCACCGTCGCTTCCGAGATGCGCGACGTGGTGGGACCCAAGCAGACCGGGCTCGGTGAGGGCTGGTTCATCAACCAGCACATCACGTGGCGGGTGGGTGACGAGGACGTCGCCGAGATGGCTTGGCGCATACTAAAATTCAGACCGCGCGACGACTCCGCCGCCACCTGCTCCGTCCCCGAGGACCTGGATGCCGATGCCATGATGCGTCCCGCGGTGTCGCGCGACACCGCCTTCTTCTGGGAGGGCGTCAAGGCGCACGAGCTGCGAATCCAGCGCCTCGCCGACGGCAGCCTGCAGCACCCGCCGGTGCCGGCGGTGTGGCAGGACAAGACCGGGCCGATCGACTACGTGGTGGCCAGCGGTCGCGGTACGGTGTTCAGCTTCGTGGTGCACCACGCACCGAAGGTGCCCGGGCGCACACTGCCGTTCGTGATCGCGCTGATCGAACTGGAAGAGGGCGTTCGCATGCTCGGCGAGCTACGCAACGTCGAGCACAGCGATATCAAGGTCGGAATGCCGGTGCGCGCAACCTATATCGACTTCCCGGCCGGTGAATCCGGCCCGGAGTGGAGCCTCTACGCGTGGGAGCCCGGGGAGGATCGAGCATGAGCGCCCCCGTCATTGAAGTGGGTACCACCCTGCCGGAGCTCAAGCTGTACGGCTCGCCCACTTTCATCATCTCAACTGCGCTGGCCACCAGAGACTTTCAGGACGTGCACCACGACCGGGACTTGGCCCAGGCGAAGGGGTCCAAAGACATCTTCGTCAACATCCTCACCGACACCGGGCTGGTGCAGCGCTACGTCACCGACTGGGCGGGTCCCACCGCGCTGATCAAATCGATCGGGTTGCGACTCGGCGTGCCGTGGTATGCCTACGACACCGTCACCTTTTCCGGCGAGGTCACCGCAATCGATGACGGCCTGATCACCCTGAAGGTGTTCGGTCGCAACAGCCTTGGCGACCACGTCATCGCGACCGTGACGCTGACGATCGGGGGTGCCTAGATGTTGTCGGGTAAGGCCGCGATCGTCGGCATCGGCGCCACCGACTTCTCCAAGGAATCCGGCCGTAGCGAGCTGCGATTGGCCGCCGAGGCCGTCCTGAATGCGTTGGATGACGCCGGGTTGAGCCCGTCCGATGTCGACGGGCTGACCACCTTCACGATGGACACCAACAACGAGACCGCCGTCGCGCGGGCGACCGGCATCGGTGACCTGAAGTTCTTCTCGCAGATCGGGTATGGCGGGGGCGCCGCGTGCGCGACCGTTCAGCAGGCCGCGATCGCCGTGGCCACCGGGGTCGCCGACGTCGTCGTCGCGTACCGGGCGTTCAACGAGCGTTCGGGCATGCGGTTCGGTCAGGTGCAGACCCGGTTGGTGGGAAATGCCGGCGTGCAGGCCGATTCGACCGCGGCGGACAACTCCTTCTCCTACCCGCATGGGCTTTCCACCCCCGCCGCGCAGGTCGCGATGATCGCCCAGCGCTACATGCATCTGTCCGGTGCGACCAGCCGGGACTTCGGCGCGATCTCGGTGGCCGATCGCAAGCATGCGGCCAAGAACCCCAAGGCGTACTTTTACGAGAAGCCGATAACCATTGAGGACCACCAGAATTCGCGATGGATCGCCGAACCGTTGCGGCTGCTGGACTGCTGCCAGGAGACCGACGGCGCGGTCGCGATCGTGGTGACGTCGCCGGAGCGCGCGAAGGATCTCAAGCAGCGACCGGCGATCATTGAGGCGGCAGCGCAGGGCTCCAGCCCCGACCAATACACGATGGTCAGCTACTACCGGCCCGAGCTCGGCCTGCCCGAGATGGGCGTGGTGGGCCGGCAGCTCTGGCAGCAGTCGGGCCTCAACCCGTCCGACATCCAGACCGCCGTCCTCTACGACCACTTCACCCCGTTCACGCTGATTCAATTGGAAGAGTTGGGATTCTGCGGCCGGGGTGAGGCCAAGGATTTCATCGCGGACGGTGCCATCGAGATCGGCGGCCGGCTTCCGATCAATACCCACGGTGGCCAACTCGGCGAGGCTTACATCCACGGCATGAATGGCATCGCCGAAGGTGTGCGGCAGCTGCGGGGAACGTCGGTGAACCCGGTACCCGACGTCGAGCACGTCCTCGTCACCGCCGGAACCGGGGTACCGACCTCCGGCCTGATCCTGGGCTAGCGAGCCGGCCGGCGGGGACTGGCGAGGGCCGGCCTTCGCGGCTTCGCGCCCAGGGTGCGGCTTGCCGCACACTCGGTGCCAAAAGCGAGACTTACGCCGGGACTAACTCGACCCCCGACAGCACCACAGCGTTGTCGCGGGAGGGCGCGACAACGCCTGCCACGAAACGGCCATCTTCTTTCCAGACATTGACGCGCAGCGTCTCGCCTGGATACGCGACGCCGGCAAAGCGCGCGCCATAGGCGGCCACGGCAGAAGTATCGCCATCCAGCAGCGCATCGACGATGGCCTTGCAGGTCATGCCGTAGGTGCAAAGGCCGTGCAGAATGGGCCGCGGAAACCCTGCGGCAGCAGCGAATTCGGGATCGGAGTGGAGCGGGTTGCGATCCCCGCACAGCCGGTACAGCAACGCCTGCTGCGGCAGGATGGGCACGTCGAGCTCTAGGTCGGGAGCGCGGTCCGGCGCGGCGTCGCCTCCTGAAGGACCGCGCTCGCCGCCGAATCCACCTTCACCGCGGGCGAAGATGGACCGGCGCTGCGTCCACAGCAGGGTGCCATCTGGCGCGGTCGCCGTCGTCTCGCTCCAGATCACCGCCGCCTTGCCCTTGTCCCAGATGTCGGTGAACCGGGTGACGGCGGTGGCCGAGCCCGAAGGTGGCAGTGGCGCGGGCGCGATCACCTGCTCACTGGCGTGCAGGACCTTGCTCAGCTCGATGTCGATGCCGGGGAATTGCACGGTCGGCGGCTTGGTGGCGTGGAAGGTGGCCGCAACGTTGCCGAATGTCGGGAGCACCTGCGGGGTGTCGTCGACCAGGTAGCGCAGCTCGCGCGGGTCCATCGGGTCGGCACCCGCGCCCAGTCCCAGATGGTAGAGCTGCACATCGCTGCTGCTCCAAGAGAATTCGATCGGATCGAGTTCGGCGGCGAGCGCGATGTCTACGTCGATGGGCATGTCAGTTCTCCCCCGCAAGATGCAACGCCGCCAGGTAGCCGAACGTCATAGCCGGGCCGATGGTGCCACCCGGACCAGGGTAGGTGTGGCCCATCACCGGAGCGCTGACGTTGCCTGCGGCGTAAAGGCCTTCGATGATACTGCCGTCATCGCGCAGCGCCCGGCCGTGGACGTCGGTGCGGATGCCGCCCTTGGTGCCCAAGTCACCGGGCACCATCTTCGCGGCGTAGTACGGCGCGTGACTGATCTCGCCGAGGTTCGGGTTGGGCTTGTTCGTCGGGTCGCCGTAGTACCGGTCGTAGGCGCTCTCACCGCGCTGGTAGTCCTCGTCGACACCGGAGCGTGCGAAGCCGTTGAAACGTTGCACCGTCGCGATGAACTCGTCCACCGGCAGGCCCGCCTTCTGCGCCAGCTCCGCCAGCGTGTCGGCCGTGATGATGACGTTGGAATCCAGCCACTTGCGCGGAATGCGTTGTCCAGGCTGCAATCCCGCGAAAATGTAGCGGTCCCGGTACTGCTGGTCGAATACCAGCCACGCGGGAATGTTCTCGCCCGGTCCGGGTCCCTGACCGTATTCGCCGCCATACATGTGATGGCAGGCTTCCACGTAGGGCATCGATTCATTCATGAACCGGTTGCCCGACATGTTGACGATGATCGACCCCGGGGAGTTGCGTTCGGACAGCGCGAACCAGGGCGCGCCCACCAGCGGGACGGTCGGCCCCCACCAGGCGTCTTCCATGATGTCCAGTGCGGCGCCGAGCTTTTCGCCCGCCAGGATTCCGTCGCCGGTGTTGGCGACCGCGCCGACGGTCCACTCGGTTGTGATCGGTGCGCGCTGGTATTTCACCCGCATCTGCTCGTTGTGCTCGAAGCCGCCCGAGGCCAGGATCACGCCGCGCCGGGCCCGGATCATCTGCGGCTCACCCGTTTCGGCAGCGCCGGCATCCCGTACATAAACCCCGCGCACGGCGCCGTCTTCGACGTAGACGTCGGTAAGCGCGGTGTTGAGCACCACTGGAACCCCGGCCCGCTGCAACCCGATTCGCAGCGGCCCGATCAGCGCCCGGCCCATGCCGACGAGGTTCTTGCCGGTCGCTTTGGCCCACACGGTGCGGGCACCGACCTTGAGGCTGCGCAGCACGCCGCGGGGGTGGCGCTTGAGCTGGTTCAGCCGAACGTAATCCTGTTGCATCACCACGACGTTCAGCGGAACCTTGCCATACGCCGGTTCCAAGCCCGATTCGTCAGCGCCGAGCTTGCGGGCGTTGAACGGCTTCGGCTCGATCGACCGGCCCTCCGCGCGTCCGCCCGGCGACTCGGGGTAGTAGTCGGAGTATCGCGGCACCCAGCACATCTTCAGCGGGGTGTGCTCGAGCACGAACGACAGCATCTCGGGGCCGCGTTCGAGGTAGGTGTCGATGCGTTCGGGCTCGACGACGTCGCCGATGATCCCGTGCAGATAGGTGCTCGCCGCCTCGGGGGTATCGCGCACCCCGGCACGCTTGAGCACTTCGTTGTTTGGGATCCAAACACCGCCGCCCGAGCGTGCGGTCGAGCCGCCGAAGTGAGGGGCCTTCTCGATGACTATGGTGGAAAGACCCCGGTGAGCGGCGGTAAGGGCGGCCACCATGCCGGCTCCGCCGCTTCCGACCACGACGACGTCGTACTCCTGCGCTGACATGTAGAACACGTTATAGAATTGCCCGGGGCGGCCGCTACTTGCCCGGTCGACGGTACGAGGAGACTTGGAAGAATGCTCAGTGTTGCCACCCGCGACGAGCTGGCCGCCGACTTGGCGCAGGCCGAGCGCAGCGGTGAGCCGATCGCCCCGCTGACGTCGAGCTACCCGGATATCGACGTCGTCGACGCCTACGAGATTCAGCTGATCAACATCCGTCAGCGCGTCGCGGAGGGGGCTCGGGTGCTGGGCCACAAGGTGGGGCTGTCCAGCAAGGCGATGCAGCAGATGATGGGGGTCGACGAGCCGGACTACGGCCATCTGCTCGACGAGATGCAGGTGTTCGAGGACACCCCGGTGAAGGCGGGTAAATACCTGTACCCGCGAGTGGAGGTCGAGGTGGGCTTCATTTTGTCTGCCGACCTGCCGGGCGCCGGGTGCACCGAGGACGACGTGCTGGCCGCCACCGAAGCCCTGGTGCCGGCGATCGAGCTGATCGACACCAGGATCACCGACTGGAAGATCGGGCTGTGCGACACGATCGCCGACAACGCGTCGTCGGCGGGTTACGTGCTGGGTGAGGCCCGGGTGTCACCGGCCGAACTCAATGTGAAGGCGATCGACGCGGTGCTGACCCGCAATGGCGAGGTGATCGCCGAGGGTCGCAGCGACGCCGTGCTGGGCAATCCGGTGACCGCCGTGGCCTGGCTGGCGCGCAAGGTGGAGAGCTTCGGAGTGCGGCTACGCAAAGGCGACGTGGTGCTTCCCGGCTCCTGCACGAAGGCGATCGATGCCCGCCCCGGCGATCATTTCGTCGCCGATTTCACAGGGCTGGGTTCGGTTCATTTGTCGTTTGAATAGGCTCGGATTAGCTTTGAATCGATCGATTTAAAGCTTCGAAAAAGGGAGCATAATGCCGTCGAAGGCAAGCGTCGCCATTGTCGGATCGGGAAATATCAGCACTGATCTGCTCTACAAGTTGCTGCGGTCGGAGTGGTTGGAGCCGCGGTGGATGGTGGGTATCGACCCGGACAGTGAGGGGTTGGCCCGGGCCCGAAGGTTGGGGTTGGAGACCACGCATGAGGGTGTGGACTGGTTGTTGGCTCAGTCGGAGAAGCCGGACTTGGTGTTTGAGGCGACCAGTGCTTATGTGCATCGTGACGCGGCGCCGAAGTATGAGGCGGCCGGGATACGGGCTATCGATTTGACGCCGGCCGCGGTGGGACCCGCGGTGATCCCGCCGGCCAACCTGCGCCAGCATCTGGAGGCACCGAATGTCAACATGATCACCTGCGGTGGGCAGGCGACGATCCCGATTGTGTACGCGGTGTCGCGTGGCGTCGCCGACCTCGGCGGGGTGCCGTATGCCGAGATCGTGGCGTCGGTCGCCTCACTGTCGGCCGGCCCGGGCACGCGGGCCAACATTGATGAGTTCACCAAGACCACCAGTCGGGGTGTGGAGACTATCGGCGGGGCGAAGCGCGGTAAGGCGATCATCATCCTGAATCCGGCGGACCCGCCGATGATCATGCGCGACACCATTTTCTGCGCGATCCCGGAGGACGCCGACCGGGACGCGATCGCGGCGTCGATCCACGACGTGGTGGCCGAGGTGCAGACCTATGTGCCGGGGTACCGGTTGCTCAACGAGCCGCAGTTCGATGATCCGTCGATTAATTCCGGTGGGCAGGCGTTGGTCACCACGTTCGTCGAGGTGGAGGGTGCGGGTGACTATTTGCCGCCGTACGCTGGGAATCTCGACATCATGACCGCCGCGGCGACCAAGGTCGGCGAGGAAATCGCCAAGGAGTCGTTGAGCGCGGCGGCCGGAGGGGCGCAATCATGAGTGACATTTTCTTCAACCCGATCTGGGATGTCCGGATGACCGATACGTCGCTGCGGGATGGGTCGCATCACAAGCGGCACCAGTTCAGCCTCGGGGAGGTCGGCGCGGTCGTGGCTGCGCTGGATGCCGCGGGGGTGCCGGTGATCGAGGTGACGCATGGTGATGGGCTGGGTGGGTCGAGTTTTAACTATGGGTTCTCCAAGACTCCCGAGCAGGAGTTGATCAAGCTGGCCGCTCAGACGGCCACCGAGGCCAGGATCGCGTTTTTGATGTTGCCCGGGGTGGGCACGAAGGAAGACATCAAGGAGGCGCAGAACAACGGCGGCTCGATCTGCCGGATCGCCACGCATTGCACCGAGGCCGATGTGTCGATCCAGCATTTCGGCCTGGCCCGCGAACTCGGCCTGGAAACGGTCGGGTTCTTGATGATGAGTCACACCGTCTCTCCGGAGAAGCTGGCCGCCCAGGCCCGGATCATGGCGGATGCGGGCTGTCAGTGTGTCTATGTGGTCGATTCGGCGGGGGCGTTGGTGCTCGAGGGTGTGCGGGATCGGGTCGCGGCGTTGGTCGCCGAGCTCGGTGAGGATGCCCAGGTGGGTTTTCACGGCCATGAGAACCTCGGGCTTGGGGTGGCCAACAGTGTAGAGGCGGTGCGGGCGGGCGCTAAGCAGATCGACGGTTCGTGTCGGCGGTTCGGCGCCGGGGCGGGCAATGCGCCGGTCGAGGCGCTGATCGGGGTGTTCGACAAGATCGGGGTGAAGACCGGGATCGACTTCTTCGACATCGCCGACGCGGCCGAGGAGGTGGTCGCCCCGGTGATGCCCGCCGAGTGCCTGCTGGACCGCAACGCCTTGATCATGGGCTATTCCGGGGTGTACTCGAGCTTCCTCAAACACGCCATCCGCCAGGGTGAGCGCTACGGGGTCCCCCCGCACGAACTGCTGCACCGCGCCGGGCAGCGCAAACTCATCGGCGGCCAAGAAGACCAACTCATCGACATCGCACTCGAAATCAAGCGCGAGCAGGAGAGCGGCGCGGCCACGCGCTGACGTCCGGATCACACACCCCACGCAAAGCTGCCGGGGGTAATCTGGCGCGCATGAGCACATTCAGCACAGTCGGCGCCCGTCGCCGCGGGCGCTACGGCCTGCTCGCCGGGGGATTACTGACCGCTGCCGCAGCGACGGCGATCGCGCTGCCCCTGGCCGGCACGGCCAACGCGAGCCCGCCTTGCAACCAGACCGTGGGCAACTCGATCGACGCCTACCTGCAGAAGCATCCCGACCTGCACCAGCAACTGCAGGCCAAGTCCGAGGCGGAGGGCGGTGGCCCCAACGTCATCGACTACCTGAACCGGCACCCCGATGTGCGGCAGCATCTGATCGACCTGTCGCAACAGTGCGCACCCTAGCGAGTCGGCTTAGCCGTTCAAGTCGTTGAGCGCCGCGGCCGACGCGCGGGGATGTTCGCCATTGACGAAAAAGTAGAACACGTTCTAGCGTCTAGGCGTGTTCTCTGAATCCTTCTCGGGCCCGCTCATCGAAGCCATCGCCGAGTCCGAAAAGCTGGTCGCCACCGCACCGCACATCGAGACCGAGGCCGACCTGCTGGAAGGGCTGCAATACCTGGCCGGCTGCATCTCCGGGTGCATGCACCTGTCGTTCGACTACGAGCGTGACCATCCCTTCCTGCAGTCGGGCACCGGGCCGTTCACCAAGATGGGCCTGGACAATCCCGACACGCTCTACTTCGGCACGCGGGTGCATGCCGATCACGACTATGTCGTCACCGGCCGGCGCGGCACCACCACCGACCTGAGTTTCCAGCTGCTCGGCGGCGAGTACACCGACGACAACGTCCCGGTCAGCCAGGCCGCGTTCGACGACCGGGAACTGCAGATCGCACCTGACGGCAGCTTCGAGTGGCGGGTGCGGCCGACGAGTCCGGGTCAACTGGTCATCCGCGAGGTGTATGGCGACTGGTCGGCGCAGCGCGGCACGCTGGCCATTTCCCGGCTGGACACTGCTGGCACCGCGCCGCCGCCGCTGACCCGCCAGGCCATCGAAAAACGTTATGCCACAGCTGGAAAGCAACTCGTGAACCGGGTGAAGACCTGGCTGCAGTTCCCGCAGTGGTTCTACTTCAACATCCCGGTCAACACGATGGTCGCACCCCGGCTGACACCCGGCGGGCTGGCGACCCAATACTCGTCGGTGGGGCACTACGAGCTGCGGCCGGACCAGGCGCTGGTGATCACCATCCCGGTCACCGACGCGCCCTACCTCGGCTTCCAGCTGGGCAGCCTGTGGTACATCTCGCTGGACTACATCAATCACCAGACCTCGCTGAACAACACTCAGGCACAGGCGGATCCGGACGGCAAGGTGCGCATCGTCGTCGCCGACCAGAACCCGGGCGTAACCAACTGGGTCGAAACCCTGGGGCATCGCAAGGGCATTCTGCAGTTCCGCTGGCAGCGGGTGTCGCGTCAACTCACCGCAGCCGACGGCCCGACCGTGGAGCTGGTCGAGATCGACGCCATACCCGCCACGCTGCCGTACTTCGAACACAATAAGATTTCCGACGACGAATGGCGCGCGCGAATCACGCTGCGCCAACAACAGATTGCGGCGAGGATGCTGGGGTGACGATGTCAGGGATGCTCAACGGCAAGGTAGTGATCATCAGCGGCGTCGGGCCGGGACTCGGTACCACGCTGGCACACCGGTGTGCCGACAACGGTGCCGATTTGGTGCTGGCGGCCCGGACCGTCGAG
The DNA here is from genome assembly GCF_035617725.1 of Mycobacterium sp. 94-17. NCBI lineage: Bacteria > Bacillati > Actinomycetota > Actinomycetes > Mycobacteriales > Mycobacteriaceae > Mycobacterium > Mycobacterium sp. 94-17. The sequence continues at coordinate 216,813 of NZ_JAPIYN010000001.1, forward strand.
CGGCTGGAAGAACTTGCCAAGCAGGTCAACGACTCCGGCCGCAAGGCCTTGGCGGTGCGAGCCGACATCACCGACGACGACGAGGTTGCCTACCTGGTCGAGACGACCATGGCCACCTACGGCAAGGCCGACGTGCTGATCAACAACGCGTTCCGGGTGCCGTCGATGAAGCCGTTGGCCGGCACCAGTTTTCAGCACATCCGGGACGCGATCGAGCTCAGTGCACTGGGCGCGCTGCGGCTGATCCAGGCTTTCACTCCGGCGCTGGAGGCGTCACACGGGTCGATCGTCAACGTCAATTCGATGGTGCTGCGCCACTCGCAGGCGAAATACGGCGCATACAAGATGGCCAAGTCCGCGCTGCTGTCGATGTCCCAGTCGCTGGCCACCGAGCTGGGCGAGAAGGGCATACGGGTCAATTCCGTTGCGCCGGGCTATATCTGGGGTGACACGTTGCAGGCCTACTTCGAACATCAGGCGGGCAAGTACGGCACCACCGTCGACGAGATCTATGCGGCCACCGCCGCGAACTCCGACCTCAAGCGCTTGCCCACTGAGGATGAAGTGGCGTCGGCCATTCTGTTCATGGCCAGTGCCCTGTCCAGCGGCATCACCGGGCAGACCCTGGACGTCAACTGCGGGGAGTACCACGTCTGATGGCGGAGCGTACCGACATCGCAACCGTCGACGAGCTGCACGCATCGGCCACCAAGCTGACGGGGCTCGACAACTTCGGCGCCGACGACGACAACTATCGCGAAGCGCTGCAGGTGCTGCTGGATTCCTACCGGAACGAAGCCGGGCTTACGGTGTTGGGCAGCAAGATGAATCGGTTCTTCCTGCGCGGCGCGCTGGTGGCGCGGCTGCTGTCCGAGTCCGCCTGGAAGCAATACCCGGAGTATGCCGGAGTCGCCGTCGAACGGCCGATCTTCGTCACCGGCCTGGTGCGCACCGGGACCACGGCGCTGCACCGGCTGCTGGGCGCCGACCCCGCGCATCAGGGCCTGCACATGTGGCTGGCGGAGTTTCCGCAACCGCGCCCGCCACGCGAGACCTGGGAATCCAACCCGCTCTATCAGCGGCTCGATGCGCAGTTCACCCAGCACCATCAGGACAACCCGGGCTACACCGGGCTGCACTTCATGGCCGCCTACGAGCTGGAGGAGTGCTGGCAGCTGTTGCGGCAGTCGCTGCATTCGGTGTCCTACGAAACGCTGGCGCACCTGCCGAGTTACGCGCGGTGGCTCTCGGAGCGGGATTGGACGCCGTCGTATCAGCGGCACCGCCGCAACCTCCAGCTGATCGGACTCAACGATGCCGACAAGCGTTGGGTGCTGAAGAATCCCAGCCACCTGTTCGCGCTGGACGCGTTGATGGCGACCTACCCCGATGCGCTGGTGATCCAGACTCATCGCCCGGTCGAGACGATCATGGCCTCGATGTGCTCACTGGCGCAGCACACCGCCGAAGGGTGGTCGACGAACTTCACCGGTGCCCAAATCGGCGCTGACGCAATGGAAACCTGGTCGCGCGGGCTGGAGCGGTTCAACGCCGCTCGGGCCAAATACAGTCCGTCGCAGTTCTACGACGTCGACTACAAGGACTTGATCGCCGACCCGATGGGAACCGTGGCTGACGTGTACCGGCACTTCGGGCTGACCCTGACCGACGAGGCCAAGGCCGCCATGGAGAAGACGCACGCCGACAGCCAGTCCGGCGAGCGCGCGCCGAAGCACACCTACTCGTTGGCCGACTATGGCCTGACCACCGAGGCGGTCAAGGAGCGATTCGCGGGCCTGTAGTCACAGGCGCCACAAGGGTTTCTGGATTGGTGGGTGCACCTTTTGCCCGCCTCGGAGCGACAAATCCACGGCTTCCGCCGGCGCGCCCGCACTGTCGCTCGAAGGCGGGCACAACACCGATACCTCGCCGGCGCGGGCGCGAGCCGCGGGACCGAGCGCGACCGGCGCTCAGTCTTCGCCGGGATCGTCGTCGAGATAGCCCTCGGCGACGGCATGCTCAATGCTGTCGCCGAGTTTGGGGCACGACCTCGTACGCGCCGTGTCGCCCCCGGACTCACGCACCTGTGTGAAGTGCGCGCAGCGCTGCCACGCTTCAGTGTTCCATTGCACCGCAGTGTGTCCCGGCCCCAGCCTGCGAACGGTGACCCGCACGTGGCAGAAGCGGCAGTCCACGGGCAGCAGACCCGAGTTGAGGTAGCGCTCGCGGTCGGCACGACTGGCGTCGGCGACCGCAGCGGCGCGCTGCGGATCGTCGGCGAAATCCCTAGATTTCGACCAGGATCCGCCCTTGCGCTCGGGGCCGGGCGGATGTTCGTCGTGGTCGTGAGAATCGCCGTGCAGCAACAACATCGACCGCGCAAGCTGATCGACGTCAGGTACCACCGGCTGATCGTCGCCCATGTTCCTAGTGTTGCTCGGCCGGCACGTCGTCGGTGACCGGCGCCTCGGCCTCGGAGTCCTTGGCCTTGAGGTTCTCCTCGACCTCGGCGTTCCAATACTCGTTGGCCCGGGTGGTGTCCACCTCGATCTCGAAGCGCTCCACCATCTCCGGCTCGATGTCGGCGGCGTCGACATAGAACTGCTGATACCAGCGACGTAACTGGTAGACAGCACCGTCCTCTTCGACCAGCAGCGGGTTGTCGATGCGGGTCTTGTGCTTCCAGATCTCGACGTCCTGCAAGAAGCCCTTGCTGACGCCCTCGGTGAACACCTTGGACAGCTTGTCGGTCATCGCCTCGTCCATGCCCTTGGGCTTTTCGACGATGACACCCCATTGCAGCACGAACGAGTTCTGGGTCACCGGGTAGTGGCAGTTGATCAGGATCGACTCTGCCTTAAAGCCGCCGTAGCTGTTGTGCAGCCAGTTGATCATGAACGACGGCCCGAAATAGGACGCCTCGGAGTCCAGGTGCGCCTCGCCGTAGGACGTGCCGAGGTCGTTGACATCGGGCCGGCCCACGTTGTGCAGGTACTGCGACGCGATGTGACCTTCGAAGACGTTCTTGAAGTACGTCGGCAACCCGAAATGGATGTAGAAGAAGTGCGCCATGTCGGTGACGTTGTCGATGATGTCGCGGCAGTTGGATCCCTCGATGAGGATGCTGTTCCACCGCCACTCGGTCCACTCGTCGCTGTGGGACTCCGGGATGTCCGGAATGCGCACGGCGGGGTCGGGTGGATTGTTCTCGTGGTCGTGCCAGACGAACAGCAGGCCGCCCCGCACGTCGGTCGTCCACGACCGGGTCCGCGCCGTCTTTGGGGTGCGCTTGGCGTACGGGACCAGCTTGCAGCGGCCGTCGCCGCCCCAGCGCCAGTCGTGGAAGGGGCAGGCGACCTCGTCGCCCTTGATGGCGCCCTCCGACAGGTCGCCGCCCATGTGGCGGCAGTATCCGTCGAGGACCTTGACGTCGCCGTGCGAGTCGGCGAACACCACCAGCTTGGTGCCGAAAGCCTCGATCGAGTGGGGCTTACCGTCTTGGAAGTCCTTGGCCACGCCCAGGCAGTGCCAGCCGCGGGCGTACCTGGTCGGCAGATCACCGGGATCGATTTCCCGGATGCCGACCGCCTTGGTGTCGGTACTCACCAGTCACCTCCAACTCACTGGGCCTCTAACTAGAACACGTTACAGTTTTGCGGCGGCCACGCGCAACGACGGCGAGCCTGGCTGCGATTTCCCGCGGCGTGCGCGCGCTCGGGGGTATATCTAGACGATGCCGCTGTTTGCGTTCGAGGGCCGTGCGCCACGGGTAGATCCCACCGCTTTCGTGGCCCCGACGGCCACGCTGATCGGCGACGTCGTGGTGGAGGCGGGGGCCTCGGTCTGGTTCAACGCCGTGTTGCGCGGTGACTACGCGCCCATCGTGGTGCGCGAGGGCGCCAACGTCCAGGACGGTTCGGTGTTGCACGCCCCTCCCGGCATCCCGGTCGACATCGGTCCCGGTGCGACGGTCGCGCATCTGTGCGTCATTCACGGGGTTCACGTCGGGCAGGAGGCGCTGATCGCGAACCACGCGACCGTGCTGGACGGCGCGGTGATCGGCGCGGGCAGCCTGGTCGCCGCGCACTCGCTGGTGACGGCGGGTACCCAGATCCCCGCCGGGATGCTGGTGGTCGGCGCCCCGGCGCAGATCAAAGGCCCGGTCGCCGGGACCGGCGCCGAGATGTGGGTCAAGATCAACCCGCACGCCTACCGGGAGCTCGCCCAGCGGCATCTTGCCGGGCTGGAACCGCTCTAGACCTTGCGCGTGCTGGCCGCCGCCCGCTCCATCTCCCAGTAGGCGCGCAGGGCGGTCATCTTGCCCTCGGCGTCGACGCGGTAGGTGAAGACGCCCTCGGCCGTCGTCTGGAACTCCCCTGTCGTGATGAGAATGTGCCCGACGTTGGCTTCCTCGTTGCCGCACTGATAGGTGTCGCGGAAGAAGAACTCGATCTTCGTGGTGGGGGCGATGGCCTTGTCCCAGAAGGCCGAGATCGCGTCACGGCCGCGATGCCCCACGCCTTCGGGGTCGAATACCGAGGGCCCGATCGGGTCCTCGACGATCGCGTCGTCGGCGAACACCGCCAGCCAGGCGTCCTTGTCCCGGGCCGCCACCGCCGCGCGGGAGCGGCGCCCGGCCTCGTGCGCGGGATGCTCAGTCAACGGTGCCGCTCCTCCTCATCGCTGCATCGTCGTCGGCACGCTCACGCATCGACCTTCTGGGCCGCGGGCTTGTCGGCGCCCACCACCCACATCGAGTAGTACTGCGAGCCACCGCCGTAGGCGTGCCCCAAGGCCTTTCGCGCACCGGGCACCTGATGGTCGCCGCCCTTGCCCATCACCTGGATGGCCGCTTCGGCGAAACGGATCAGGCCGGACGCGCCGATCGGGTTCGACGACAGCACGCCGCCCGACGGGTTCACCGGCAGCCGGCCCCCGATCTTGGTTTCGCCGGCTTGGGTGAGTTTCCACCCCTCGCCCTCAGGGGCAAACCCCAGGCTTTCCAACCACATCGGCTCGAACCAGGAGAACGGCACGTAGATTTCTGCGGCGTCGATCTCGTCGATGGGGCTCGTGATGCCGGCGGCCTTCCACAGTGCGGCCGCGGCGTCGCGACTGGCCTGCGGGCTGACCTGGTCGCGGCCGGAGAACTGGAGCGGCTCCGTGCGCAGCGCGGTGGCGTGGATCCATGCCACCGGATGGCCTTGTGCCAGGCGGGCTTCGGCGGCCTGCTCGTCGCCGATCACCACGGCGGCGGCACCGTCGGACGACGGGCAGGTCTCGTCGTAGCGGATCGGGTCCCACAGCATCGGGGACTCCATCACCTTCTCGACGGTGATGTCGGGCTGGTGCAGGTGCGCCAGCGGGTTCTTGCTGCCGTTGAGCCTGTCCTTGACCGCGACCACGGCCCCGATGTTCGTTGGCGCACCGGACCGGCGGATGTACGAGCGCACGTGTGGGGCGAAGTACCCGCCCGCGCCGGCGCCGACAGGCTTGATGAAGGGGATCGGAATCGACAACGCCCACATGGCGTTTGACTCCGATTGCTTCTCCCAGGCCATCGCCAGCACGCGCCGGTACTTGCCGGACTGCACCAGGCTGGCGGCCACTATCCCGGTCGAGCCACCGACCGATCCCGCGGTGTGCACCCGGATCAGCGGCTTGCCGGTGGCGCCCATGGCGTCGGCCATGAACAGCTCGGGCATCATCACACCCTCGAAGAAATCCGGTGCCTTGCCGACCACGACGGCGTCGATGTCGTCGAAAGTGGATCCGGAGTCTTCCAGCGCCCGGTCGATCGCCTCGCGCACCATGCCGTTCATCGACACGTCTTTGCGCTTGGCCACATACTTCGTCTGCCCGGTACCCAGTACCGCGGCGAGGTGCGCGCCTGCACCGGCCATCAGTTCTTTCCTTCCATCACCGCGACCAGGTTCTGTTGTAGCGCAGGACCGCTGGTGGCGTGGGCGAGCACCCGCTCGGCCGAGCCGTTCCAGATGTGTTGTGCCGCAAAGCCGATGCGCTCGAGACCGGCGACGAACATGGGATTGGCCGCGAGCGCTCCGCCGGACGGATTGAGCTTGGTGGGCCCCGGGATCCGGATGGCTTCCGCGAGGATCAGGTGCTGGTGCGTGAAGGGCGCGCAGATCTCGGCCACATCGAGGTTGCCGGTCGTGCCCCCCGTGGCCGCAAGAGCCGCGGCCTTGGCCGACGGAGACTCGGTGAGATCACGCGCGCCCAGCAACGGGGTTTCGATGCGGTGCTCGATTCCGGTGATCCAGGCCGGATTTTCGCGCAACTCGCGCGCCCGGTCGCCGGCCGCGAGCACGATCGCCGCGGCGCCGTCGGTGATCGGCGCAATGTCGTGCCGGCGCAGCGGGTCGGCGAAGTACGGCCGCTCGAGCAATTCGGCCACGCTGATCGACCCCTCCACATTGTCCACGCGGCGTGCATTGGCAAAGGAGTCGAAAGCTACGCGCGCCATCTGCTCTTCGGTCCACTTGCCGCTGTCCAGCCCGATGCGCGCCTGCAGCCCCGCCATCGAGATCGAGTCGGGCCACAGCGGCGCGACGGTGTAGGGATCGGTCTGCCGCGAGAGGATCTGGCGCAAGGTGCCGGCCGAGGACTTACCGAAGCCGTACACCAGGGCGGTGTCGACCTCGCCGGTCAGGATTTTGATGTACGCCTCGTAAAGTGCCCAGGCGGCGTCCATCTCGACGTGCGATTCGTTGATCGGCGGGACGGCACCGATCGAGTCGATCGCCGAGATGAACGAAAAAGCCCGTCCGGCAAGGTAATCAGATGATCCGGAACACCAGAATCCGATATCGGTCCTGCTGATGCCCAGCTCTTCGTACAGCTGGGCGAAGCACGGGATCAACATCTCGACACCGTTGGTGGTGCCGTCGGTGCGGCGGACGTGCGGGGCGTGCGCGAAGCCGACAACCGCAACATTGCGTTCGCTCATGTGCAGATAAGCCCTTTACAGGTGGTGCTTGTAGGTGTCGTAGCCGGCGTCCGGTTCCCCGGTCGGCCGGAAGTACTCGATGTTGTCGATGCCAAATCCCCACTCCTCGCGGGGTTTCCACACCGCCTCGACGCGCATGCCCATCCGCACCTCGTGGGCGTCGATGTCGGCGACCAAGTGCAGGAACGGGATGTCACTGCCGTCGAGCAGCACGTAGGCCGCCACGTAGGGCGGTTTGATGCGCTGGCCCTGGAACGGGATGTTGATGATCGCGAATGTCGTGACGATGCCCTTGTCCGGCAACTCGACGAACTCGGTGGTCGGCAGGCCGGTCGCCGGGTCGGCCCCATGCGGCGGGAAGTACACCTTCCCCTTTTCCCCGGTCTTGGCGCCCAGCAGCTTGCCCTGGGCGATGGCCCGCAGGTAGGCGCTCTCCTCGTGCGAGGCGGTGTGCTGGATGGTCAGCGAGATCGGCGTGACGATCATGGTCACCGGGTCTTTGTCGCCGCCGGACTGTTCGGCCACGGCTTCGGCTTCCTCGCCCAGCGCGAAATAGGCGATATCCGTGATGGCGCCGACCGTCTCGTCGGCCCAGTGCACATGCACCCGGGAGCCGGTCTTGATGGCGCTCGGCTCGCCCGCGGGTCCCACATCAACGGCGTGGATCAACGGAGTGTCCGCACCGTCCAGCTTGATCAACGCCCAGGCGAACGGCCGGTCCAGCGGCTGGCCCTCGAGCGGTGCGGGCTGCCAGGTCCACGAGACCACCGTGCCGACACTGGACACCGGTACCATCTCGCCCAGCGGCTCATAGGTGACCGGGTCATATTCCGCCGGCGGCACATGCACCCGGCCATCCGATCCGCGCACGCCCAGGACGTGGCGGTCACGCAGCGCGGTGAAGAACTTGCTCAGGGTGGGGCCGACCGAACGGGTGTAGTCGAAGGACAACGTCAGTGGTGCGGCGAGCGGTGGCTCAGGGTGATCCATCAGGGGCGGGCTACTCGAGCTGGCTGTCACGCCATCGAGTAGAACAGGTTCTAAGAATCGTTTCAATATCGGGTCGGAGTTCAGGCAGGAAGGGCAGAGACGATGAAGCTGGGATTGCAGCTGGGATATTGGGGCGCTCAACCGCCGCAGCACCACGGCGAGCTGGTTGCCGCCGCCGAGGAGGCCGGATACGACGCCGTTTTCACCGCCGAGGCGTGGGGTTCGGACGCCTACACACCGCTGGCCTGGCTGGGTTCGTCGACGTCGCGGGTGCGGCTGGGCACCTCGGTGGTGCAGCTGTCGGCCCGCACCCCGACGGCGTGCGCCATGGCGGCGCTGACGCTCGACCACCTGTCCGGTGGCCGGCACGTCCTCGGACTCGGTGTCTCCGGCCCGCAGGTGGTCGAGGGCTGGTACGGCCAACCGTTCGGCAAGCCGCTGGCCCGCACCCGGGAATACATCGACATCATCCGGCAGGTATGGGCGCGCGAGGCGCCGGTGACCAGCGCGGGGCCGCACTACCCGCTGCCTTTAAAGGACGGGGTCCGGGGGCCGGCAACGGGTCTGGGCAAGCCGCTCAAGCCCATCACCCATCCGCTGCGGGCCGACATTCCGATCATGCTGGGCGCCGAGGGGCCGAAGAACGTCGCGCTGGCCGCCGAGATCTGCGACGGCTGGCTGCCGATCTTCTACACGCCGCGCATGGCCGACACCTACAACGAGTGGCTCGACGAGGGATTCGCCCGGCCCGGTGCACGCCGCAGCCGCGACGACTTCGAGATCTGCGCGACGGCCAACATCGTCATCACCGAGGACCGCGCGGCGGCATTCGCGGCCATGAAGCCCTACATCGCGCTCTACATGGGCGGGATGGGGGCCGAAGACACCAACTTCCATGCCGACGTCTACCGCCGGATGGGTTACGCCGAGGTGGTCGACGACGTGACCAAGCTGTTCCGGAGTGGACAAAAGGACGGCAAAGAACGAGCGGCGGAAATCATCCCCGACGAGGTGATCGACGACGCCGCGATCGTCGGCGATGTCGACTACGTGCGTAAGCAGATCAAGGTTTGGGAGGCGGCAGGCGTCACCATGATGGTGGTGTCCGGCCGCAGTACGGAGCAGGTCCACGAGCTGGCGAGCCTGATCTGACACTTACGCGCAGCGCAGTAGAACACGTTCCAGTTTTCTTGCCAGGGGCTTAGAACACGTTCTAGATTGTCCGGATGACACGCCCGACGACCATGCAGCGCGCTGAGCAGCCGGGCAATAGACATCGGTCCGGCGGGTCAGCCCAGCGGATGGGCGTCGCCGAACGTCATCTCGACGTGGCCGACCGATCCGGAGACCATCGCCCGCTTGGGGAGGCCCAGCGACGCGAGCTCCTTGGCGTAGGCGTGATCGCCCAGTCGCAACGTCGCCCCGCCGGGCCGGCCGCGCAATCCGCGCACCCGCATCTCCCAGGGCACTTCGCGGGTGGTGCCGTCGGCAAAGGTGTAGGTCTTGAGCACCTGCGGCCTGGCGGTGAACATCGAGGGCACCGGCAATCCGCGGGCGAAGTCGATGCCGGCGATGTGCGCGCCGTCGGCGCTGACGTCGAATCCGAACCGGCCCTGCTCGCGAACGGTGAAGTCCGCCATGATCTTCGGGAATCCCCAGATCGAGCGGCCGGCTTCCAAAGTGAAACTCTGGTCCACGGGCAGATGGTGGATGAACGCGGCCGCATCACCCAGTGCCCGCCAGCCGCGCGCCGTCGAGCCGGGCGGGTTCACCATGACGGCGGTGCCGAATTCGTGGTACTTCCCCAGATCGCCGTCGATGTAGCGCGCCAGCATCAGGTTCACCACCGCCCGGCCGGGGCGGTGCTGGCAGACCTGCAGGCCGCTGTATTCGATAAGTTGTTGTGCGGCTTGCGCATCCACCGAAAACATCGCGGTGTGCACGTCCGCTTTCCGTATCCGAACCGGCATGGTGAGGACTGTCCCCGCAATGGTGTGTTGTGACTCAGGCATGCCGGTAACTGTAATCCGCTCGTCAATATCTGGAGGCTGTAGATGACTTCGACCATCCCGGACGCTATCTCGAACATCGACCTGACCGACGGCAATTTCTACGGCGACCGTCGCACCTCGCGCGAGGCCTATCGCTGGATGCGGGCCAACCAGCCGGTGTTTCGTGATCGCAATGGACTGGCCGGCGCCACCACCTATCAAGCGATCCTCGACGCCGAACGCAATCCGGAGTTGTTCTCCAGCACGGGCGGCATCCGCCCCGAGCAGCCCGGCATGCCCTACATGATCGACATGGACGACCCCGCACACCTGTTGCGGCGCAAGCTCGTCAACGCCGGTTTCACCCGCAAGCGGGTGAAGGAGAAGGAACCGTCCATCGCCAGACTGTGCGACACGCTGATCGACGCCGTGTGTGAGCGCGGCGAGTGTGACTTCGTCCGCGACATCGCCGCCCCGCTGCCGATGGCGGTGATCGGCGACATGCTCGGCGTGCTGCCCCAGGAGCGCGGCATGCTGTTGAAATGGTCCGACGACCTGGTCTGCGGGCTGAGCTCGCACATCGACCCCGAATCCGACGTCGCCCAAGCGGTGATGGCCGCGTTCGCCGCGTACACCGCATTCACCACCGAGATCATCACCAAGCGGCGAGCCGAGCCCACCGACGACCTGTTCTCCATCCTGGTCAACGCCGAGGTGGAGGGTCAGCGCTTGTCCGACGACGAGATCGTCATGGAGACGCTGCTCATCCTCATCGGCGGCGACGAAACCACGAGGCACACGTTGAGCGGCGGGACCGAACAGCTGGTGCGCCACCGCGACCAGTGGGATGCCCTGGTGCGCGACCCCTCGCTGCTGCCCGGCGCGATCGAGGAGATGCTGCGCTGGACCTCGCCGGTGAAGAACATGTGCCGAACGCTGACCGCCGACACCGAATTTCACGGCACTTCGCTGCGTGAGGGCCAGAAGATCATGCTGCTGTTCGAGTCGGGCAACTTCGACGAGTCGGTGTTCGAGGAGCCGGACAACTTCGACATCCGGCGAGACCCTAACAGCCACATGGCTTTCGGTTTTGGTACTCACTTCTGCCTGGGCAATCAGCTGGCCCGCCTGGAGCTGTCGATGATGACCGAGCGGGTGCTCAAGCGGATGCCGGATCTCAGGCTGGCCGAGGACGACTCGACCCTGCCGTTGCGACCGGCGAACTTCGTCAGCGGGCTGGAGTCGATGCCGGTGGTGTTCACCCCGAGCGCGCCGCTGAGCTGATTTGAGTTTGCGGGCGCCGAGCGTGACGCCAGGGCGATAAATCGGCCGAAAACTCGCCCTGAGTTCACGCTCGGCGAAGAAAGTCCTAGCGGCTTTTGAACTGCGGCTTGCGCTTCTCGGCGAACGCGCGGGGGCCTTCCTTGGAGTCCTCGGAGAGGAACACCGGGATGCCGTTGGCGGTGTCGGGCTTGAAGGCCTCTTCCTCGTGCATCCCCTCGGTCTCGCGGATCGTCTTGAGGATCGCCTGCACCGCCAGCGGCCCGTTGTTCTCGATCACCTCGGCGATCTCCAGCGCCTTTGTCAGCGCCTGGCCGTCAGGAACGACGTGCCCGATCAGCCCCATCGCCAGAGCCTCGGCGGCGGTGACGTGGCGCCCGGTCAGCAGCAGGTCACAGGCCACGGTGTAGGGGATCTGGCGGACCAGGCGGACCGCCGAGCCGCCCATCGGGTACAGGCTCCACTTGGCCTCGGAGATGCCGAACTTGGCGCTCTCGCCGGCGACCCGGATGTCGGTGCCCTGCAGGATCTCGGTGCCCCCGGCGATGGCCGGGCCCTCGACGGCGGCGATCAGCGGCTTCTTCAGCCTGCGGCCTTTGAGCAAGGCATCGATTCGCGACGGGTCGTAGCTGCCGTCCTTGAACGACTCACCCGGCGGCTTTGCGGTTGCCGCCTTGAGGTCCATGCCCGCGCAGAAGTAGCCACCGGCGCCGGTCAGGATGCAGCAGCGGATGTCGTCGTCGTTGTCGACGCGGTCCCAGGCCTGGACCATGATTTCCATCATTTCCGTGCTCAACGCATTGCGGCGGTGGGGCCGATTCATGGTGACGATCAGCGTGTGACTGCGCTGCTCGACGAGGGCGTCGGGGCTATCGTCCGGATCGGTCACGGGGGTCCGCCTTCCTGCATCGTTGCGCGAAACTTGCCTCGAAATGTAACACGTTCTAATTTGGTGGCCGTGGCCCTGAATATTGCCGACCTTGCAGAGCACGCCATCGACGCCGTGCCCGACCGTGTCGCCCTGATCTGCGGCGATGAAAAGCTGACCTACGCCCAACTCGAGGAGAAGGCCAACCGCCTGGCTCACTACCTGATGGAGCAGGGGGTGAAAAAGGACGACAAGGTCGGGCTGTACTGCCGCAACCGCATCGAGATCGTCATCGCGATGCTCGGCATCGTCAAGGCCGGCGCCATCCTGGTGAACATCAACTACCGCTACGTCGAGGCCGAGCTGCGCTACCTGTTCGAGAACTCCGACATGGTCGCGCTGGTCCACGAGCGGCAGTACTCCGAGCGCGTCGCGAACGTGTTGCCCGACACCCCCGAAGTCAAGACGGTGCTGGTGGTCGAGGACGGCAGCGACGCCGATTACGCGGGCTACGGAGGCGTCGAGTTCTACTCCGCGATCGCCGACAGCTCGCCCGAACGTGACTTCGGCGAGCGCAGCGCCGACGACATCTACCTGCTGTATACCGGTGGCACGACGGGCTTTCCCAAGGGAGTGATGTGGCGCCACGAGGACATCTATCGGGTGCTGTTCGGTGGAACCGACTTCGCCACAGGCGAATTCATCAAGGATGAGCACGACCTGGCCAAGGCCGCCGCGGTCAGCACGCCGATGATCCGCCACCCGATCCCACCGATGATCCACGGGGCCACCCAGTCGGCCACCTGGATGTCGATCTTCTCGGGCCAAACCACGGTTCTGGCACCGGAATTCAATGCCGACGAGGTATGGCAAACGATCCACAAGCACAAGGTGAACCTGCTGTTCTTCACCGGCGACGCGATGGCGCGCCCCCTGCTCGACGCACTGCTGGCTGCACAGGAAGGCGCAGAAGGAGAAGCGTACGACCTGTCGTCGCTGTTCCTGCTCGCCTCCACCGCCGCGCTGTTCTCGCCGAGCATCAAGGAGAAGTTCCTCGAGCTGCTGCCCAACCGGATCATCACCGACTCCATCGGGTCGTCGGAGACCGGCTTCGGGGGCACCAGCGTGGTCGCCAAGGACGCGCCCCATGCCGGTGGCCCGCGCGTCACGATCGACCACCGCACCGTCGTCCTCGACGAGCAGGGCAACGAGGTCAAGCCGGGCTCCGGTGTGCGCGGATTCATCGCGAAGAAGGGCAACATCCCTGTCGGCTACTACAAGGACGAGAAGAAGACCGCCGAGACGTTCAAGACCTTCAACGGCGTGCGCTACGCCATCCCCGGCGACTTCGCCACGGTCGAGGAGGACGGCACCGTGACGATGCTGGGCCGGGGCTCGGTGTCGATCAACAGCGGCGGGGAGAAGATCTACCCCGAAGAGGTCGAGGCCGCGCTCAAGGGCCACCCCGACGTCTTCGACGCCCTGGTGGTCGGCGTGCCCGATCCGCGCTACGGCCAGCACGTCGCCGCGGTCGTCCAGGCCCGGCCGGGCACCCGGCCCGCGCTGTCCGAGCTGGACAGCTTCGTGCGCTCCGAGATCGCGGGCTACAAGGTGCCGCGCAGCCTGTGGCTGGTCGACGAGGTCAAGCGGTCACCCGCGGGCAAACCCGATTACCGCTGGGCCAAGGAACAGACCGAGGTGCGACCCGCCGACGACGTGCATGCCGCCCACGCCACTGCGTGACCGACTTCGTCAAACGTAATCCGGCCGCACCGGCCGGCTTCTTCGCGGCCGAAGCGGCAGGGCTGCAATGGCTTTCCGCCGTAGACGGCGGCGCGCCGTGCGCGCAGGTCGTCTCGGTGGACCACGCGAGCCTGACCGTGCGGCGCCTGCGGTCGGTGAGCCCGACCCCCGAGGCGGCATGCGCGTTTGGCTGCCGGCTGGCCGTCACCCACGACGCCGGAGCGCCGGCGTTCGGCGCGGGACCGGACGGCTGGGACGGGCCGGGATTCTTCGGGCCGCTGTCGCAGCCCCTGCCGATATCGCTGCGCCGGCACCGGCGCTGGGGCGAGTTCTACGCCGAGGAGCGGCTGGCTCCGATGGCCGAACTGGCGGCCCCGCACCTGGATGCCGGCACCCGCGACGCAGTTGGCGCCGTCGCGGCGCGTTGCCGTGCGGGCGATTTCGACGACGACGACCGCCCGGCCCGGCTGCACGGCGATCTGTGGAGCGGGAACATGATGTGGACGCCCGACGGCGTGGTGCTGATCGACCCGGCCGCGCACGCCGGTCACCGCGAGACCGACCTGGCGATGCTCGCGCTCTTCGGCTGCCCGCACTACGGCGCCGTCATCGACGGCTACCAGCGGGTGCGGCCACTGAAGCCCAGCTGGCGCAACCGTATCGGGCTGCACCAGCTCTTCCCGCTGCTGGCGCACGGTCGTGCTGTTCGGCGGCGGATACGCGCAGCAGACCGATGCCGCGGCCCGCGCCGCGTTGGCTGCCTAGTCCACGGTCTAGTGTCAAACTGCGATGACGATCGACGTGTGGATGCAGCATCCGACCCAGCGGTTCCTGCGCAGCGATTTCTTGGCCTCGCTGCGCCGCTGGACCGGTGGGTCGATTCCCGACGCCGACGTGCCTATCGAGTTGACGTTGGCGGCGATGGATGCCGCCGAGGTCGAGTTCGGTCTGCTCAGTGCGTGGCGCGGCCCCAATGGTCAGGACCTGATCTCCAACGACGAGGTCGCGGAGTGGATCCGGTTGCACCCCAGCCGATTTGCCGGCTTGGTCGCCGTCGATCTGGACCGGCCCATGGAAGCCGTCCGGGAGCTGCGGCGCCGGATAGCCGACGGCGGGTTCGTCGGCCTGCGGGTGGTGCCGTGGTTGTGGAATGCCCCGCCCACCGATCGCCGCTACTACCCGCTGTTCGCCCAGTGCGTGGAATCGCAGGTGCCGTTTTGCACCCAGGTCGGCCACACTGGCCCGCTGCGCCCGTCGGAGACCGGCCGGCCGATTCCCTACATCGACCAGGTGGCACTCGATTTTCCGGAGCTGGTGATCGTCTGCGGACACGTCGGCTACCCGTGGACCGAGGAGATGGTCGCGGTGGCGCGCAAGCACGAAAACGTCTACATAGACACCTCGGCGTACACCATCAAGCGACTGCCGGACGAACTCGTCCGATTCATGAAGACGGGCACCGGGCAACGAAAAGTGTTGTTCGGCACCAATTATCCAATGATCACCCACGAGCACGCGCTGGCCGGAGTTGACGGCCTCGGGCTGTCCGATGAGAGTCGCCGAGATTTCCTGCGCGGCAACGCCCAACGAGTTTTCCGACTGGAGGCAATGAAGTGAACGGTGCCCAGGCCCTGATCAACACCTTGGTCGACGGCGGCGTCGACGTGTGTTTCGCCAATCCGGGGACATCGGAGATGCACTTCGTGGCCGCGCTGGATGCGGTCCCGCGGATGCGCGGCGTGCTGGCGTTGTTCGAGGGGGTCGCCACCGGCGCGGCCGACGGGTACGCCCGCATCGCCGACCGCCCGGCCGCCGTGCTGCTGCACCTGGGTCCCGGGCTGGGCAACGGCCTGGCCAACCTGCACAACGCGCGCCGCGCGCGGGTGCCGATGGTGGTGGTCGTCGGCGATCACGCCACGTATCACAAAAAGTATGACGCCCCACTGGAATCCGACATCGACGCGCTCGCGGGCAGCGTCTCGGGGTGGGTGCGCCGGACCGGTGACGCCTCGCAGGTCTCGGCCGATGCCGTCGAGGGCATCGCCGCCAGCCGGTGGGGTTCGCAGATCTCGACGCTGATCCTGCCCGCCGACGTGTCCTGGTCCGACGGCGCCCAGCTGTTTGCCAACCTGGAGGCAGAGCCGACGGGCGCCGATCCGCTGCTGGTGCCCGAGGTGATCGAGGCCCTCCAGTCCGGGGAGCCGACGGTGATCATGGTGGGCGGTGATGCCACCCGCCGTGCCGGGTTGGCGGCGGCCACCCGCATCGCGGCGGCCACGGGTGTCCGCGTGCTGTGCGAAACCTTCCCGACCCGCCTGGAACGCGGGGCCGGCGTCCCCGCTGTCGACCGGCTCGCGTATTTCGCCGAGGCCGCCACCGCCCAATTGAACGGCGCCAAGCATCTGGTGCTGGCCGGCGCCAAGTCGCCGGTGTCGTTCTTCGCCTACCCCGGCATGCCCAGCGACCTGGTGCCGGCCGGCTGCGAGGTACATGTGCTCGCCGAATACAGCGGTGCCGCAGACGCTTTGACCGCCCTGGCCGATCAGCTGGCGCCCGGCACCGAAGCGCCGGTGGCTGCCGCGTCGCGTCCCGAGCTGCCGACGGGCGCGCTCACCTCCGCGTCGGCGGCCGACGTGATCGGCGCGCTGATGCCCGAAGGCGCGATCGTGGTCGACGAGTCGAACACCTCGGGCGTGTTGCTTGCGGGAGCGACCGCCGGGGCACCGGCGCACGACTGGCTGACCCTGACCGGCGGCGCGATCGGCTACGGCATCCCAACGGCCGTCGGCGCCGCGGTGGCCGCCCCGCATCGTCCGGTGCTGTGCCTGGAATCCGACGGTTCGGCGATGTACACGATCTCGGGATTGTGGACCCAGGCCCGCGAGAACCTGAACGTCACCACCGTGCTGTACAACAACAGTGCCTACGACATCCTCCGGATCGAGCTGCAACGCGTCGGCGCGGGGTCGGCCCCCGGGCCCGAAGCGCTCGCGCTGCTCGATTTATCAGATCCCACAATCGATTTCGTGAAGATCAGCGAGGGCATGGGGGTGCCCGCCCGGCGGGTCACCACCGCCGAGGAATTGGCCGGTGCGCTGCGCACCGCCTTCGCCGAACCCGGCCCGCATCTGATCGACGCCGTGGTGCCGTCAATAACGGGCTAGGCTGGGCAACCGGCTCAGCAACCAGTCCGTCATCGTGTTCACCACGTCGACGCCCGTCTCGAACGCGCCGTCGTCCGCGTCCGCCGCGAGCGCCACGCCCCATTGGCCGGACGGCGTGGGCACGATGCCGAACTGGCGGACCAGGTATCGGTCGTGCGCGCCGGGGCCCCAACCACCCTTCGCGGCAAGGCCTTTCGCGGCAAGCCCCCACTGATCGCCGGGGACCAGACGTTGCATCAGGTCGATCACCTCGACGGCGTCGGGAATGGTCGACACCTCAGCGGCGAAGCGCGCCTGGCGCTGCAGGCTCCACTGGGTCTGGCCGAACGCGGTGAATCCGCGGCGAAGCCTTCGTGATTCGACCACCGTCGCCGTGTCACCGCCTTCGGCCACCACGACCTGAACGCGCCGCGCCGCGTCCGCCGGCTCGCCGAGCTGCGACCACAGCTGTTCGGACGCGCGATTGTCGGATTCGGTGATGGCCTTGGTGACCAGGTCGCGCGCGCCCAGCCAGTCGTTGCGCAGCGCCGCGATCGCCAGGGGCACCTTGATCGTCGACCAGGCCACGCCCGACCACCAGCTGCCCAGCGAGAAGGTTCGGTCCGGACGGGCGACGGCGACGCCGACGTTCGCCGGCACCGCCTCGGCAAGCTGGTCAAAGCTCGCTTCCAGCGCGAGTTCAAGGGGCCGGGCCGTCATGCGCTGGCTTCGCCGCCGGCGTGTGTGACGCTGGCGCCGCGGCGGGCGACCAGGATTGAACCGGCGATCACTACGCAGATTTTCATCAAGCGCTGAGTTTACTGCGGCACCGGCGCATCCGGCGGCAATGCCGGCCCCCGGCCCTGGCGGGGGATCTCCCACACCGGGTCGCCGCAGTCGACGCCCTGGGCGGCGAGCTGTCGCTTCAGCACCTTGAAGGTCACCGTCCGCGGGAGCTCGGCGCAGACCCGGACATACGACGGCCATTGCTTGGGGCCCAGGTCGGGTTGTTCGGCCAAAAAGGCGCGGAACTTGCCGTCGGCGAACTCGGTGCCCGGCGCCATCACCAAGGCGGCCATCACCTGGTCGCCGACTATCGGGTCCGGCACCGGGTACACCGCGACCTCGGTGACGTCGGGGTGGCGCAGCAACACTCCTTCGATCGGGGCCGCGCCAAGGTTTTCGCCGTCGACGCGCATCCAATCACCCAGCCGCCCGGCGAAGTACGCGTAGCCGGCCTCGTCGCGGTAGGCCAGGTCGCCGCTGTGGTACACCCCCCCGGCCATCCGCTCGGCCTCGGCCGCCTCGTCGTTGTAATAGCCCTCGAAACGTCCCCGCCCCGCGGTGTTGACCAGTTCGCCGACCACACCGGGCGGGCACGACGAGCCGGTATCGGGATCGATGATGTCGACGCCCTCCGGCAGTGGGCCCAGCGATCCCGCCGGCGTGTCGGGCGTGCGCGCGATGGCCACCCCGCCTTCGGTGGAACCGAACCCGTCCTGCACGACGCATCCGAACCGGCGCGCGAAGCGCTCGATGTCATCCGGCACGCCCTCGTTGCCGTAGACCGCGCGCAGCGGGTTGTCGGCATCGTCGGGTTGCTCGGGCGTGGCGAGCACATACGACAGCGGCTTGCCCACGTAATTCGCGTAGGTGGCGCGGTAGCGACGTACATCGACGAAGAAGTTCGACGCGGAAAACTTGCGCCGCAACACCATTGACCCCTCGCAGGCCGCCGCCACCGCCCAGCCCACCAGCACCGCGTTGGAATGGAACAGCGGCATCGACACGTAGCAGACATCGTCGGGCCCGAGGCTGAAACGCCGTGACATCGTCACGCCCGCGATCGCGACCTTGCCGTGGCTGCACTTGACCGCCTTCGGCTCGCCGCTGGTGCCCGACGTGAAGATCAGCATGAACAGATCCGCAGGCGAGGCGGCCGGGAAAGACAGCCGCGCGTCGCGGTGCGCGGCGACCTCTTCCGCCCACTCCGGTGAGTCGGCGTTCAGGTGCTCGATGCCGTCCAGCGTCTCCGACGATGCCGAGTCGGCCAGCACCAATTGGCAATCGGCGCGGGCGATGTCGCGCCGCAGCGCCGCGCCGCGGCGCACCGGGTTGAGTCCCACCGGCACGATCCCCGACATTCCCGCCGCCACCAGCATCGCCGAGAAGAACGGAGTGTTCTCCAACAGCACGCCGACGTGTGGCGGCCGGCCGGGGTCGAGCCGCTCACGCAACGCCGCGGCGATCGCGGCGCCGTGCTGCAGGTGATCGCGCCAGCTGGTGAACGAGTCCTCGAAGTAGACACCGCGATCGTCGATCTCGGCCAGCGGCGCCAGCAGCTTGGCTACCGTCAGGTCATCGGTGAGTTCCATTGCGCCTAAGCAGGCGTCTCGGCCAGCTCCCGGCCGATCCGGCGCAGCTGTCCGGTGGCACCGCCGAGGGCGAACTCGGCCTCCTTTGCGGCCAAGAAATAGCGGTGCGCCGGGTGGTCGGTGTCGACGCCGACGCCGCCGTGCACGTGAACGATGGTGTGCGCCACCCGGTGGCCGGCGTCCGCCGCCCAGAACGCCGCGTTCGCGACGTCCATCTCGGCCGGAATGTCTTCCGAGACCCGCCAGGCCGCCTGGGTCAGCGTGAGCCGCAACCCCTTGACGTCGATGTAGCCGTCAGCCAGCCGTTGCGACACGGCCTGGAAGCTGCCAATGGGGCGGTCGAACTGCTCACGCACGCGGGCGTATTCGGCCGTCATCTGCAGGCCCCGCTCGAGTACCCCGAGCTGGAAAGCGCTGCGGCCCAACGTGCCCAGCGTACCGAGCCACGTCACGACCTCGGCGTCGCCGACCTTACGGCTGTCATCGACCTCGACGCCGTCCAGCGCGAGGTGCCCGACGCTGCCCAGCCCGGTGGTCTCCAGTGCGGTCACCGTGATACCGGGATCGTCGGCGGCGACCAGGAAAACCGCGGTGCCGGAATCGGTTTCGGCGGGAACCAGGAATGCGTCGGCCACCGGGCCGAAGTGGACCTGGGTGCGCGTCCCGGTCAGCCGGTAGCCCGCGCCGGCGCCGGCCGCCCGCACGGGGCCGTCGCCCATCTCGCCGTCGAGGGCCACGCTGAGCGTCTTCTCGCCGTTGACCGCCGGTGCACCCCAATCTTGCTGCAGCTCTTCGGAACCGAACCGGGCCAGGGCGCCTGCGGCCAGCACCACCGACTCCAGATAGGGCACCGCGGCCAGCTGGTGTCCCAGCGCGACCAGGATCGCCATCTGCTCGAGCGCACCGAACCCGTCGCCGCCCAGCGAGGAGGCCGACGCGCTGGACAGGATGCCCGCATCGATCAGCTTTCGCCACAGGTCGCGGTCGAACCGCTGATCGAGCCCGTCGAGCTCACGCTGATGGTCGGGGGTGCATACCGAGTCCACGATGGTGTCGACCAGGTTGCCGAGGTCGTTCGCCGCTTCGGTGGTGGTGAAATCCATGAACGTCCGTCTTTCTATTCCGTAGCGGCTCAGCGGTTCCGGGGCAGGCCGAGTGCGACCATGCCGATGATGTCGCGCTGCACTTCGTTGGTGCCGCCGCCGAAGGTCAGAATCAGGCAGGCCCGGTGCATCCGCTCGACCCGGCCGCGCAGCAACGAGCCCGACGAATTCTGGCGCACCGTCGCAGCGGTACCCAGCACCTCCATCAGCAGCCGGTACGCCTCGGTGGCCAGTTCGGTGCCGTACACCTTGGCCGCCGAGGCGTCCGCCGGGTTCAGGGCTTCACTTGACGCCGAGGCGAGCTCCCAGTTGATCAGCTTCAGCACTTCGGCTTTGGCGTGCACGCGGGCCAAGTTGATCTGCACCCATTCGGAGTCGATCAGGCGGGCGCCGCCGGCGTCCTTGGTGTTCTGGGCCCATTCGCGGACCTCGCGCAGCGCCACGATGATTGGTTGCGCCGAGACCAGGGCGACGCGCTCGTGGTTGAGCTGGTTGGTGACCAGCTTCCAGCCGCCGTTCTCCTCGCCGATCAGGTTGGTCACCGGGACGCGCACGTCGGAGTAGTAGGTGGCGCTGGTGTCCACCCCGGCCATGGTGTGCACCGGTGTCCAGGAGAAGCCTTCGGCGGTGGTCGGCACCGCGATCATCGAGATGCCGCGGTGTTTCTTGGCCTCGGGGTTGGTGCGCACGGCCAGCCACACCCAGTCCGCGTAGGCGATGAGGCTGGTCCACATCTTCTGGCCGTTGATGACGTAGTCGTCACCGTCGCGCACCGCGGTGGTGCGCAGGTTTGCCAGGTCCGTGCCGGCGCCGGGCTCGGAGTAGCCGATCGAGAAATGCAGTTCGCCGGCGGCGATCTTGGGCAGGAAGAACGTCTTTTGCTCGTCGGTGCCGAAGGCCATGATGGTCGGCGCCACGCTATTGATGGTCAAAAACGGCACCGGCACGCCGGCGATGGCGGCTTCGTCGGTGAAGATCAGCGAATCCATCGGGGAGCGGTCCTGCCCGCCGTACTCCTTGGGCCAGTTCAGGGTGAGCCACCCGTCCTTGCCCATCTGCGCGACGGTGTCGCGGTACGCGGTGCCGGTCCCGACTTCGCCGCCGCCCGACGAGGTCAGTGCCTCCCGGCGCTCGGGGGTCATCAGCGTGGTGAAGTACGACCGCAGCTCGCGACGCAGCTCCTCTTGTTCCGGGGTGTAACTGATACGCATTTCGGCCGTCCTTGAAGTTACCGACGTTCGGAGTGACAAGCCTCGTCATGGGCTGCCGCAACTCGACCAACGGCTACCCGTTCGCCTCCCCGGTTGTAACACGTTCTAGTCTGGGAATCCAGCGGCCGTTTCCCCAGAGGTGTCGGGGTCCTATGGTGGACCTACATACCGATGAGGCGAGTCCTGCGGTGAAGTCCAGGTTCAAGGAGGGTGCTGTGCGGGTGATCGTGGACCGTGACCGGTGCGAAGGCAACGCAGTGTGTTTGGGAATTGCCCCAGATATCTTCGACCTGGACGATGAGGACTACGCGGTGGTGAAGCTCGACCCCATTCCCGGCGATCAGGAGCAACTGGCCGAGCAGGCGATCGCGGAGTGCCCGCGCGCGGCGCTCCAGCGCGGCGACTAACGGAGCCCAGAGCCCGGATCCAGATGAACTAGAGGTATTCATAAATTGACTAGCAGCACGAACGCGACCGATCTGTCCGGAAAGGTCGCGGTGGTCACCGGTGCGGCCGCGGGCCTGGGACGTGCCGAGGCACTCGGCCTGGCGCGCCAGGGCGCAACCGTCGTCGTCAACGACATCGCCGCGGCGTTGGATTCGTCCGATGTCATCGACGAGATCACCTCGGTTGGTTCGAAGGCCGTCGCCGTGGCCGGTGACATCAGCGAACGCGCCACCGCCGACGAACTGGTTGCTCAGGCCGACTCTCTGGGCGGCCTCGACATCGTGATCAACAACGCCGGGATCACCCGGGACCGGATGCTGTTCAACATGTCGGACGAGGAGTGGGATCTCGTCATCGCAGTGCACCTGCGCGGTCATTTCCTGCTGACCCGCAACGCCGCGACCTACTGGCGCTCCAAGGCCAAGGACGCCGGCGGCCAGATCTTCGGGCGGATTGTCAACACCGCGTCGGAGGCCGGGCTGGTCGGTCCGGTCGGGCAGGCGAATTACGGCGCCGCCAAGGCGGGCATCATTTCGCTCACCCTCACGGCCGCACGGGCACTGGGCCGCTACGGTGTGTGCGCCAACGCCATCTGCCCGCGCGCGCGCACCGCGATGACGGCCGACGTCTTCGGCGACGCACCCGAGGCGGAAGCGGGTGGCGTCGACCCGTTGTCGCCTGAGCACGTGGTCAATCTGGTGACGTTCCTGTCGTCGCCGGCGGCCGCCGAGGTGAACGGCCAGGTGTTCATCGTCTACGGTCCGCAGGTGACGTTGGTGGCCGCGCCGACCGTGGAGCGCAAATTCAGCGCCGACGGCACCGCCTGGGACCCGGCGACGCTCAGTTCGACGCTGCAGGAATACTTTGCTGGCCGTGATCCTGAGCACAATTTTTCGGCTGGCGCGCTGATGGAAGAATAGCCGCGAAAGACCCGGCGTATCGGGCGGAATCGCCAGGTAGAACGTGTGTCAGTTTGACACGTACCAAGCGGGTCTGACCTGGCAAATTAACAGTTCGGATAAAGAAGTGCCGTTCATTGACACGGCCAACTTGTTCTGGGTTAATATGATCCGGCTCACAGCGAGCCCCGTGCGACCGTAGACGATGCAAAGGCCAGACATAGACTTCGCCGAGACCAAACCGAGGGGGGGACCGCGTTGAGGGAACAACTTGCGGTTCCCGCCCGCGCTGTCGGCGGATTCTTCGAGATGATGTTGGATACCGGCCGTGCGGTTTTTCGCCGGCCGTTTCAGTTCGGTGAGTTTCTCGATCAGACATGGATGATCGCTCGCGTGTCGCTGGTTCCCACGCTGCTGGTGTCCATCCCGTTCACCGTTCTGGTGGCCTTCACCCTCAACATCCTGCTGCGCGAGATCGGCGCCGCCGATCTGTCCGGCGCGGGGACGGCATTTGGCACCATCACCCAGTTGGGTCCGGTGGTGACCGTGCTCGTCGTGGCCGGTGCCGGCGCCACCGCGATCTGTGCCGACCTCGGCGCCCGCACCATCCGCGAAGAGATCGACGCGATGCGGGTGCTCGGCATCGACCCGATCCACCGGCTGGTGGTGCCGCGCGTACTGGCCTCCACGGTGGTGGCCCTGCTCCTGAACGGATTGGTATGCGCCATCGGTCTTTCCGGTGGCTACGTATTCTCCGTCTTCCTACAGGGCGTAAACCCCGGCGCGTTCATCAATGGACTGACCGTCCTGACCGGGCTGCGCGAGCTGGTGCTGGCCGAAGTCAAGGCGCTGCTGTTCGGCGTGATGGCAGGCATGGTGGGCTGCTACCGTGGCCTGACCGTCAAGGGTGGGCCCAAGGGCGTCGGCAACGCGGTCAACGAAACCGTGGTCTACGCCTTCATCTGTCTGTTCGTGATCAACGTGGTGATGACCGCGGTCGGCGTGCGAATCTCGGCGAAGTGATCGGACCGGTGAGCACGCAATGAGTTACGACTTCACTTACCGGCTTCGCAATTTCGTTTCACGGTTTGAGGAGCCGGTCGACGACTTCGGCGAGCAGGCATTGTTCTACGGGCAGACCTTGCGCTATGTGCCCAACGCCGCCACGCGCTATCGCAAGGAGACGCTCCGGCTGGTCGCTGAGATGACGATGGGCTCGGGGGCTCTCATCATGATCGGCGGCACGGTCGGTGTGGCAGCCTTCCTGACCCTGGCGTCCGGCGGTGTCATTGCCGTGCAGGGTTATTCGTCGCTGGGCAACATCGGCATCGAGGCGCTGACCGGATTCCTGTCGGCGTTTTTGAACGTCCGCGTCGTCGCGCCGGTGATCGCGGGTATCGCACTGGCGGCCACCATCGGCGCCGGCGCGACAGCCCAACTCGGTGCCATGCGAGTGTCCGAGGAGATCGACGCGGTGGAATCGATGGCGGTGCACGCCGTGTCCTACCTGGTATCGACCCGGCTGATCGCCGGCCTCATCGCGATCATCCCGTTGTACTCGCTCTCGGTGCTGGCCGCGTTCTTCGCCGCCCGCTTCACCACGGTATACATCAACGGGCAGTCAAAAGGCCTCTACGATCACTACTTCAATACGTTCCTGATACCGTCCGACCTGTTGTGGTCGTTCCTGCAGGCCATCGCGATGGCCATCGCGGTCATGCTGGTCCATACCTATTACGGCTTCAACGCGCACGGCGGTCCGGTCGGGGTTGGCATCGCGGTCGGCCAGGCCGTGCGGACCTCGTTGATCGTCGTGGTCGTCATCACTTTGTTCATCTCGCTCGCTGTGTATGGGGCGTCCGGTAACTTCAACCTCTCCGGATAAGAGGGCCGCTCAAAGGGATATGGCGAACACAGACGCGCGACGCACATCCGTCCGGCTGGCAGCAGCGGTGCTGGCCGGTCTGATCGTGGCTTCCGCTGTGCTGACGTACCTTTCCTACACCGCGGCTTTCGCGTCGATCGACACCGTCACCGTGTCGGCGCCCCGGGCCGGGCTGGTGATGGAGAAGGGCGCCAAGGTCAAATACCGGGGTATTCAGATCGGCAAGGTCGAAACCGTCGACTATTCCGGCGACCAGGCGCGGCTGACGCTCGGAATCAACAGCGGGGACATGCGTTTCATCCCGTCCAACGCGACGGTGCACATCGCGGGCAACACCATCTTCGGCGCCAAGGCGGTGGAATTCATTCCACCGCAGGCGCCTTCGCCGACATCGCTGCGTCCCGACGCGCATGTGGCGGCCTCGTCGGTGCAGCTGGAAGTCAACACCTTGTTCCAGTCGTTGATGGACCTGCTGCACAAGATCGACCCCGTCGAACTCAACGGCACGCTGAGCGCCTTCGCGGAAGGCCTGCGTGGTCACGGCGACGACCTGGGCGGCATCCTGTCGGGCTTGAATACGCTGGCGCGCCAGGCGAACCCGAAGCTGCCGACACTGCAGGAGGACCTGCGCAAAACCGCGGTGGTGGCCAACGTGTACGCGGACGCGGCGCCGGACCTGACCACCGTGGTCGACAATCTGCCGACGATCGACAAGACGGTCGTGGACCAGCAGAAGAACCTCGACAGCACACTATTGGCCACCATCGGCCTGTCGAACAACGCGTATGACACTCTGGCGCCGGCCGAACGGGACTTCATCGATACCATCAACCGGCTGCGGGCCCCGCTTAAGGTGGCGTCCGATTACTCACCGGAATTCGGCTGCCTGTTCGCCGGCATCGAGCGCGGTATAAAGGAATTCGCCCCGCTGCTCGGTGTTCGCAAGGCCGGCCTGTTCACGTCGTCGAGCTTCGTGTTGGGCGCGCCTGCGTACGTCTATCCCGAATCGCTGCCGATCGTGAACGCCTCCGGCGGCCCGAACTGCCGTGGGCTGCCCGACATTCCGACCAAGCAGACCGGGGGATCGTTCTACCGGGCGCCGTTCCTGGTGACCGACAACGCCAACATCCCGTACGAGCCGTTCACCGAACTGCAGTTCGACGCACCGTCGACGTTGCAGTTCCTGTTCCACGGGGCGTTCGCGGAACGGGATGACTTCTGATGCCGGGCCGCTCGGGAATGCCGTCGCATCGCGCAATGATGACCAAGGTCAGCATTTTTGCGGTGGCCATGCTGTTGGTGTCAGCGGGGCTGGTGGTGGTGTTCGGCGATTTCCGATTCGGTCCCGAAAGCACCTACCACGCAACGTTCACCGATGTTTCGCGGCTGAAGTCCGGGCAGAAGGTGCGCATCGCGGGGGTGCCGGTCGGCGCGGTCTCGGGCATCAAGCTCAACCCCGACAACACCATCGACGTCAAATTCGGAGTCGACCAGCGCTACACGCTTTACTCCTCTACCCGCGCGGTGATCCGCTACGAAAACTTGGTCGGTGACCGATATCTGGAGATCACCTCGGGCCCGGGCGAGCTGCGAAAACTGCCGGCCGGCGCGACGATCAACAGCCAGCACACCCAGCCCGCACTCGATCTCGACGCCCTGCTGGGCGGACTGCGCCCGGTGCTCAAAGGCCTCGACGCCGACAAGGTCAACACCATCACCGGCGCGGTCATCCAGCTGCTGCAGGGGCAGGGCGGGGCGTTGTCGAATGTGCTGGCCGACACCAGCGCATTCTCATCGGCGCTGGGCCAGCGCGACCAGCTCATCGGCGATGTGATCAACAACCTCAATACGGTGCTGACCACCGTCGACCAGCGCAGTGCACAGTTTTCGGCCAGCGTCGACCAGCTACAGCAGCTGATTACCGGGCTGGCCCAACACTCCGACGACATCGCCGGCGCCATCCCGCCGCTGGCGTCGACCACGACGGATTTGACGCAGTTACTGAAGAATTCGCGTCGGCCGTTGCAGGGAATCCTGGAGAACGCTCGCCCGCTGGCCACCGAGCTGGACAACCGCAAGGCCGAGCTGAACAACGACATCGAGCAGCTGGGCGAGGACTATCTGCGGCTGGCCGCCCTCGGCGCGTACGGGTCGTTCTTCAACATCTACTTCTGCTCCGTGACGATCAAGATCAACGGTCCGGCCGGCAGTGACATCCTGCTGCCGCTCGGTGGCCAGGTGGATCCCAGCAAGGGGAGGTGCGCTTTTGTCAAGTAACGCAAGGCGCGAGCGCGATCCACTGCGCACCGGCATCTTCGGCGTGGTGCTTGTGGTGTGTGTCGTGCTCGTTGCGTTCGGCTACACCGGATTGCCGTTCTGGCCGCAGGGCAAGACCTACGACGCCTACTTCACCGACGCCGGCGGCATCAATCCCGGCAACGCCGTGTACGTTTCCGGCTTCAAAGTCGGCAAGGTGACCGAAGTGGGCCTGGCCGGCGACAGCGCCAAGATCAGCTTCAGCGTCGATCGCCACGTCGCCGTCGGCGACCAGTCGCTGGCCGCGATCCGCACCGACACCATCCTCGGTGAGCGCTCCATCTCCGTGACCCCCGCCGGGGTCGGCAAGACCACCACCATTCCGCTCAGCCGTACCACGACGCCATACACACTCGCGGGCGCCCTCGAAGATTTGGGGCAGAACGCCAACAACCTCGACAAGCCGCAGTTTGAAAAGGCGTTGAACGTGCTGACTGACACGCTGCACGACGCAAACCCGCAACTGCGCGGTGCGCTGGACGGGGTGACATCGCTGTCGCGCACCCTGGACCGCCGCGACGAGGCGCTGCAAAGCCTGCTGGCTCATGCGAAGTCGGTCACCGGCGTGTTGTCACAGCGCGCGGGACAGGTCAACAAGCTGGTTGACGACGGCAACGAGTTGTTCGCCGCGCTCGACGAACGCCGCGGCGCCCTGGCCCAGCTGATCTCGGGGATCCAGGACCTCTCGACGCAGATCTCCGGCTTCGTCGCCGACAACCGCAAGGAGTTCGGCCCGGCGCTGAACAAGCTCAACGACGTGCTGTCCAACCTCAACGAGCGCCGCGACTACATCACCGAGGCCCTCAAGCGGCTGCCCACCTATGCCACCGAGCTGGGCGAGGTGGTCGGTTCGGGCCCCGGATTCAATGTCAACGTCTACGGGGTGATCCCGGCGCCGCTGCTGGCCACCATGTTCGACTTCTTCTATCAGCCCGGCAAGATGCCTGCCAGCCTCGCCGACTACCTGCGCGGGCTGATTCAGGAGCGCTGGATCATCAGGCCGAAGTCACCGTGATGCCGGGCTTCATGGGAAGGATCGCCGGCAGCCGAGCGCTGCGCTCCGCCACCATCATCGCGCTGGTCGCGGTGTTGGTGGGCGGGGTGTATGTGCTTTCGTCGCAAGCGAATAGCCGCAAGATCGTCGGCTACTTCGCCTCCGCGGTCGGCCTGTATCCCGGTGACCAGGTGCGGATCCTCGGCGTCCCGGTCGGAACCGTCGACACGATCGACCCGCGGCCGTCCGACGTGAAGATCACCATGTCGGTGTCCAATGACGTCAAGATCCCGCAGAATGCCAAGGCCATCATCATGTCGCCGAATCTGGTGGCGGCCAGGTTCATTCAGCTGACGCCGGCGTACACCGGCGGCCCAGCGATGGCCGATGGCGCCAGCATCGGCCCGGGCCGGACCGCGGTGCCGGTGGAATGGGACGAGGTCAAGGAGTCGCTGACCCAGCTTGCCGTGCAGCTCGGTCCGACCGCCGGATCGATGCAGGGGCCGTTGGGCGAGGCGATCAACCAGGCCGCGGACACATTCGATGGCAAGGGCCAGTCGTTCCACAACGCCCTGCGCGAGCTCTCGCAAGCCGCTGGGCGTCTGGGGGATTCGCGCGGCGACATCTTCGGCACGGTGAAAAACCTGCAGGTTCTGGTCAACGCGCTGTCGTCCAGTAACGAGCAGATCGTCCAGTTCGCCGGAAACGTCGCGTCGGTGTCGCAGGTGCTCGCCGACAGCTCGCGCCACCTCGACACCACGCTGGGAACGCTCAACACAGCGCTGTCGGACATCCGCGGGTTCCTGCACGAAAACAACTCGACGATTGTCGATACGGTGAACAACCTCAACGATTTCGCGAAGACGTTGAGCGACCAGAGCGACAACATCGAGCAGGTGCTGCACGTGGCGGGCCCGGGTATCGCCAACTTCTACAACATCTACGACCCCGCGCAGGGCACCCTCAACGGCTTGTTGTCGATTCCGGAATTCGCCAACCCGGTGCAGTTCATCTGCGGTGGGTCCTTCGAGACCGCAGCGGGCCCCCGGGCGCCGGACTACTTCAAGCGCGCCGAGCTCTGCCGTGAGCGTCTCGGACCGGTGTTGCGCCGGCTCACCGTGAACTATCCACCGCTGATGTTCCACCCGCTCAACACGATTACGGCGTACAAGGGCCAGATCATCTACGACACCCCGGAGACGCAGGCCAAGTCGGCGACGCCGGAACCGCAGCTGACCTGGGTCCCGGCCAAGGGTGCCCAGACGCCGCCGGCCGCTCAGAACCCGGCGGATCTGCAAGCACTGCTGGTCCCGACGGCCCCGCAGTCCGCTCCCGGCCAACCGGCGCCCGGCCCCGCCCCCGCCGCCGGCCCCGCGGGAAGCGCGTTCGGCCCGCCGCCGGGTCCGCCCCCGGGCCAGGCTCCCGGCGGGCCGGCGGCCGGCTTGGACGGTGGCAGATGAACCGAATGTGGTTGCGCGCCGGTGGATTAATCGCAGGAAGCCTGCTGGTGGCCGGCTGTCAATTCGATGGGCTGAACTCACTGGCGATGCCCGGCACCGCCGGTCACGGCAGGGGCGCCTACTCGATCACCGTCGAACTGCCCGACGTCGCGACGCTGCCGCAGAACTCTCCGGTCATGGTGGACGACGTCACCGTCGGCAGTGTCGCCGGCATCTCGGCCGAACAGCGCGCGGACGGATCATTCTACGCGGCAGTGAAATTGGCGCTGAACAACAATGTGGTGCTGCCCTCCAACTCGACCGCGACGGTCGCCCAGACCTCGCTGCTCGGATCGATGCACATCGACCTGGCCCGCCCCAAGGACAAGCCGGCCGTCGGCAGACTGAAGGACGGGTCGAAGATCGCGCAGGCCAACACCGGTCGCTATCCCACCACCGAGGAGGTGCTCTCGGCGCTCGGCGTGGTGGTGAACAAGGGCAATGTCGGTGCACTGGAAGAGATCACCGACGAGACCTACCGGGCCGTGGCAGGGCGCCAGGACCAGTTCGTCGACCTGATTCCCCGGCTCGCGGAACTGACGTCGGGCCTAAACCGTCAGGTCAACGACATCATCGATGCCGTCGACGGATTGAACCGGTTCTCGGCGAGCCTGGCCCACGACAAGGACAATCTCGGCCGGGCGCTGGACACGCTGCCCGACGCGATCCGCGTGCTCAACAAGAATCGCGGCCACATCGTCGAGGCGTTCGCCGCGCTGCACAAACTGGCCAATGTCACCTCGAACATCCTGGCCAAGACGAAGGTCGACTTCGCCGCCGACATGAAAGACCTGTACTCGGTGGTCAAGGTCCTCAACGACAACCGCCGGAACTTCGTCACCTCGCTGCAGCTGCTGCTGACGTTCCCGTTCCCCAACTTCGGGATCAAGCAGGCGGTGCGCGGCGACTACCTCAACGTGTTCACCACGTTCGACCTCACCCTGCGCCGCCTCGGTGAAACATTCTTTACCACAGCCTATTTCGATCCGAACATGGCCCACATGAACGAGATCCTCAACCCGCCGGACTTCTTGACCGGCGAAATGGCCAACCTGTCCGGACAGGCCGCGGACCCGTTCAAGATTCCGCCCGGCACGGCTTCGGGACAGTAGGGGGCGGGCGTACATGCACGACAGACTGACCAAGATCCAGCTGGCTATCTTCGCGGTGATCACGGTCATCACCCTGACCGTGATGGCGGTGTTCTATCTGCGGCTGCCGTCCACCCTCGGAATCGGAACATACGGCGTGAGCGCTGATTTCGTGGCCGGCGGCGGCCTGTACAAGAACGCCAACGTCACCTACCGCGGCGTTGCCGTCGGCCGGGTCGAGTCGGTGGGGTTGAGCCCCAACGGTGTCGTCGCCGGCATGCGGCTGAACAGCGGCACCGCCATCCCGTCGAACGTCACCGCCACCGTCAAGAGCGTTTCGGCCGTCGGCGAGCAGTACATCGACCTGGTGCCCCCGGGCACACCGGCCACCACGAAGCTGACCAACGGATTTCGCATCACGCGGCAGAACACCCGGATCGGGCAGGACGTCGCCGACCTGTTGAAACGCTCGGAGACCTTGGTCAACAGCCTCGGTGACACCCGGCTGCGGGAGTTGCTGCACGAGACGTTCATCGCGGCCAACGGCTCAGGCCCCGAGCTGGCGCGGCTCTTCGAGTCCGCCCGGCTGCTGGTGGACGAGGCCAACGTCAACTATCCGCAAGTGTCGGAGTTGATCGACCAGGCCGGCCCGTTCCTACAGGCCCAGATTCGCGCGGGCGCTGACATCAGGTCGCTGTCCGACGGGCTGGCGCGGTTCACCTCCGAGGTGCGCCAGGCCGACCCGCAGCTGCGCGACACCCTGGCGACCGCTCCCGGTGCCACCGACGAGGCCAGCACCGCGTTCTCCGGCATCCGTCCGTCCTTCCCGGCCCTGGCCGCCAGCCTGGCCAACCTGGGGCGGGTCGGGGTGATTTACCACAAGTCGATCGAGCAGCTGCTGGTCGTCTTGCCGGCGCTGTTCGCCGCCATCACCACCGCCGCAGGCGGCGGCCCGCAGGATGAAGGCGCCAAGCTGGACTTCAAGCTTGACCTCAACGACCCGCCGCCATGCGCCGTCGGCTTCCTGCCGCCGCCGTTGATGCGCACCCCGGCCGACGAGACGGTGCGCGAGCTGCCGAAGGACATGTTCTGCAAGACGGCGCAGAACGATCCCAGCACCGTGCGCGGCGCGCGCAACTACCCGTGCCAGGAGTTCCCAGGCAAACGCGCGCCGACGATCCAGCAGTGCCGCGACCCGAAGGGCTACGTGCCGGTCGGCCGCAACCCGTGGCGCGGCCCGCCCGTGCCGTATGACACCCCGATGACCAACGGTTTGAACGTGTTGCCGCCCAACCACTTCCCTTACATCCCGCCGGGCGCCGAGCCCGACCCGGGTACGCCCATCGTCGGGCCGCCGCCCCCGGGTGTGGTGCCCGGGCCGGGGCCGTTGCCCAACAAGCAGCCGGCCTTCGCTCCGCCGCCGCCCAATGACAACGGGCCGCCGCCGCCGTTCACGTCGTGGCAGCCGCCCGGGGTGCCCCCGGTGCCGCCGCAGCTTCCGTACCCGAAGTGGCTGCCGCCACCGGCGCCGCCGGAGGGCATCAGCCCGCCGCCGGCGGGCCCGGGACCCGAGAAGCCGTGGGGCCCGCCACCCGGAGGGCAGCCGCAGGCCAGCGGCCCGGCCTACGCCACCTATGACCAGAAGACCGGCGCGTTTGTCGATCCGGCCGGTGGCACTGGTATCTTCGCGGCCGGCGCGACCGGCACCTCGGGCGCGGAGAACTGGGTGGACCTCATGCTTGATCCAAGGCCGATGTAATGGACCCTGTCGTGGTAGACGAATCGACGAGCACGCCGCGCGTGCGTCGACGAGCCTCGCGCGCGGCGGGCCCGGCCAAGGGTGAGCCGGCCCGCGAAGTCACGGTCCCCGCCGGGGTCGCGGGCACACCGAAGCGACCGGCAAAACCCGCCAAGACCCTGCGGTCCGTCAAGCCGCCGCCCAGGCGGCAACCGCACCGCGCCCTGGTTGCGTGGGTGTCGTTCGCCGCGGCGCTGGTGGCGGTCGGGGCGGTGGCCGGGTGTGTCGCGGCGTTGTTCGTCGCGCAGCGGCACACGACCGCCGCGCAGGCCCGCGATCAGCGTTTCGTCGACACCGCGACGCAGACGGTCGTCAACATGTTCAGCTACAAGCAGGACAGCATCGACGAGAGCGTGAACAGGTTCGTCAACGGCACCAGCGGGCCGCTGCGCGGCATGCTCGGCGCCAACAACAACGTCGAGAACCTCAAGGGCCTGTTCCGCTCCACCAATGCGACGTCGGAAGCCGTGATCAACGGTGCCGCCCTGGAAGGCGTTGACGCCGTTACGGATAACGCGTCCGTGTTGGTGTCGGTGCGCGTCACGGTCGCCGACATCGACGGAGTCAACAAGCCGTCCATGCCGTATCGGTTGCGTGTGATCGTGCACGAAGACGACGCCGGAAAGATGACCGGCTACGACCTGAAATATCCCGACGGAGGTAATTGATGCGCTGGCGGCGTTGGCTGCTGGTCGTCGCGGGTTACCTCATGGCCGTGGCGTTCGTCGGGTTGTCCGCGGTGGCCGGCTGGATGTACTGGGACCGCGTGCAGACCCGCGGCGAGCAGGCGGCGCGAGCGGTGTTGCCCGGGTTGGCGGCCAAGGAGATTCCCGAGGTCTTCGCCTATGACTACCAAACAGTCGAGCGCAGCCTGTCGGCGGCGTATCCGTTGTTGACGCCCGACTATCGCTCGGAATTCCAGAAGAGCGCCAACACCCAGATCATCCCCGAGGCCAAGAAGCGCGAAGTGGTCGTGCAGGCCAATGTCGTTGGCGTGGGGGTTATGTCGGCCAAACGCGAATCGGCGTCGGTGATGGTCTTCATGAACCGCACCGTGACCGACAAGTCACGCCAGCCGCTCTATGACGGCAGCCGGCTGCGGGTGGATTTCAAGAAGGTCGGCAAGCAGTGGTTGATCGCCTACATCACACCGATCTAGCCCACCCGGCGAGCGGCCGGCGTCAGTAGCACATCGCAATGCCGTTGCAGTACAACGGGTAACGATTGATCGGGCTGGGCGGCGGCCCGGTCATCGCCAGCGAGAACGGTTCCTTCTTCATCCCCGGCTGCAACCCGCACACGGCGCCGTGCAGCGTGGTGTGGGTGCCGCTCATCGTCTCGTCGCTGAACGCGAACGTGTCGGTCGATGGCGCGGAGCCACCGCCCGGGCAGGCCACACCGTCCGCTTTGTCGATTTTGAAAGTCCATAGCATGCTGGACATTCGGGCCCGGCCGCTGAAATTCTGCTGCTTGTCCGCGGCGCTGATCTGCTCGGGCGTCGAACTCACGATGTTGAGCGCGCAGTTCATCGCGAACACAATCGGGTCGGAGTAGTCGTTCATGTTCCGAGTGCCCGAGGGTTGATCGCAGAGCGCCGAGATGGTCCAGGTAACCCCAGACACGCCCGCCTCGTTGTAGTTGTAGGTGCCGTCCGCCGGTGGTCCGACCGCTTTGGCCGGTTCACCGGATTGCAGTGCGATGCCCACCGCGACGGCCGTGAAGATGCCGGCACCCGCGGCCATCCCATGGCGGAGCCTCATGTGGCGACCCTCCTTCACGCTCGTGCGCTGTATCTGAGTATCACAGCGTTCGGGCGTCAACACCATGGGATCCTGCGCGTGCGCGTTAATCGGCGGTGCCGGGCCGGGATTCGGCGAGTGCGTCGAGGAACGACCTCGCCCAGCGGTCGACGTTGTGGGCGAGGACCTGGCGACGAAGTGACCGCATCCGGCGTCGTCCGTCTTCGGCGGACTGGTTCAGCGCAGCCTCGATGGCGTCCTTGACGCCTTCGAGGTCGTGCGGGTTGACCAGATACGCCTGCCGAAGTTCGGCCGCGGCGCCCGTGAATTCGGACAAGACGAGCGCGCCACCCAAATCGCTGCGGCACGCGACGTACTCCTTGGCGACCAGGTTCATCCCGTCACGCAACGGGGTGACGAGCATGACGTCGGCGGCGACGAAGAACGCGATCAGTTCGTCGCGCGGCACCGGCCGGTGCAGGTAGTGCACCACCGGATGCCCGACTTCGCCATATTCGCCGTTGATGTGGCCGACCTGGCGTTCGATGTCGTTGCGCAGCTGCTGGTAACTGTCCACCCGTTCGCGGCTCGGTGTCGCCAGCTGGACCAGCACCGTGTCGTCGCGCTTGACGCGGGCCTCCGCGAGCAGCTCCGAAAAGGCTTTCAGGCGAACGTCGATGCCTTTGGTGTAGTCGAGCCGGTCGACGCCGAGCAGCACCTTGCGGGGGTTGCCCAGCTCGGCCCGGATCTCGCGGGCGCGGCGCCGGATGTCGCGATGGCGGGCCGCCTGGTCAAGCGAGCTGGAGTCGATGGAGATGGGAAACGCGCCCACCCGAACCACCCGCGATTCGAGCTCCACCTCGCCGTATCGCGACCGCACTCCCACCGCCCCGCGCGAGGTGTTGACGCCGATCAGCCGTCGGGCCAGGAACAGGAAGTTCTGCGCACCGCCGGCCAGGTGGAACCCGACCAGGTCCGCACCGAGCAGGCCCTCGACGATCTCGGTCCGCCACGGCATCTGCATGAACAACTCGACGGGCGGGAAGGGGATGTGCAGGAAGAAGCCGATGGTCAGGTCCGGCCGCAGCTCGCGCAGCATCGCCGGCACCAGTTGCAGCTGGTAGTCCTGCACCCAGACCGTGGCCCCCTGCGCGGCGGCGCGGGAGGTGGCTTCGGCGAAGCGGCGGTTGACGGCGACGTAGCGTTCCCACCATTCGCGGTGGTACATCGGTTTGACGATGACGTCGTGATACAGCGGCCACAGCGTGGCGTTGGAGAAACCCTCGTAATATTCGGCGACATCGTCCGCGCTCAGCTTGACCGGCCGAAGCTCGAGGTCGTCCTGGAGGATGGGCTCGCCGTCCTGGTCGGTGTCCTCGTCGACGACTCCCGGCCAGCCGACCCACGCCCCGCGTTGGCGGCGCAGCAGCGGCTCGAGGGCCGTGACCAGCCCCCCGGGGCTGCGTTTCCACGCGGTGGTGCCGTCGGGAAGACGTTCCTGATCGACCGGCAACCGGTTGGCAACCACGACGAAGTCGGAATTACCGAATGCTTCCCTCGAGCCTCGCCCTCCCCCGGGAGACATCTACGCGTCGAGTTTCGCCGGCCCAATACCCAGCATGGACAGGAAGACCCGGCACTCGTCAGCGTCGGTGGCGTAGGCCGCGACGACCCGCCTGGCCTGGCTCGCAGTGTCGTCGGCCACCGGCTCGACATCGCCGATTTCGGCGGGATCAGATTTTGTAGGCATCACTCAACTGTAGGCGACGCGCCCGACCGGTGGCAGGCTGTCTCACCAGCTGACCGGGGGTTCGCCGCGCGGCTCACGGTCAACCGGCGGCGCGGTGATGCAGGATAAACGGGTGGTCGACCAGGACGCCGACAACGACACGGTGTTCGAGTTCGTCGATGTCGTTGTGGAACGCCAAGGGGTGCGGGCCCTCGACGGGCTGGCGGCGGCGATTCCGGGGCGCGGCGTGACGGCGGTGTTCGGGGCGTCGGGCTCGGGCAAGTCGACCCTGCTTCGGCTGTGCAACAGGCTGGAGCTACCGACGAGCGGCCGGGTGGTGTTCTACGGGTCGGACATCTCCGGCCTCGACCCGCTGTGGCTGCGGCGCCGGGTGGGCATGTGCTTTCAGCGACCGACTCCATTCCCCGGCACGGTCGCCGACAATCTGCAAGCCGCCGACCCGGATGCGTCCGACGCGCGCATGCAAGAAACGCTGGCCCGGGTCGCGCTGACGGGATCGTGGTTGGACCGCGACGTCGCCGGCCTCTCGGGCGGCGAAGCCCAACGGGTGTGCCTGGCCCGCACGCTGATAGCGCAACCCCAAGTGCTGCTGCTGGACGAACCCACCTCCGCCGTCGACGCCGAGGCCGCCGAAATCATCGAGCGCGCGGTGCGCGAACTGGCCGCCGAGGGCACCCCCGCCCTGTGGGTCACGCATGACGCGGCGCAGGTGGACAGGGCGGCCGATTGGGTCCTGCGGCTGAAGTCGGGCCGCAGCCTGGGACTGGGCCGGGTCGGCACCCGGCCCAGTGACGGCCCGGCGGCGCGATGAACGGTCAAGTCGGCTGGGTGGGCCTGGCGACGTCGCTGATCCTGGTCGCGTTCGCGGCCGGGATCTCGCTGTGGCGGCGACTGGGTTTGGAGCGGCAGCTGCTGTGGGCCGCGGCCCGCGCGCTGGTGCAGCTGCTCCTCGTGGGTGGGGCGCTGACGCTGCTGTTCGAACCGGGCCGGTCGTTGTGGTGGTCGTGGGCCTGGGTCGCGGGGATGGTGGCCTACGCCGGGGACGTCGCGCGCCGCAGGGCACCGGAGGTGCCGCGGTTTGCGCGGCTGGCCGTGGCCGCGTTCGCCGGCGCGGCGGTGGTGACCCTGGGGGTGATCTTCGGCCTGCGGGTGTTCCCGCTGCAGGGACGCACTCTGGTACCGGTCGCCGGGATGATGATCGGCAACTCGATGACCGCCATGGTGCTGGTGGCCCGGCGACTGGTCGACGAGTTGCGCGACAAGCGCGACGAGGTCGAAGCCCGCCTCGCGCTGGGGCAGCCGTCGGGGCAGGCCGCGTCCCCCTACCTGCGAACCGCGTTGCGCTCGGCTATATCTCCGCAGATCGAAACGACCAAGGCCACCGGCCTGGTGTTTTTGCCGGGTGCCATGACCGGCCTCATCCTCGCCGGGGTGCCACCCTTGCAGGCCGTGCTGGTGCAGGCCGTGGTGATGTTCTTGATCCTGGGTTCGGTGGCGGGCACCACCGTGGTCGTCGCGCTGGGCATCGTGCGGCTGGTGTTCACCCGCGACCATCGGCTACTGCCGCTGGGCGGCCGGCCCGGCGACGACA
The DNA here is from genome assembly GCF_035617725.1 of Mycobacterium sp. 94-17. Lineage (NCBI taxonomy): Bacteria > Bacillati > Actinomycetota > Actinomycetes > Mycobacteriales > Mycobacteriaceae > Mycobacterium > Mycobacterium sp. 94-17. The sequence continues at coordinate 254,494 of NZ_JAPIYN010000001.1, forward strand.
GGTGAGAACGCGGTGGTCGGTAGGCCCCGCGGCCGATCCCCCCAGCGCGGACCCGGTTACACACTGGCCGTAATGTGTAAACGACTTTGAGCTGGACAACAAGCGAGGTGGGCGAAATGACTCTCTCCGAGCAAGCCGGACCGCAGGCGGGCAACGCCGGCGCCGAGGAGCTGGTGACGTACGAGACTCTGGACGATGGCGTCATCGCCCGCATCTGGCTCAACCGGCCCGAGGCTCACAACGCGCAGAGCCGCGGCCTGCTGGTCCAGCTCGACGAGGCGTTCCTGCGTGCTGAGGCCGACGACACCGTGCGGGTGGTGATCCTGGCCGCGCGCGGGAAGAACTTCTCCGCCGGTCACGACCTGGGCTCAGAGCTGGCGCTCGCCGAGCGGGCCCCCGGCGCGGGGCAGCACCCGACGTTCCGCATCAACGGCGCCACCCGCGAACCCGTCGCCGAGAAGACCTATCTGCAGGAGTGGCATTACTTCTTCCAAAACACTTGCCGCTGGCGCGATCTGCGCAAGATCACCATCGCCCAGGTTCAGGGCAACGCGATCTCGGCGGGCCTGATGCTGATCTGGGCGTGCGACCTGATCGTCGCCGCCGACAATGCGAAGTTCAGCGACGTGGTCGGCGTCCGGATGGGCATGCCGGGTGTCGAATACTACGCTCACCCTTGGGAATTCGGCCCTCGTAAGGCCAAAGAGCTGCTGCTGACCGGGGATGCGCTGGACGCCGACGAAGCCTATCGCCTCGGCATGGTGTCCAAGGTGTTCCCGGTCGACGAATTAGCAGACAAGACAGTGGAATTCGCGCGGCGCATCGCCGAGCGGCCGACGATGGCGGCCATGCTGATCAAGGATTCGGTCAACGCGGCCTCCGACGCGATGGGCTTCACCGAGGCGCTGCGGCACGCGTTCCACATTCACGAGCTCGGTCACGCGCACTGGGCGGCCCACAACGAGAACAGATACCCGGTCGGCCTGCCGCCCGACGTCGAGGACTGGCGCAACGCCAAGCCGACCAAGCTGGCCCGCCGCGACACCCCGTAGCCGGGGCCCGGTCGGCCTCAGGTTCGGGGGAGCCGTCACCGCCGGCAACGGGCGCATGGTTCGATGACTAGAACCTGTTCCAGTTGAGAGGTGGCTTGCGTGCAGCTTTCTTTCGAAGACCGGACATATCTGGTCACCGGCGGCGGCAGCGGGATCGGCAAAGGCGTGTCCGCCGGGCTGGTCGCGGGCGGCGCCTCGGTCATGATCGTCGGCCGCAACGCCGATCGCCTCGCGGAGGCCGTCGAGGAGATCGAGGCCCTTCCCGGCAGCGGCTCCATCCGGTATGAGCCCACCGACGTCACCAACGAGGACGAGGTGGTCCGCGCGGTCGACGCCGCGACGGCCTGGCACGGCCAGCTACACGGTGCGGTGCATTGCGCCGGCGGCTCGCTGACGGTCGGACCGATCACCCACACCGACTCCGAGGCGTGGCGAAACACCGTCGACCTCAACGTCAACGGCACCATGTACGTGCTCAAACACGTGGCGCGCGAACTGGTGCGTGGCGGTGGTGGCTCGTTCATCGGAATCTCGTCGATCGCGGCCAGCAACACCCACCGCTGGTTCGGGCCCTACGGCGTCACCAAGGCGGCGATCGACCACATGATGATGCTGGCCGCCGACGAACTCGGCCCGTCCTGGGTGCGGGTCAACAGCATCCGTCCGGGCCTGATCCGCACCGATCTGGTCGACGCGAGCGTGATCCAGTCACCGGCGATCAGCGGCGACTACGCGCTGTGCACCCCGCTGCCGCGCGTCGGCGAGGTCGAAGACATCGCCAACCTGGCCATGTTCCTGCTCAGCGACGCCGCGACCTGGATCACCGGCCAGTGCATCAACGTCGACGGTGGACACATTCTGCGCCGCGGCCCCGACTACTCCTCGATGATGGAACAGATGTACGGCGCCGACGCGCTGCGCGGAGTGGTCACACCCTGATCCGTCCCCGCGCTGAGTGAACCGGAGATGCAATGAAGCGACTCGAGGGCAAGCGGATCCTGGTGACGGGCGCCGCGTCGGGCATCGGTCAGGCCACCGCGCTGCGCCTGCTGGACGAGGGCGCCGCCGTGGCGGCCTCCGATGTCGCCGCCGACGGCCTGGACAACACCCGGGCGCACGCCCACCACGCCGGCACCGCCGACCGGCTCACCACCGTGGCGATGGACGTCGCCGGCGAGGACTCGGTGGTCGCCGGGGTGCGCCTGGCCGTCGAACAGTTGGGCGGCCTTGACTCGCTGGTCAACGCCGCCGGCATCCTGCGGGCCGCGCACACCCACGAGACAAGCCTGGAACTCTGGAACCAGATCGTCGGGGTGAACCTGACCGGCACCTTCCTGGTGGTCCGGGAGGCGCTGCCGGCGCTGCTGGCGAATTCCCGCAGCGCGATCGTGAACTTCAGCTCCACATCGGCCTCGTTCGCCCACCCCTATATGGCCGCCTATGCCGCGAGCAAGGGTGGCATTCAGGCGTTCACCCATTCGTTGGCGCTCGAATACGCGAAGGACGGCCTGCGGGCGGCGTGCGTGGCGCCGGGCAGCATCAAGTCCGGGATCACCGATGCCACCGGCGGATACATCCCTAAAGATGCCGACTGGTCACTGTTTACGAGGCTGATGCCGATCCTGCCGACGACGGTCGAATCCAGCGGTGCCGGCATGGCCGAGCCCGCAGCGATCGCCGGCGTCATCGCCATGCTGGTGTCCGACGACGGCGCGTGGATCACCGGCACCGAGATCCGCATCGACGGAGGCACTCACGCCTGACGGCGGCCGGCTTGGCGGTGGGTTTGATGGCTGCGACCGGATTCGCCGCTCTTGCGATCGCCGCAGTGGTTTGAGGGCGGCGACCCGCGGCGACCGGATTCGCCGCTCTTGCGATCGCCGCAGTTAGTTAACGCACGGGACGCCGCCGCCATCGATCGGCTTTCCCTGATCGGGCGTCGGATACGTCGTGGTCGTGCCGTTGTAGTAATAGCTCTTGGCCTTCGTCGACGTCGTACTGGAGCTGGTGCTCGTGGTGTCGTCCATCTGGGTGTCGTCGGATGTCGGCATCGAGAAATTGGTGTCCACGGTGAGCCGGATGTGTCCGGCCGCGAGGCCGGGGCTGGGCTGCTTGGGTGCGTCCACGCCGAGCAGATTGGCCAGGTTGACCGCATCGGTTTGCGCGCCGGCCCCGTACTCCACCGTCGTGGTGGACGGGTCGCCGGATTCCCGGTCACGTACCTGGCCCGGGGTGTAGCCCTTCTTCTTCAACGCGCGCGACACCTCGCTGGCCAGACCGCTCATGCTGCCGGCGTTGACCACGTCGACGACCGTGGACGGATCGGGCTTGGCTGCGGTGGTTGTCGTCGCGGTCGTCGGCGCGTCGGAACCGATCGCGGCGGCCACCTCGGACTTGATCGCCACCGGGTCAACAATGTTGACGTCTTGGCCATCGATGTTGTCGTAGCGCACCACCGGCAGCGTCCGGAATTCGATGTTGCCGCCCGCCAGGCCGCCGAGCCGTTGGATCATGTCGTCGTTCCAGCCCGCCGAGAGCACCACGTCTTTGCGCGCCACCGCCATCAGGTTCTTGAGCTTGTCGATGTTGGTGAAGGTGCCCGCGGCCTGCAACTCCTGCATCACCGAGGAGATGAACGCCTGCTGCCGGTGGGTGCGATCCAGGTCGCCGTTGTCCAGGCCGTGCCGCTGCCTGACGAACGACAGCGCCTCCGAGGCGTCCAGGCGCTGTCGCCCGGCCGGGAAGTCGGCGCCGGAATACGAGTCGTAGACGGGGTGATTCAGGCAGACGTCGACGCCTCCGAGGGTCTGGGCCAGATCAAAGAAGCCGGCCAGGTTGACCTCGGCGAAGTAGTCGATGGGGACGCCGGTCAGGTTGCGCACCGCACGCAGCGTCGCCGCCCGGCCTGCCTCGCGGCCCTTGGTTTCGAGTTCCTTCTGAGTGCTGTCGCCCTGGTTGGCCAGCTTTTGCGCGACGTACTGCTTGGTCAGCCCGTAGGCCTCTTTGATCTTGATGTGGTTGTATCCCGGGACCCCGGTAAAGGGCACCCAGTCGTCGCGGGGGATCGAGAAGGCGACGACCCTGTTGTCCTCGCTGACGTGCACCAGGATCAGGGTGTTGGTGTTGTAGCCGCCGTCGTCGGAGTCCCCGGCGTGCAGATGCTTCAGGATCGAATAGGGCAGATCGTTGCCATCCTGATCCTTTCGCGAGTCCAGGCCGATCAGCAGGATGTTCATGTTGTCGCCGCTGGACCGCGGGTCCTCGGGCCGGAGGGCGTTGGACACGGTGATACCGCCCAGCGCGCCGTGCGCCACGTAGTACCCCGCTCCGGTGAGCCCCACGGCTGCCACGGAGACGATGGCGCCCAGCGTGCGCGTCAGCCCTTTGCGGAATCGGGAGGGCTGACGGACGGCTCGATGACGGTGATGGGCGCCACCCGAGCGGGCCATCACAAACCTCTGCCCACGCCCAGTACATCGCCGGGCACCGCAACGGTACCCTGCGGCGATGTCGCGTCAAGCATGCTGACAAGTATGCGGTAGCTCGCTGTGAAGCCCCCAATCGAGAGCACCCGTCACACGGTCGGGGCAGACCCGTTCGCTGGGCGAATCCAGCGCGATTTCCACCCACTACACTCGCTCTACCAGCGCTTTTACCGAGCAGTGGCCGCGATGGCCTGCGTAAGGTGTCGGGCCGGCCACATCGCCGCCCGGACCGAGCCGGACTCGATACGAGCGGATGCGTTCCGCTGGCCGGTACCGCACCACGGCGGCCAGCAAACCGGTCGCCATCGGCTACCCGGCCCTGACCAAATCCTCACCCGAGTTGTAGTAGAGCGCGATATTGGTGCCGGTGACCATCTCGGCGAGGTAGACGCCGACCGGTTCGATCTCGTAGTAGTAGCGGATGTTGCCGTCGTTATCCAGCGTCGAGGCGCAGGAGAAGCCCGGTGCGCCGCATCGTTGCTTGATGGGTACCGCGAAGACGGTAAGCAGCACGACGACGGCAACGCCGACGAGTAGCGGGAGCCTGCGCACTGCCGACCTCGGTCGTGTCGGATGGACCACGGTTGGAGTGTAAGCGGCCGGCCCGACGGCCTCAGCTGTGGCCAATTCGGTCCGGTGTCGCCGCGGGCGTTTGGGTCCCCGGGTACCGCGGGTACGCGGCCAGGAAGCCGAGCAGAGGACTGAGCAATGATCACCACCCGCTTGGGGCCGCCAGCGGCGCAGCGTCTCCGGAATTCGGAGCCATCGCAGCCGGGCACTCCCAGCGAGACGCCGGAGCGGCTCACGCCGACGGTAACGCCGGAACGTCTGACGCCATCAGAACCGCCCGAAAGGCTGACGCCCGCGGAACCACCCGAGCGTCAGGCTCCGGGGTAAACGAACAGGATTGGAGAGCAGACATGCGCGCCGAGGAAGGCGACGAAACAGTCAACGACTACGCAAAAGAGGGCCGAGAAGCCCTCGGCCGCATCAAGGCTTCTCAGCACGCGGAGGGTCGCCTCGGCGACATCGCCCGGCGCTTCGCCGGCTTGTGGCGAGGCCGCCGCGGCAGCGAGGACGCCGGGCCGGCCTCGTAAGCCTGGCGTAAAGGAGTCAGCGGCAGAACTAATTCGGCAACGCGGGTGCCGGATGGCGGTGGGCCCACGGGCTCGCCTCTTCCAGTTGCGCGGCCAGCTGCAGCAGGTCGCCGTCGGCGCCCAGCGACCCGACGAATTGGACCCCGAGGGGGAGCCCGGCATCCGTCCAGTGCAGCGGCACGCTGATTGCCGGGCGACCCGTGAGGTTTGCGAGCTGCGTGTAGGGAACCCAGCCCAGGCTCTCTTGAATGAGATCGTCAAGAATTCCGCTGAGCCCCATCAGTTTTCCCGCCCGCACCTTGCTGACCAACCGGGACACCCGCTGCAGCGCGGGCGATGTCGCCGTGGCGCCGACCGCCAGTGGCGGGGTGGCCAGGGTGGGGGTCACAAAGAAGTCGTAACGGTCGTGGAAGTCGGTCAGGGACCGAATGTAGTCGTTCCTGTTTTCCAGCGCTGACATGACGGGCAACACACCGCTGGACCGGCCGAGTTCGGCGATGGCCAGCGTATCGGCCTCAAAGTCACTGTCGCGAGCGCCAATTCGTTGCTTGATCTCGGCGACTTGCTGATGTAACTGAGCGAACCAGATCGTCAAAAAATCACGTCCCAGCGCCGCGTCGTCGTAGGGCGGTGCCACCTCCTCGACCTGATGGCCCAACTCCCGCAGGAGCGCAGCGGACTTTTCGACCGCGGCGACGGCCTCGCGGTCGGGCCGCGCGTTGATGGCCGAGCGCGCCGAGTAGCCGATCTTCAGGACCTTCGGACGCTGCTTGATCTGTTCACCAAAGGTCTTGTCGGGCAGCGCAACTCGATAGGCGGCTCCCGGATCGGGGCCGACGATCGCGTCGAGCAGGGCGGCGCTGTCGCGTACGGTGCGCGACAGCACCCCCTGGGTCGCCATGCCCAGCATCGGTTCCCCGGTCTGCGGGCCGTAGGGGGCGAGTCCGCGGCTGGGCTTTAGTCCGACCAGCCCGTTGCAGGCGGCGGGGATGCGGATCGACCCGCCGCCGTCGTTGGCGCCCGCGGCGGGAACGATGCCGGCCGCCACGGCTGCTCCGGACCCGCCCGACGAGCCGCCGGGCGTGTGCCCGGTATTCCACGGGTTACGGGCCGGGCCCCAATAGTCGGGTTCCGTCACACCCTTGGCGCCGAACTCGGGAGTATTGGTCTTCCCGAAGATCACCAGGCCCGCGTCCAGAAACCGCTGGGTGACCAGGGCATGCCGGTCGGCCACGTCGTGGGCTAGTGAGCGGGACCCGCACGAGGTCGCGAAGCCGCGGTATTCCTGGCCGAGGTCTTTGAGCAGGAATGGCACACCGGCGAAGGGCCCGCTCAGCTGCGGGTCCGCGGCTTGCCGGTCGGCGACGTCGCCGAGGCGGCAGACGATGGCGTTCAGCCGCGGATTGACCGCGTCCGCTCGTTGGCGGGCCAGCGCGAGCAACTCGGCCGGGGTGACCTGTTTCGTCTCGACCAATTCGGCCAGCGCGGTCGCGTCCAGCGACATGTACTCGTCGAGATGCATGTCATTACTCCTTGGCTCAGGTCCGACCGTGTCTGCCAGCAGCCGGCGCCCTTGTTTACCGACGCTAATTGACGCCGTTGCATGCTTGACGTTAAGCCAACGCGAGGTTTTCGCGGTGGGCGACTTAGTATCACCTGGTGCCCACGGCAGCCGAACCGTTCACCATCCGGGGTCCCGGCGGCGTGCAGATCGTCGCCGACCGACTCGGAGATCCGCAGGCGCGCGCCGTGGTCTTCTTACACGGCGGCGGACAAACCCGCCGCTCCTGGGGCAACGCGGCCGCCGCTGTCGCCGCGCGCGGCTGGCAGTCCGTCACCGTCGACCTGCGTGGCCATGGCGAATCGGACTGGTCGGACGACGGCGACTACCGCGTGGTGAGTTTCGCCGCCGACGTCGAACATGTGCTGCGCACGCTGCCCCCGCAGCCGGTGCTGGTGGGCGCATCCCTGGGCGGGTTCACATCGATGCTGCTCGCCGGGGAGCTGTCGCCGGGCATCGCCAGTGCGGTCGTGTTGGTGGACATCGTGCCGAACATGGACCAGTCGGGGGCGAACCGGATACACGCCTTCATGGCCGAGCGGGTGGAGTCGGGCTTCAGCTCACTCGACGAAGTCGCCGACGCGATCGCTGAATACAACCCGCACCGCCCGCGACCAACCGATCTGGAAGGGCTGAGGACCAACCTGCGTCGGCGTGGTGATCGGTGGTACTGGCATTGGGATCCCCAATTCATCAGCGGCACAGCGGCTTTCCCTCCGGTCGAGGTCACCGACCCCGACCGGATGCACAACGCCGTCGAGGCGATTCTGCGCGGCGGGGTGCCTATTCTGCTGGTTCGTGGGCAGATGAGCGACCTGGTCAGCCAAGAACGCGCCGACGAATTCCTGGCGCGGTTCCCGCAGGTCGAATTCACCGATGTCCGCGGCGCGGGGCACATGGTTGCCGGCGACCGCAACGACATCTTTGCCGACGCGGTGCTGGACTTCCTGGTCCGGCACGTCGACGCCGGGTGAACCACGTGCACGGAACGGATTGGTTGCCACCCCATTTCAGGTCGACGGCGCTGCTACTATCTGCCGGGCGCAAGCGGAGGAGGACGGCGTGACCAAACCGTGGTTGCGGGGATTGGGGCTCTCAGCTGCCGTGATGGTGACCGCGATGACGGTGGCGAAAACCGCTCAGGCGGCGCCGCCGCCGGCCCTGCCGTCGCCACGACCCGCGCCGGGTATCGGAGTAGATCATCAATCAGGAAGGTGCACAGCGGGTTTCGCGGCGCAGGGGCGCGACGGTAGCTACTACCTGATGACCAGTGGGCACTGCGACTCGCACGACGGCAAGGAGTGGACGTATGGCAGCGACGCTCCGCTCGGCAGGATCTCCGCCAGCGAACACGACGGCGACAAGCGAGACGCCGCGCTCATCCGCCTGGATCCCACTGTCGGCATGCCGACGGGCGACGTCGGCGGCAGGTATCAAGTCCGGGATGTGTTGAGCCGCGAGCAGATTCAGGCCGGTATGCCGTTCTGCAAGATCGGTGCCGTCACCGGTGAGACGTGCGGCGCCATCAAAGGCATCAATGCCGACGTCGTCGAAGCCAGCGTGTTCAGTCTGGACGGCGACAGCGGCAGCCCGGGCTTCGTGATGAATCCGGACGGCACCGTCAGTGCGGTCGGGCTGTTGATGTCATCCCCCGACGGTGATGACTACACGACCTATTTCATGCTGATCAACCCATTGCTCGACAGGTGGGGGCTTCGCGTACTTCCGTAAAGGTTTCACCGGCCGGTCGGCGGCCCGATCAGCGGCACGTAACGTAGCGTTTGCAGCCTGCGGGCTCTGGATAATCCGCCTGTGTGGACGCGGCCAACGTGAAGAGGCAGCGGAACCAGCGACACGAAGGGGAGCAGTAGTGAAGCGTGGGATCGTGGTCGGCGTAGCCGGGGTCGCCCTGGTGGTCGCGGCCGGAGCCGGCTGTTCGAGCAACAAGTCGAGTACGGGTTCGCCTGGGTCGTCGTCATCTGCGGCGGCAGCGGCTTCGGGCCCGGTGCTCACCGTCGACGGTCAGAATCAAAACATCAGCGGGCCGGTCACCTGCACCACCTCGGGCGACAACGTCACCATCGGCATCGGTGACCCGACCGCCGGGCTCGGTGCCGTGGTCAGCAACGGCAATCCGCCGCTGGTGCACTCTGTCGGCCTGGGCACCGTCAACGGCGTCGCACTCGGCTTCTCCGACGCCGCACCTAACCAAAGCAGCAATGCGGGGGCCGCGGTCAACGGCAAGGACTGGGCGATCAAGGGAACCGCTACCGGTACCGACATGAGCAATCCGCAGCAACCCAAAACGGTGACCAAGCCGTTCGAGTTGGACCTCACCTGCCCGTAGTGCGGGCCGATCACTCCCAAGAGGGGACGCAGCTATGTCTATGAAACGTGCCGTCAGCACGGCCGCGCTGGCCGCAGGCCTGAGCATCTCCGCGGCGACGCTGAACGCCGGGTCGGCCTACGCCGCTCCGCTGGACCCACCGCCCCCATGCCCGAACTGCCACGGCGGTGGTGGCGGCGGGGGCAACCCCGGCGGCCCTGGTGGACAGCCCGGCGGCCCGGGTGGGCAACCTGGTGGACAGCCCGGCGGGCCTGGTGGGCAGACTGGTGGACAGCCGGGCGGGCAGCCCGGCGGCCCTGGTGGGCAGCCCGGTGGACAGCCCGGCGGCCCGGGTGGGCAACCTGGTGGACAGCCCGGCGGCCCGGGTGGGCAACCTGGTGGACAGCCCGGCGGGTCTCGTGGGCAGAACAACCCGCCGCCGGGCGGGCAGCCGGGCGGCCAGAACAACCCGCCGCAGGGCGGGCAGCCGGGCGGCCAGAACAACCCGCCGCAGGGCGGCCAAAACGGCCCGCAGCCCAATCAGCCGGGCCAGAACCCGGGCCAGACGGGGCAGAACCCCCCGCCCAACGAACACGGGCAGAACCCCCCGCAGGGTGGTCAGAACAATCCGCCTAACGAGCACAACCAAACCCCCCCGCAACAGGGCGGGCCGACCAATGCACCGGCGAACACTCAGAATCCGCCGCCGCCGAACAACCGGCAGCGGTTCGAGGCGCTGAATCCGCCGCCAACTCAGCCTCCCCACCCGCCCTACATCCCACGTCGCGACGTGGTCACTGCGAGTGCGCAGATCGGTGGACCCGCCGGTCCGGATGTCCAATTCAGCATCCCGGGCCGAGGAGCGCCCCCGCCGCCGCGCCAGCACGGATACGGCTGGAACGACGGCCCCGCTCCGGGCCATCCGCCGCCACACTGGGAGGGCCCGCCGCCTCCGGGGGGTTGGGACGGTCCGCCGCCTCCGGGAGGCTGGAACCGGCCGTGGGACGGACCGCCGCGTGACGTTGGTGTGGCACGGGCCGACTTCGGACCCTTCAGCTACAACACCTTCACCGTTATCCCGGTCTTCAACTGGCAGTACGGCGGTTGGGGTTACTGGTTCTTCGGTGTGTGGGTGCCGTTGTACTGACCGGCACACCGTCAGTGGGCGCTGCCGTGAGCCGGCGCTACCACAGGCGAGTACGTCTCACAGCCGGTCTACTGCGGGTGGGCCGCCACGTAGTCGGAGGCCGGAATCGGTGACGACGCGTCGTAGCCGATGGGCAGCAACACGTCGCCCGCGGTAGTCAGGCAGTAGACGTCCCACCGGTAGTACGCGGCAAATGTGGCAGGATCGGCGGCGATCAGCGCGGCATACTGGTCGACCGCGCGCACGTATTGGCTGGCGTGGTTGTACGCGTAGACGGCGCGATCCGGGTTGGTGGCGAAGCCATTGGCGGCCAGGTAGCGGCCGGCCGCCAGAATGCTGTCGTGGGCTGAGTGGATGTCGCCGCCCTGGCCGTAACCGGCGAACGTCGAAGGCAGGAACTGCATGGGTCCCTGTGCGCCGGCGGTACTCGCGCCGACGATGCTGCCGAAGCGGGTTTCGACGAAATTGATCGCGGCCAGGTAGTTCCAGCCAACGCCGGATTGCGCCTCCGCCTGGTGGTAGTAGTTCATCAGCTCGCCGGCCGGTGCCGGCGCATCGATGCGCCAGGCCGGAAGGGTGGCTCGCGCCGGGGTCAACGCGGTGAGTTGCCGACGGGCGTCGACGTTGCGGTCATAGACATCAACCAGCTCCGGGGGGATGCGTGGGCGGGTGGTGGCATCCCACTCGGGGTGGCGCCCGATGGCGCGGTAGGCGGCCTGCTCGCGATGCGCCGCCGCCGTCAGTCCCGGCTCCGGTGTGCTCGGGTCCCGCAGCGCGCGCTCGTCGGCGACCAGGTCGTCGGCCAACTGTGCGGGGTCCGATGCCAGTCGAGGTTGCGCACCGCCGGCGGTCCCCGCGTCGGCGGGCACCATTCGTGTCGTCGGTGCCGCCGACGCGGCGGAGAGTGAAGCGGTGGGCGGGGCGGTAGCGGCGGTCGGATGCGACGCCGAACACGCGACGAGCGCACACATGATCGCGCCGAGGGCCAATAGCGCGATAGGCCGACTACGGCTCATGGTGATCACGTCCGTTCGTTGCGTCGTTGCTTATCGCGAGTCTTTCGCACGTGGCCGCCTGACATCAATGTGGTTGCGGCTGTTTGTGCAAAGGAGTTGTGGCAATGACGCGACACTCGCAGACTGATTGATGTGCGCGACCGCGATCAGATCAACGCCGAATTACGGCTCCTTGCGCTGCGGCGTCAGGCCATCCGCGAGCAGGGCGGCCAGCTGTCGTCTCGAGAGGCCGACGCACTGCTCGACGAAATCCTGGCCCACGGCGCGGGGCCCTCGGAGGCCGACGCATTTCAAGTCTGGGAAACAGAGGTCGTTGCCGCCACGCGCAAGTCGCGGAAGTGGGACAGCAAAGCGCGTGCCAGGGCGTCTCGGCGACGGAAGATTGCAGGGCTTCGACGCCTGGGGCTCTTCGCGGCGCTACCGCTATCGCTGATAGCCGTCGTCGGCGCGGTGCTGGTGATGTTCGTGCTCCACCGCCAGGGTTCGTCGGCGCAGCCGGAGCAAAACCCGCCTTCGGCCGCGCCGTCCGCGCCGTCCGCAATGCATGCGCCCGGCGCGCCGGCTGGGCCGAAGCCGTCCGCTCCGGCGATCAACGCCATTGACGCGGCGTTCATCGGCGCGCTGAAGCAGGAAGGTGTGCCGGTTCCCAGCCAGGAATACGTGATGAGTCAGGGGCACGCAGTCTGCGACTTCCTGGCGCGCCAGCCGAACTTCGCGGACGCGGTCGCGTCCGTGCAACGGGGGTCCATCTGGGACGCCGATCAAAGCACCGCCGTAACCGCGGGCGCCATCTTCGCGTATTGCCCCCAGTCTCGGCCGGCAAGCCCGGATCCGATCTCGCCCGCGTACGAGAGCACGATTTCCGATCTGCAGGCCATCGAGCGGAAACTCCAAGGCATCCAGGGGAATTTGCACGACATCCAGGGCGGTCTGCCCGGAGTTCCAGGGCCCCCCTGACCAGGCCATTACCCCGGGCAGATCAGGACGCGCCAAGCCGCAAGCGTGCGTGTGTAAATAGTGGCTTGTGGTTATTGTTTTCGTGATCACTGGTGAGTAGCCTGGCGTCAGAGGAGGCCATTGTGAGCTATATCACCTCGAATGATCCCGTCGACCATCAGCGGACGAGCCGCCCGCTGGTGGGGCAGGCGCTGAAAAGTCCGGCCAAGGAGCCCGCGTTGCTCCTGATGGCGGTCGGTCTGGCGGCATACGGAATTTGCCTCGCTGGCTTCGCCTACGGCCAATACCAGGCCGGCGTCGTCGCCGCCGCCATCTCGTTGCTGGCTATGGCCATGGGTGGGGCCTGGCTGTGGAAAGAAGCAAGGCGAGTGCGAAAACTCGAAAGTGACTGGAACATCAAAGAACACAAAAGGCTGGCCGGCTGAATAACGTTCGTAATACATGAACTTCTTTTCCGGCCGCTCCGACTGTGACTCGCCAATGCAGTCACGTATCCGATCCGTCGCGGCTAGGGGGCCTGCGACGGGCGTTTATCGGCTGGACGTGACTAGAGCGACTTTTCGACGGCGGCCGGCGCGCCGATCGTTATGCAGCCCGACGATCCCAGCATCACACCGGTCAGCACCGCGATCAGTGCGGCGGCTTTTAGCATCTTCTTGGTGCTCTTCGTCCTCATCGATCACGCCTTTCTGCTGGTAGGGGCAACCCTGACGGCAAATGCCCGCCTGCTGGCTGATGCTATTCAATTATTTTGTGCACGTGTCAAATACTGCAGAAATCGGACAAAATACTCAGAATTGGCGGTGCTCTAGTCGTTGACCGGGAAAGGCGCTTAATTGGTTCGCGAAGCCCGACGACGTCGAGCCAAAAGGTGCCGGTAGACGCATGCGACTTAGCGGTTGTGCCGCAAAGGGTGCCGAGAAGGTGCTAAGTCAGATCCCCACTTCGCGGCGCGGTCGCCAGAAACGAGAAATTCGGTCGCGGTCAACCATCCATGGATATCTCGGTCACCTCGCACTAGCCGGTGGGGCGTCCGCAACTGCTCGTCGATGAGGTGGCGCTGTGATGAGGTAGTGCTGTGTCAAACGCGACCGTCTTTGTCTCTGGAGTCCACTCGGGGCCCAGTCCATCGGCCGGCCTGGGTGTTGCGCGTTCGCTGCGCGCGGACCTGCCCTCGCTGCGCGTGGTCGGCGTCGACTACTGGGCCGGCAGCTCCGGGCTACACCACGACGTGTTCGACGCGATCTGGCTCAAGCCATCGTGGGACCTGATCGAGGAAGACCTCTACGCCTCCGAGATCGGCACCGAGCTCGACGCCGGCGCGTGCTGGATCCCGACCCTGGACCTCGAGATCTCCTGGCTCGCGCGTCAGCTCGGCGAGCGCCCAGGCCTCCTGGCGCCGCCAAGCGCTGGGCTGGCCCAGACCATGAAGCCGGCGCCGAGCATCGCCGGCGCCCTCCCGTTCGCGCGGCCGCCGGCGCTCGACCTCGCCGCCTCGGACGATGAGATCCACACGTTCTGCCGCGCCCACTCTTTCCGGGTGTGGGTCAAGGGTCCCTACCACGACGCCGTCGCGGTCAAGAGCTGGAGACAGCTCGAAGCCACCCGCGCCCGGCTGCGCGAGCGCTGGAAGACCGATCGGCTGTCGCTGCAGGCTCACGTCCGGGGCTACGAGGAGTCCATTGTGTTCGCAGCGACGGGCGGCGCCCTGCTCGATGCGTTGTACATGCGCAAGCGCATCATCACGCACGAAGGCAAGACCTGGGCCGGCCGGATCTCCGAGCTGCCGGACGAACTCCATGCGGCACTAGAGGCTGCGGTCGCCGCGACGAAGTGGACGGGCGGAGCGGAGATCGAGGTCCTGCGCGACGTCGACGACCGCCGGTGGCTGATGGAGTGGAACCCGCGGTTCCCGGCATGGATCCATGGCGCCACGCTCGCCGGCCGCAACCTGCCTGCGGCGCTGGTCCGCCGCGCGCTCGACATCCGAGAGCCGAGCCGCCGCCCGCTCACCGATCGCGCCGAGTTCACCCGCGTGGTTACCGAGGTGGCGGTGCGCGAGGAGCTGCCGCTGCCACTGATCGCCGAGCCCGACCACAAGATCGACGCCAGTTATGGCAAGTACGGCGCCGCGCTGCCGTCGATCGTCGGCAAGGTCACTCCGCTCGCGGGTGGTCCCGCGGCGCCGCAGCTCACCGCCGAGCTCGCCGCCGACCTGGCCGACGCGGCAGCCGACCGTCGGCCCACGCCCAACCGCATCCTGCTTGGCCGGTGCGCCGACGCCGCGTTCGCCCAGCTCGCACGGCACACCGGCGGCAGCATCGAGCCGAAGTTCGCCTACAGCCTCAAGACCAGCCCAGATCTTGAGTACCTGCAGCGGGCGCGCGCGGCCGGCATGCTCGCCGAGTGCATCAGCCTGCTCGAGGTCCGACGGGCGCTGGAGGCGGGCTGGACGCCGGCCGAGATCGTGCTCAATGGCCCCGGCAAATGGTGGCCGGCCGGCACACCATGCGCCGACGGGCTGCACGCCGTTTTCTGCGACTCGATCGAGGAGTTCGAGCGGTTCGCCGCGTCGGGACGTCGCGATCACGTGTGGGGCGTGCGGCTGCGCGTGCCCGGCCTCCCGTCGCGGTTCGGCGTCGTGCTCGACGAGCCCAGCGAGTTCGAGCGGCTGTGCGCGCGGGTCGCCGCGCTGCCGGCCGAACGCGTCTTCGGCGTCCACGTGCACATTGCGAGCATGGTTCTCGGCGTTGGCCACTGGCGCGACGTCGTCGAGGCGGCGATCGCGTGGGCGGCGTCGCTGGAGGCCGCAACCGGCAAGCCCGTTGAGGTATTCGACGTCGGCGGCGGCTATCACCCCGATGATCTCGCGCGCATCCCGTTCGGCGACCTCGCCGGGTTCGCCGCGGCGCGACTGCCCGGCCTCAAGGAATTTCTGGTCGAGCCCGGCCGTGCTTTGACCCAGGCCACGATGGGTGTGGTGACGTCGGTACTCGACCTACGTCGCCGCGGCGGCAAGCTCGATGAGGTCGTGGTCGACACCAGCATTGCCGAGCTGCCGCTTGTCTCGGTGTATCCGCACCGCGTATTCCGCCTAGACGGCCCGCGGCCGGAGCCGGTGGCGCGGGGCCCCGTACGCATGCTCGGCCGGATCTGCATGGAGGACGACGTGGTTTCGTCCGGTCTGGACCTGCCTGAGGACCTCGCCGTCGGCGACCGTTTCATGGTGTGTGACGCCGGCGGGTATGAAAAAATCATGAGCTATGGCTTCGGCCGCGGTGGATGTCTTTGATCGCCCCGAATGGGTGGGCGCCGCGGTGTCGGTGCTCGGCCGCCACGGCGCCTGCTGTGACCGCGCGCGGGCGTGGCTCGCCGCGATGGGTCGCTCGCACGACTTTGCCGCCACCGACGGTCTGGCGTTCGCCGGGCCGGGTTGGCTGACCGAGCGCTACGCCTGGGGACCGACGCGCTGGCCGCTGGCATGGTGCGACGCCGTGCGCGCCCCAACCATCGACTGTGGCGTGTTCTCGGCGTTCGCCCTCGAGATCTTCCGCGCGAAGGGCATTGAAGCTTTCCCGGGACAGGTCTTGCGATTTTGCGCGGCCGAACGCACGACGCACTGGCGGTCCAAGTGGTCCTCGCTTCCCGAGGCGTTCAACTGGATCGGTTCGGGCGTCGTCTACCACGAGGTCAACGTCGTGCGGGTCAGCGAGACGGACGCCCGGGTGTATGACCCCACCGTCGGCGTGTGGCTCGACGCCGGTGTGAAGGCCGGCCACGGTGCCCACATCGCGATCCGCGCCGAGCTGCCGGTCGCGCTGAGCTGGGAGGGACACAAGCTGGTCGGCGGCCAGTGGACCAAGTTGGTCGCCGTTGCGTGACGGGCTCGCCCGGGCGCGCCGCCGTATCGCCGGCGCTGAGCGCAAGCTATGTCGGCCTGGTGTAGACGCTCGTGCTGTTGCGCCCGGTGCGCAATGCCGCCCGTCGCGCGAGGCTGACATGGGTCAAGCGCAGAGCCCTTACAAGGCCAGCGGCATCGGCCGTCAACGCGGATGTGCACTGCCGAACTGCAACCCAGGCGTCTGTCTGCACCGGCGGCAGAGCGAATCGGGGTGCGCGAACACCGCTAGACGTTTACGAAAAAACGTGTGGCGAAATCGTTGACAGGGTAATTCAACGGGATGTCTCATGGACACATGTTGTACGACACAATCATTCGTAACGGGCGGTGGTTCGACGGAACCGGCGCACCCTCGGCCATCCGGAACATCGGTATCTGCGATGGTCACGTCGCCGCCATCTCCGCAGACGAGCTGGACGCCACGGGTTGCTCGAACGTGATCGACGGCAGCGGCAAATGGGTTCTGCCGGGCATGATCGACATCCACACCCACTACGACGTCGAGGTGCTCGAGGGGCCGGCACTGTCGGAATCGCTGCGCCACGGTGTGACCACCGTGCTTATCGGGTCGTGCTCGATTTCGACGGTGCATGTCGGTGGAGTGGACGCTGGCGATCTGTTCGGCCGCGTGGAAGCCATCCCGCGCAAGTACGTGATCGAGGCTGTCGACCGCAATAAGAACTGGTCCAGCGCGCAAGAGTACGTCGATGCGCTGGAGGCGCGGCCGCTCGGAGCCAATTTGGCGGCGTTCATCGGCCACTCCGACATGCGCACCGCCATCATGGGTCTGGACCGGGCCACGCGCGACGACGTTCGCCCCAGTGCCGCGGAGCGCAGGCAGATGGAGGAGTGGCTGACTGAGGCTTTGGACGCCGGCTTCATCGGGCTGTCTTCGCAGCAGCTGAAGTTCGACAAACTCGATGGTGAGACGTGTCGGTCGCGGACATTGCCGTCGACCTACGCAACCATCCGTGAACTGCGGCGTCTCAAAAGCATTGTCCGCCGCCGTCGTCGGGTCCTTCAGTCCGGTCCCGACATCGAAAATCCGTTGAACATCGTGTCGCAGATGATGCAGTCACTGGGGATCTTCCGTAAGAGTCTCAAGACCACCCTGCTATCGGCGGCCGATGTGAAGTCGAACCCATTTTCGCCCTACATGATGGGGCCCCCGGCGCGCATGGTGAATCGACTCGGCGCGAACTTTCGCTGGCAACATCTTCCGGTGCCGTTCGAGGTCTACGCCGACGGGATCGACTTCGTCATCTTTGAAGAGTTCGGCAGTGGCTGCCTGGCGCAACATGTCGCGGACAGTCCCGAACGCGACGAGATGATGCGCGACGAGGATTACCGCCGCCGGTTCCGCAAAGACTACGAAAACAAGAGGGGGATCCGGGTCTGGCACCGAGATTTCTTCGACGCCGAAATCGTCTCCTGCCCTGATGAATCCGTTGTCGGTAAGTCGTTCGGCCAGATCGGAATTGAACGTGGGGGCCTCCACCCGGTCGATGCCTTTCTGGACCTCGTTCTCGAACATGGTAAGGCGGTGCGTTGGCGCACCGTGATCTCCAACCACAGGCCCGAGGTCCTCAAGAAGCTCGCACAGCACCCCGCGATCCAGATGGGCTTCTCAGACGCCGGCGCACACTTGCGGAACATGGCGTTCTACAACAGCGGGCTGCGTCTGTTGCGCCACGTACGCGATTGCGAATTGGCCGGTCGGCCGTTCATGAGCATCGAGCAGGCCGTGCACAAGATGACTGGTGACCTCGGGGACTGGTATGACATCGACGCCGGACACCTGCGCCTCGGTGATCGCGCCGACCTGTTGGTGCTCGACCCGACGAAGCTCGATGAGCGGCTCGACGCCTACGCCGAGGACACTATTGAGCACTTCGGAGGGATGTCCCGCATGGTGAACCGCAACGATGAGACGGTGACCGCGGTGATGGTCAGCGGCCGCTTGGTGTTCGCCGAAGGCCAACCCACCGACATTGTGGGCGTCGAGCGAACGGGCAGTCTGTTGCGCGCGGGCCAGAAGATGCCCGCGGTCCGGCACTCGCGCTCCGTCGCGGGACTCACGTAGCCGGGTTACCGCGCAGCTGAGTCGTGTCGATCATTCACTCGATGAATCGACGAGCGCAGCCCGCAGATGCTCACATTGGCTCGCGAAGAAAGCGACCGATATCGGCGCGTTTGCGCGCAACTGGTCGAACGCATGAAACGCTCCTGGCGCCACTTCTTCGTGCACAGGCACCCCTGCCTCACGCAGGCGTCGGCCGTATTCCATGCATTCTCGGTAGAACAGATCCAGCGTCCCTACTCCGATCCACGCCGCCGGCAGCCCCGACAGGTCGTCGCGGCGCGCTGGAACCGCGTCGGCGACATCTGCGCCGCCCAGGTACCACTGCCACGCCAATTGGTTGTCGCGCGCAGACCACATGATTCGCTTGCGGTTGTCGCTATCTGGTCCGGTGCGGTCATCGAGCATGGGATAGATCAGCATCTGGAAGATGGGCCGGACCTCGTCGCGGTCATGGGCGAACTGTGCGAGAGCAGCGGCGAAATATCCTCCGGCACTTGCTCCTCCAACGGCCAGACGTTGCCGATTCGCCCACGGCTGGTCGGCCAACCACACAAGTGCCGCGTAGCAATCCTCGAGCGGAGCGGGGTAAGGGTGCTCGGGTGCCAGCCGGTGCTCGACGGCGACAACGGCGATACCGCACAGGTGCGCCAATTTGCGGCAGTAAAGATCGTCTTGGCCGGCCGTGCCCATCACCGTGCCGCCCCCGTGGATCCACAACAGTGCGGGCGCCGACGCAGGCAGACTAACCGGGCGATGAACTCGAACCGAAACGTGATCGTTGATCGCCTCGACGGGTACTCGGCGGTCGCGGCCGGCTGAGCCCAGAAGCTTCATGATCGCGCGCTGGGGCTTGAGGCCACGGTGCAGCGCATAGCCTCGGGGTAGCACACGTGCTATCGGCCGCAGACCGGGATCGATCGCTCGCCGCGAGGTGAAGGCGTTCGGTGGGAATTGCTCTGCCATATCTTCTCCGTCCCGATCGCCGACGCCAGCTCACATTGACCATACACAAATAAGCCGGTGTTCGGCGACGAGGTCAGATAAGGTGCGGCGGGTTGTGAACGGCCGCGGTTCACTGATCACAAGGTGTCGCGTTGTTGCTCATTCCACCGTTGCGCGCCATACTCGGGTGTATCACCACCGATTTTTATAGGCAAGTATGGTCGCGAGATTTCTTGGGCCTCAACCGCTCCCGACCTCTCGCGTGCCAGCGAGCAATACCGGATGAGGATCCAGCCGTTACGCAGCGACCGAGGAGCACACGTGATCCCGCCGGGGGAGTGTGTCGCTTACTTGACCTACGGCACGATTGCGCCGCTGCGCACCGACGAGGAGCGCAATTGGCATGCCTACGGGATGGACGCGGCCTGCCTGGTGTCGCGCGACGAAGACTTTCCGGCCGCGGAGGCGTGCCAGCGAGGGCTCGCGGCAGGAGTAGGCCACGTTCTATTCGGACGAAACGAGCCACTGCTACACCATTTCGCCGTCGTGTGGGCGGATGCACTCACGCGCCACGAGGCGGAAGTGAGTCTGTCCGCTGCGTCTGGCTAAGACGCGATCGAATGTGTTCAGCCGTAGCCTCGGAATTCGACTTCCTTCGCGGTAACCGCCATACGTAGGTCAAATAGTGTATGGTCTAGGAGTGGCCGCATGGGCGGACGCAACGTGCAGTGACACCGATGGGGCGCTCGCTGACAGGCCGGAATGTGAGGGCAAACGCCATGACTGACCTGAAGGTCCGCAGAGTTCGCTTCGATCTCGCTGGCGACGACATCCCGTTCCTCTGGCAGCCCGAGCGACCTTCGTTCAGCGTCGTGACCAACTACATGTCGTTCCTGGCTCCCGGATTCGAGAAGCTGATCGTCGACGCCACCCGCGAAGCAATCCCGCTGATGACGGATCCGGATGCGGTGGAAGAGGCAAACCTGTATCTGCGGCAAGAAGCCCAGCACGCGTCAGCACATATGCGTCACATCAAAGCTCTGATCCGCAGGTATCCAGGGCTGCAGGACACCGTCGACGAGTTGTTCGCATCCTATGACCGGCTCACCGCGACCAAACCGCTGATGTGGCGGCTCGCCTATACCGCTGTCCTGGAAAGTACGTTCACCCCGTACTTCAAGGTTTATCTGGATCATGAGGACAAGCTGTTCGCTTCCGGAGACGAGCGGGTGGGGTCATTGTTGCTGTGGCACTTCAGCGAGGAGATCGAGCACCGCGCGTCGGCGATGATTGTCTACAACGCGGTCAACGACAGTTTTCGGTACCGACTGCGGGCGATGGGCAGCGTGATCAAGCACATCAGCGAGACGGTCGCCATCGTGTCCAACGGCTTTCAGCAACATGTGCCTCCCGAAGACGGCGGCCACTTTGGAGCCGTCTTGCCGAATGGTTTCTCGTTCAAGGGATTTCGCGACGCAAAGCGGATGGTGAAGGAGCTCATGAATCCGGATCAAGCGACCTACCAGGGCGTGCCGCGCCGTGAGTTGGTTGCGATGGTGATCGGCCTCATTCGCGCCCAAAGCCCGAACCACAACGCTCAAGCCGAGAAAACACCGTCATTCGCTTGGCGCTTGCTGGAACGCTACGAGACGGATCCCACGAGTTTGGCACGGTGGTACTCGCAAAAAGCACATGCCGCCGATGTCTCGCCGGTATGACGACAGGCTACAGAGAGGTCTCGATGTGCCTATAGATGCGCAGTTCGGTGACCGGGGTGACGACGCCGGGATCGAGTACACCGACGTGGTGGTTGTCGGTGCCGGAGTGTCGGGCATCGGTGCCGCGTACCGGCTGCAGGAATCGAATCCGCGGTTGACCTACACCGTTCTCGATCGTCGCGACCGGATCGGTGGAACATGGGATCTGTTCCGTTATCCGGGAATTCGATCAGACAGCGATATCTTTACGTTGAGCTTTCCATGGGAGCCTTGGGTTCGCGCGGAAAGTATCGCCCAAGGTGACGCGATTCAACAGTACCTCACGGACACGGCGGCCAAGCATGGCATCGACCGCCATATCCAGTTCGGCGTCCACGTGCACACGGCGAATTGGGACTCAAACTCCGACATGTGGACATTGGAAGCGACACAGGATGGGCGACCCAGACGCTTCCAATGCCGCTTTGTGTTCTTCGGGACTGGCTACTACAGCTACGACGACCCCTATACGCCGGATTTCCCCGGTCTGGGCAGCTTCGCCGGAAAGGTCGTTCACCCTCAGCATTGGCCGACCAACCTCGACTACGCCGGAAAGCGCGTCGTGATCATCGGCAGCGGCGCAACGGCGATCAGCATGGCCCCTGCGTTGACGCAGGATGCGGGGTCGGTCACGCTGCTTCAGCGGTCGCCGGGATACCTGATGTCGCAGCGCGAGTTCAACCCGCTCAACGACATCATTCGCAAAGTTCTGCCAACTCAGTCAGCCCACACCGCCGTGCGCTGGGTGAATATCTTTCTCACCCTGATGGTCTATTACTTCTGTCGCATGGCGCCTAAGGCCAGTCGTAATGTCGTCCGACGCACAGCGGTGAAGTCGCTGCCGGAAGGTTACGACGTCGACGTCCACTTCAAGCCGAGCTACGATCCCTGGGACCAACGGTTCGTCGTCGCGCTCGACTTCGACTTCTACAAGGCGGTGTCGGACGGCCGCATCGAGGTGGTGACAGACCACATCGAGAGATTCGACTCCCACGGGATCGTGCTGCGATCCGGGCGACGAATAGACGCCGATGTCGTCATCACCGCCACGGGTCTTCAACTCCAGTCGCTGGGCGGCGTGCGACTGGTGATCGACGGGGTGGAGGTCAAGCCGAACGAGCGCTGGGCCTACAAGAGCTTTCTACTCAGCGACGTGCCCAACCTTGCGTGGTGTATCGGATATGTCAATGCGTCCTGGACACTGCGCGCTGACATGACGGCACGCGCATTCGCGCGGCTGGTCGCCCACATGAGCGCCAACGGCTACACCCGGGGTTATCCCACATTGGGTAACGAAGTATTAACGGAGAAACCGACATTCGACCTCGAATCGGGCTATGTCATGCGCAGTGGCCGGCAGTTGCCGAAATCGGGGCGGAAGCGGCCGTGGCTCGTGCGCCACAACTTCCTTGCCGACCTCGTGGATTTCCGATTCGACCGCATCGAAGAATCGATGGTGTTCACTCGGTTCGGTGACACATCGACGTTGCCCGCATGGTCGGCGCTTACGTACGGAACCGTGCAGATGCACAACCACTGGCCGCGGTCGGCAGGCACCCGACCGTGACAGCGCGATCGATCTCGGGGCCCAAGTGGAAAGTCAGCGCGCTCTCGAGCGCCGGCGCGGATTTGCCGGCGCCGGAATAGGACGAAGGGCCTCGAGCGCTGCGGCTTGCTGCGGATAGGCGATGGCCGGGCCGATCCAGCGAGTCAGGAAGCGGCGGAGTTCGGCCCCCTTTCGAGCTGGTCGGCCAGGATCGACAAGCAATGAGTTCAGCGTCCGCAGACAGAATTCGTTGAGTTCATCCAGATCGGGATCGGTGAAACCATGCTGATGCCAATCGACGTCCAGGGTATGCAGCATCGAGCGGCCGAATGTCACCGCAGCTTCCGTCATGATCGACCCGGCCTTGGCATCGTTGCGTTCGTTCAGTACGAGGCCGACCTGACGGTCATCGGCCAGGTTCTCGATCGCGAACGCCATCCCTTCGACGACCGCGGTGACGGGATCGGTTTCGGGACGCATGCGGGCGGCCAATTGATCGAGAAAGCCGTTGGCCGATCGCATGGCGGTGGCGACCATAAGGGCTGCCGTGCCGGGAAAATAGCGGTACACAGTCTGCCGGGTGACACCGATGTCGCGTGCGACGTCGGCGAGCCGCATGGATGCCCCACGTTCCTCGATGATCTTCTCCGCCGAGTCGAGGATGCGATTGATTGCCTCTTCGTCCGAGGCAGGCGCATTTCCGGACCAGCCATGACTGCGCACCACTAGTGTTGCCTGCCTCGGCCGTCCAGCATTGTCATAGCCGGATCTTATCGCCCGTTACGCGGGCACCAGCGATTACCCGGCTGCGTGCGCTTTCTAAGAGGTCGTCTGAGCTCGTGGAAAGAGGTCGGCGAGATCCCACAGATCCGAGACCAGATCGGGACAGGACACCTAATCTGTTCGTGGCCCCCTTTGATGTCGTCGAGATCCAATTGGATGTAGGCATTGTCGCGGCGGCGGGTGAACCTCCCAACAGCTGAATGTCGATGCCGGGGCAGCGCTGACAATTGGAGTCTGAGTCGGCGCGACGTCGAAATTCGTGGCTCGCCGCTTCGGCCCGCTGGCCAAAGTACGTCGAATTCCGGTGCAAGCTACTGATGTTCCTCACCGCGCGTGACAGGAAATTGCGGAGGACGCTGACGGGGTGGCCAGCGTGTTGGTCGGGTCGTGCTCGATTTTGACGGTGCATGTTGACGGTGTGGACGCCGGCGATTTGTTCGGACGCGTGGAGGCGATTTCGCGCAAGTGCGTGATCGAGGCGTTCGATCGCAACACGAACTGGTCCAGCGCCTAGGCGGGCTGGCCTCCGTACAATTCACCGGAACATCCGTGTCGGGTTCAGGCCGTATTCGAGCCGTACCAATGTGCGGCGCCAGCCGGGTCTTCTTCGTAGCGGTGGAACCACCGATACGCGAACTCCGGCACCTTCGCGTCTTTGTGGTTTGCGTGCGGTGCCTGCGAGCGGATCAAGCCGATTAACATGGCGATGATCTCACTGCGCGGCACCCCGGCGTACGGCGCTTGCTGAGATGTCAGACCGAGCCGCTTGGTCGCGCGTCGAGCGCCACTGAATCCGCGCATCCCGAATCCCTCAGACAGCAGCGCGCCGTAATGGCCGCCATCGTCGGCCGGGATGTGTTTCTGGAATCCGCGCGACACAATGCCGGTGGTCTCACCGATGTGCTTGACCACGCTGCCGATGGCCTTGAGCCGGTACAGGAAGCTGCCGTTGACGGCGTTGTAGACGACCATCGCTGAACTGCGGTGTTCAATCTCTTCGCAGAAGTGCCAGAGGAATAAGGACGCGACGCGGTCGTCGCCAGGGGCGAAGAGCTTCTCTTGGTGATCAAGATAGACCTTGAAGTAGGGCGTGAAGGTGTTCTCCAACGCCGCTGTATAGGCCAACCGCCACATCAGCGGTTTGGTGGCCGTGAGATTAGCGTACGAAGCCATCATTTCGTCGTGGGTTTCCTGAAGCCCCGGGTAACGCCGCAATAGCGCGTTGATGTGCCGAATATGTGCCGCGGAGTGCTGAGCTTCCTGGCGGAGGAACAGGTTGGCTTCTTTGATCGCTGCCGGGTCGGTCATCAACGGGATTGCCTCGCGGGTGGCGTCGACGATCATGTTCTCGAACCCAGGGGCGATGAATGACATGTAGTTGGTGTAGATGCTGAAAGCAGGCCGTTCGGGCTGCCAGAGAAAGGGTATGTCGTCGTCACCGAGATCGAATCGGACGCGGCGGACCTTGATGTCGCTTTCCATTTCGGTTCCTATCATTTCAATTACCATAAGAAACAACACTTTTCAGTGCTGAGACCGTTCGCGTGAGATCGGTGTGGCGATTCCTCGGCGATGATGCGTACAGCGGCGCAATCGGCACGCGCGGGACGGGCTGGAAATCACAATGCGAACGGGCGGGTCAGGCGATTTGGTAGTCGCTGAGCGGAAACCGGCCCTGGTCCTTGGTGGCGCGGCGAGTCGATTGCGGGCGGAACCAACAGACGTCGCCGTCGTCGTTGAAGTAGTAGGAGTTTGCGGTGGCGCAATCACCGTGGAACAACACGGAAGTGTTCATCTTGGTGCGCATCTGCTCTGTCCAGACGAGCGTGGCTGCCTCGGAGACTTCGAAGGTGCTCGCGTTCTTGCGGCGGACCTCGGTGAGCAACCGGTTGATGTGGGTGACCTGTCCGCGGATGCCGTCGAAGAATGACAGCCCGGTAAATGCGAATGGGCTGGTCATGCCGATGTAGTTCGGGAAGTGCGGCATCGAGAGGGCTTGATAGGAGGCGTAGCGGTTTTCGCGCCACCACTTTCCGAGGTTGACGCCGTTTCGGCCGATCGTCTCGAACGACGGGAAGTTGTGGTCGTAGACGTTGAATCCCGTTGCCAGGATTAAAGTGTCGACCTGCGCGCGGGTGCCGTCACGAGCGACGATGCCGTCGGGTTCGATGCGCTCGATCCCGGCGGTCTGCAGCGCCACATTGGGTTTGGTGAGCTTCCGATCGCGCACCTGAAGGTACAGCAAGGCACGGCATTCCCACTCGACGAACTTCGCGAGCTTGCTGAAGCGATGATGGTTGACCACGGAGGTCATCAGTACGAACTGATACAGCATGTTCGTCAGGAAGCTGACGAAACGATGAAACAACGGCACCGAGGCGAAGAGATTCTGCACCCGCTCGGGTATGGCGAAGTCATACTTGGGTAGCACCCAGATCGGGGTACGCTGGTAGACCGTCAGGGCGCGCGCGGCGTCGGCGACATGGGGCAGTAACTGGACTGCGGTCGCGCCGGTGCCGATCACCGCTACGCGCTGGCCGCTGAGGTCGGTGCTGGGATCCCACCACGTGGTGTGCAGGATTTCCCCCTCGAAAGTCTCGAGGCCTTCGATGTCGGGGAAATGCCGCTGAGACAGAAATCCCGTGGCGTTGATCAGCATGCGAGCGACCAGGGTGCTGCCATCGGCCAGCGCCACGCGCCAAACGTTTCCGTCGTCGTCCCAGATCGCACTTTCCACGGCGCTGTTGAGCCGGACGTGACGGGTGACGTCATATTTGTCGCTGACCTGCTTGGCGTAGGCGTGCAGTTCGGGACCCTCGGCGTACAGCCGCTTCCATCGCGGATTTGGTTCAAACCAGTACTGGTAGGTGGTAGAAAAGATGTCCACCGCAGCGCCGGGGTATCGATTCACCCACCAGGTGCCACCGATGTCGTCTTCACGCTCGACGATCACGAAGTTCTGGTAACCCAGTTTCTTCAACTCGATCGGCGCGGCGATGCCAGAAAACCCCGCCCCCGCGATGACGGCATCCAAGCTCTGAGCAGTCATCATACGACCCTTCCAAATGATTCGCGGTTATTAATTTCGGATTGAGAAGATTCCAAGTGCCGCCGAGGCTGATCGCTGCATGGGCGATCCGGCCCGATTTCCGGACGCGCTACGCGAATTCAGTGATAGCGCCTTGCCAGACTGCGGCCATGTGCTGAAGGAGCGGTTCGTTCCGGCCGAACACGACATGATCCAGACCCGTCTGCAAACCCATCTGACATGATTCAGCCTGGGGAAAGTCTTCTTCGACGAGCACGGCACAGTTGCCGTTGAGCAGGTTGGTGTACCACTCGCGATCGGCGTCAGTTGTGATCGGCGTCAGTGTCCCTTGGCTGAGGTGCGTAATCGACCGGCCCGGTTCTGGCCCGGGGTAGACGCGAATCATCTGCACGCTGCCGGGTACCTCGACGAGAACGGTGGTGGGGAACAAATGCCATACCAAGATGCCCATGAAGTCGGGAAGCCAGCTGTCTTCCGGTTGGTCTTGAAAGTCAGTGATTTGGCGGAATGGAAAAGCAAAGCGGCAGTGGCGACCGAAGGTGTCGATCACGGAGTTGTTGGTGACCAGCGGAAACAGCGATTCCGGATGGGCATACTTGATGTGGTAGCCCTCAAAGTTGATGTCGATGTTGAGCTTCCAATTTGCCGCGACTTCGTAACGGCGGGTCTCGAAATGCCGTCGTTCAGCGAAGTTGTACTCAGCGAACGTATTCTCGACGTCTTCCAAGTGGGACTCGACGTCGACGTCGTCGGCCAGCCCCACCGTCAGCAGACCGCAGCGCTCGCTGATCGGGAGTTCCCTGAGGCCTCGCGAATCGAGGTCAGCCCCGTCGAACATTTTACGTGCGGGCGCACCAGTGAGCCGACCATCGAGACCATAAGTCCAGCCGTGGTAGGAGCAGACGAATGTCCTTGTCTTACCGCAACCTTCGGCCACGACTGCTCCACGGTGCGCGCATGCGTTGAAGAACGCGCGCAGCACCCCGTCGCGGGCCCGAGTGATTACGATCGGCATACCCAACAGGTCTTTGGCGATGTATTCCCCGGGCTGCCCGACTTCGCCGGCCCACCCGACCACGTGGGGGCTGCGCCGTAACATCGCCAGATCGGCTTCGTGGCGGTCCTGGCTAACAAAGGACGCCCCAGGCTCACGCCACACGTCCTTTTCCACGTCCAGCGTGTCCTGCGCCATGTGGGCCAGCACCCGCCGAGTCAACTCAGTCGCTTCCCGTCGCGGCATTCGGGATCCTCCAATGGCCATACGTAGTTATAAAAGCGTATGACGCTAGCCATGACCCTGTCAACGTAGGCTATGAGCGAGTTGTCGTCGGCTTCGGTGGAACGGTCTGATCGCCACGCGACGCGATGATCGGGCCATTGCGCCGGCGGGACTGTCGAGTTCCCAAGCGTGGATGGCGCAGTGGCATGACTGGTCAGCGCGCGGTCGCTTCCTGACAACTCGACCACGCGCCGTGCTACCGTCGCTAGACGGCTGACGTTAGATGTCTAGTCACCTGCTGGGCTCGGGTGCTTGCACATCGAGTCGAGTCAGAGTTAGGGAGTCATAGACATGCCACGCCAGGAATCTTTGGATCTTACGCACAGGTCGCTCAAGCAGTTCGAGAACAACTCATTGGAAGTCGCCGACGATGTGTGGCGTGAGCCCCGCGCCACCTATGTCGATCAGGACAGGTTCGATGCCGAGGTGGGGATGCTTCGCCGAACTCCGCACATCATCGCCTGGTCCGGCGAGGTTGCGACCGCCGGTTCCTTCACCACCAAGGACGTCCTGGGTACTCCGGTGTTGGTGGTCCGTGGCCGCGACGGCGAGTTGCGTGCCTTCATCAACGGGTGCGCTCATCGTGGTGCTCAGGTAGCCGCCGAATGCGGGACGACGAGAACATTCACATGTCCTTATCACGGCTGGACCTACGGGCTCGATGGCAAAGTGGTGGGTGCGCCGGCCCGCAGGATGTTTGCCGGCGCGCTCGACGGGCGAGGGCTAGTACCGCTGTCAGTCGTCGAACAGGCCGGACTGGTCATCGTCGCTCTCAGCGATGAGGTGGATTTGTCCGATCCACTCGGTGACATCGCAGAACTGTTGGGGCACTACGACTTCTCCACGCGGCACCACGCGAATTCCAGGCGATTCGACATCGCGGCAAATTGGAAGCTGGCGGTCGATGTCAACTTCGAGGGCTACCACTTTCCCTACGTGCACGCTGACACGCTGGATCCGATCGCCTCCAACAACTCCGTATATGACATCTACGGTCGCCACAATCGCTGGGCGTTCCCTTTCCGCGACCTGGTAAACATGCGCGACACACCAGAAGCTGCGTGGCCGGACCAGTACTTCGGAACGGTGGTGTATGGCCTGTTTCCCAGTTGCGTGCTGATCGAAGCGCCGGCGTCGTATCAGATGCTGCGCGTCTATCCCGGTCGCACCCCCAGCAGCAGCGTGGTCCATCTGACGTACGGAGCGCCGACGCCGATCACCACCGACCAGGAGCGTGAGTGGTACAGCATCCTGATGGATGGGGTATGTAACGTGTTGGCCAATCAGGACTTCCCGATGGCCGAGGCCTGCCAGCGTGGCCTCGAAGCGGGCGTTCCCGAGGTGGTGTTCGGACGTAACGAGCCGATGCTGCACCACCTGGCCTTGGTGCGACAACAAGCTCTGCTGGAATCCACCACGACCGGAAGACGCTGATGCGCGGCACGGGGGCGGGCGAACGGTGCTGGGCGATCTGCCATCGGAATGACAACGCGATGTTTGCCAATGACGTCGACGCGGCGCAGCCCGTTCCGGCCTGACCCCGCGCATGGTGGCATCAACCTTATCCTCCCCGAAACGATGACGCGATGTATTGCAATGTGACGCTGCCTCGGCACAACAAGATTGGCGCCGGTGCCATCGAGGAACTGGGAACGCTCAGCTCACAGTTGGGAATTCGGAGGCCGGTGCTGGTCACCGACAGCTACCTCAACGGTGCTGGGCAGACCGATCGGCTGGCGACTATCCTGCGTGCCGCTGGTTGTGATCCAGCAGTCTTCTCGGACACGGTGCCGGATCCCACGTCGTCATCTCTGATCCCCGGAGTCGAGGCTGTTCGACGCCACAAGGCCGACGCGGTGATCGGTTTCGGCGGTGGTAGTCCGATAGACACGGCCAAGGCATTGGCTGTGTTGGCGACCTCAGAGCGCGGCATCGCCTCTTTCAAGGCGCCCAGCTTTTACAGCGGGCCGGCTCTGCCGATCGTTGCGGTTCCCACGACCGCTGGGAGTGGTTCAGAGGCAACTCAATTCACGATCATCACCGATGACGAGACGCACGAGAAGATGCTCTGCGCGGGCGTGTCGTTCCTTCCTCTGGCTGCCGTGATTGATTTTGAACTCACCGTCACGATGCCGGCGCGCCTGACGGCTGACGCCGGTGTCGACGCGCTGACACACGCCATCGAGGCATACGTGAGCCGTCGCGCCAACCCGTTCAGTGATGGATTTGCACTCACGGCGATGCGTAGCATCGCCGTGAACTTAAGGCGTGCGTACGTCGATGGCCAGGACCGAGTCGCACGAGAAGCGATGATGCTGGCATCCATGCAGGCGGGGATAGCCTTTTCCAATGCGAGCGTGGCGCTGGTCCATGGGATGAGCCGACCCATCGGGGGACATTTCCACGTGGCTCACGGGCTTTCAAACGCGATGCTGCTTCCCGTCGTCACGCGTTATTCCGCCGAAGCCGCCCCCGGGCGCTACGCGGACTGTGCGCGGGCGATGGGATTGGCCGACGATGCGACAAGCGACGTGGTCGCTGCGGCGGCGCTGGTTGACGAGCTGGATGCCCTATGCGATGACGTCGCGGTGCCCTCGCCGGCTGAGTACGGCATCAACGAAAAAGACTGGAACACTCGCCTTGATGTCATGGCCCAGCAGGCCCTCGCCTCTGGATCACCGGGAAACAACCCGCGAATACCCGACATCGACGAAGTAATCCAGCTCTATCAGAGGATGTACCGATAATCGGCTCACGCGATTCGTACGCCGGGTGCGCCTCAACCGTACGACCGCCCTGACCGGGCATAGCGGCGGCAAGAACCGGCATTGTCCCGGCGCAGACCCCTGACGACGTCGTGATGGACGTCCTAGGTGTGCTGGACTGGCAAAGTTGGTTGGGTAAGTGTGGATGCTCTGACCGTTGGCTATTTGCCTCGCGACTGTCGATAATGGCCGCAACGGTCTATGCGCTGCTGGTGCGGTGCCAATTGAACCGGTAGCCGCACATCGAAATCTGCCGCGGTGAGCCGCTACGAGCACGAGCATCCGGTGCGGGTGGTGAAGGACGGGTGGAGGTCAAGCCGAACGAGCGCTGGGCCTACACGAGCTCCTACTCAGCGATGTGCCTAACCTCGCGTGGTGTATCGGATATGCCAATGCATCCTGGACGATCTTGTGGACTTCCGATTCGACCGCATCGAAGAATCGATGGTGTTCAGCCGGTCCTGTTCGACACCGATGCTGCCGGCAGGATCGGCTGCGGCGGCTGCGCAGCCCGTTCGGCGCTATTGATCGCGCCACCATTTTTCAGATAACTCACCAGTGGCCACCAGGACCGACCGTCCGCGCAGATAACTGGTCTCATCGGCGACCGTCACCCTGACTTGTCCGCCCGGCACGCGAACTTCGACCGCGCCCGCGTGCGAACCGGAGAACGCCAGCGCCGCAACGGCTGCCGCAACCGCCCCGGTAGCGCACGACCGGGTCTCGCCGATGTCACGTTCAACGAAGCGCATTGACACCGATCGATCTACCGGTGCCGTCAGCACTTCGACGTTGAGGCCTGGGGGGAGCCGCGAGTGGTCGACGGTGCCTGGCGCCGGCAAGTCGAGCGCGGCCAGCTCGTCGAGCGTCAGGTCGGGGTCGACACAGGCGAGATGCGAGCCGCCCACGTCGATCGTCAGGCCCGCGAAGCGCCGCCCGCCCACCTTCGCCTCTCCGGTGCCGCGTTGAGTGGTCCTACCCATCTCGACCGTTACGTCCGCCGTGGTCGAGTCGGCGGAGTGTAGTTCGACGGGGCGTCCACCCGCGAGAGATCCGATCACGAACTCCCTGCGACGCTCCAACCCGGCCGCCCAGAGGTAATGCGCGAACACGCCGACGCCGTTGCCGCACATCTGGGCGATCGATCCGTCCGCGTTGCGGTAATCCATGAACCAGTCGTCGAGGGTAATGCCCTGCGGCAGTTGATCGAAGAGCCCTGCCTCACGAGCGGAACCCGCGACCGTCACCCGCAGCACGCCGTCGGCGCCCAGACCGCGGCGGCGGTCACAGAGGGCCGTCACGGTTGCCGGCGTGAGGTCGAGCCTCGCCGGCAGATCCATCAGCAGCACGAAATCGTTCAGGATGCCATGCCCTTTGGCGAACAACACGTGCTCAGGATCCGCGAATAGAGGGCAGCCGGTTGGCGTTCACGCCAGCCGTGAAATCTGTTGCACTCCGTAGTGCTGCGCATAGGGGAGTCACTGCTGACCCTGGGTTGCGGGATCGGGTCGGGAGGCCAGATAGTCCAGGATGGCTTCGGCGACCGGGCCCGGCCGATCTACCTGCAGGAAGTGGCCCGCCCCCGGGATGGTTTGAGTGCGGCTTCCTGCCGGCAAGGAGTCCAGCAGCTTTTCGGTGTAGCCGACCTGCATGGCGCCGTCGACGGCGCCATGCAGAAGCAACATCGGGTGACACGGCAACTCGAAGCGGTAGCGGTGCAGGTCCGCGTAATGCGCCGGCGGCGGGGTGAAACGAAACATATCCCGGTAGTAGCGGACTGCCGCCTTGCGGTGGGCGTCGTTGGGCAGCGCCGTCAGCGCATGGGCGGCGCCCTGGCCGGTGTCCGAGTCACACGGCGACCAGTCGCGCCACAACCGCGGGATCACCCTGCCCAAGGTGCGGTGCGGTCGCACCGGCAATTGGAAAAACAAGATATACCAACTCATTCGGAGCTGGATGGCCGACATCTTCAGCGTTCGCGCAAGCCCGTACTCTGAGACATCGATCGCTTGCACCGGTGGTAATGCCATCGAGATGTGCTCGGCGAAAGGCGATTCCGGCCATGCGGCGAGGGCATTGCAGGTCCATGCGCCCCAGTCGTGACCGATTAGTACAGCGTCGTGCGGAGCACCGAGTTCCCGGTGTAATTCGACGAGGTCGGTCATCAGCGCGCCGATGTGATGGCTGCCGTCGTCGGGCAGCGACGTCGGTGCGTAGCCCCTGGTGTAGGGCGCAACCACGCGGTAGCCCTGATCGGCCAGGATGGTCGCAACCGGGCGCCAGCTGTCGGCGCTGTCGGGGAAGCCGTGCACGCACAACGCAAGTCGTCCATCGGACGGGCCCCACGCCAGCGCGCCCATCCGGACATGCGAAAGCGTGAATTCGAGTTTCTCCGCCACGTCGGTCATCGCGCCACCGTTCGCTGATGAGCTGCGGGCGTGTTGGATGCCATGAGCTCCCGTCCCCGACACCAGTCAGTCCAAGCCGCCAGACGATCGACGCCGGCCGACGGCGCCACGGAGGCTCTGACGGTGTCCAGGGACGCTCTGATGTCGTGCACTGTCGTTGACAGATCGTACGACCCGAGCATACATTACCAAAATAATGTCCAGCCATCGACTGCTGGCCCACGCTGGCGCTCCTAATCAACGGGCGGGGTGAAAGATGAGCCTGATCGTCTTGAACAATCCAGCGGAAATTCCTTGGCAGACGAACGTGTTCGATCTGCTGATGCTGACGATGTTCGTGGCGGCGGTCGTTCACACCGTCGTGCAGTTCCGGCGGGGCCGGCGGATTTATGCAGCAGTGCTGATCGCGGCGTTCGTCTATGGCCTCATCTTGGAGCTGGCTGGCATGGCGACATTGAACATGTACGTGCAGGGAGATTTCCTGGTGATGCTCAACTGGACGGCCATCCCGTTGTGGAAGGGGACCACGATGATGCCGTTCTACGTCACGATCTTCTACCCGGTCTTCCTATTCACCGGCTTCAAAGTCGTTGAGGCGCTGGGCATTAAAAAGCGGTGGCAGGCGGCAGCCACGGGTGGTCTGTTCATGATCGCCCTCGACGCGCCATACATCATCGAAGGCAACCTACGCCATGTCGTGTGGTGGACGTGGGACCCGAACTTCACATATTTCCAGTACTGGGTCGGCTGGCCCCTGGTCGACATGTGCTGGCAGGGGCTTTGGGATGCACTCTTCATCTATGTCGCGTTATGGGCCTTGCCGCGCATCGATGGCACGGCGACTGCGCCGGCGCGCTGGTCGACAGCCAAAGCTTTGGGAGCCTTTCCGCCCCTCGCGGCGCTGGCCGTCCTGGTCGGCGGACCTATCTTGATGTCGCCTCTGACAGTCGTCTCTGCGCTTAAGGGACCGCAGTGGCCGTTGGCTGCCCTGTTGGTTGCGACGTATTGCGCCATCGCGGTGACAGCGCTTCGCTCGGCGCGGGTTAACGATCGCGTCGAACCTGTAACTGCGCTCGTTGTGGGCCTTTACGTCGTGAGCTTCGGTACCTTCGTGATCGGCAACGTCGTCCACGAGGGCGGTATCACGTCGTACCTGCTAGTGCAGACGCTGGGACTGGTTGTCACCAGCGGCTTCGCGCTCTCACCGATAGTCGTCGGCGCACGACGGCGCGCGGTTCACTCCAAATTGCCGAACCGAGCGAGCGTCGAACACATATCCGCGTAAGGGTCCGGGTGCTTGCGGGCATCTGGGCCGAGGTCAGCACACGACGCGGCGTATGGATGCCGCAAATCGGGCAGGCTCGGTCAGGCATTCCGCGCTCGGTCAGGCAGTCTTAGTGCCCACGGTGTACCAGCGTGCGGCGCTGCGAGGTTCCTCCTCGTAGCGGCGGAACCAGCGGCCGGCCAAAGCGGGTAAGGTCTCAAAATCCGGATTGTGGCCAGGAGCCTGGGAGCGCACCAGGCCCATGAGCATGGCTGCCATTTCGCGGTGCGGCACACCGGCGTACGTGGCCTGGTCGGGTCGGTGCAGCTCCTTTGCGGCTTTCATAGAAGCTCGCATTGCCTTGGGCGACATGCCTTTTGGGATCAGTCGACCCAGATCGCCGCCGTCCTCGGGTGGAACATGCTTCTGGAATCCGGTGGAAATGATGGACAGAATCTCACTCATGTGCTTGATCACGCCCGCCATCGTCTTGAACCGATACCAGTAATCGTTACGCACAGCGTTATAGACGATCAGCGCCGAGCTGCGGTGTTCGATCTCTTCGACGAAATGCCACATGAACAGCGAAGCGACCCGCTCGTCACCGGGTTCGAACAACTTGTCGTCGTGATCGAGGAACACCTTGAAGTAGGGCGTGAAGGTGTTTTCGATGACTGCCGTGTATGCGAGCCGCCAGTCCAGAGGCTTGGTGGCCGTGAGGTGATCGTAGGAAGCGATGACCTGATCCATTGTCTCCTGTAGCCCTGGCCAGCGCCGGCACAACGCATTAATGTGCCGCACGTGAGCCGACGAATGCTGGGCCTCCTGGCGCAGATACAGGTTGGCCTCTTCGATCGATTGGGCGTCGGTCATCAATGGGATAGCCTCGCGGGTCGCATCGACCACGAACTTCTCGAAACCGGGCGCGAAAAAGGAGATGGTGTTGCACTGCATCGCGAACGCCGGTCGTTCGGGATGCCAGTTAAAGGGGATGTCGTCTCCGGCAAGGTCGAATCGGACGCGCCGCACTTTAAGATTTGACATCAGACCCCTAAAGCACCGTCATCGGAAAGTAGGCTGGACTACTAGACACTATCACAGATCCGTATGGTCTCCCAGCCAAGGTTCGGAAGATTCGGCTGCATCACGCCGGGCATAGCTGCGCATGCTAATGCAGGCCGAGGGCGTGCCGATCGCGGTGATCTCTGCGTGGTTCGGCACGCCGACCCGGCTTTCACGATGCGCACCTACGTTCACGCCCAGGACGACGCGCTGAAGCTGGCGGCAGCGACCTTGCAGAAGGTTGTGACATCGACGTGACATCGAGCAGGATTCGAACACCCTTGCGGACGACGGCCGAACTTGTTTGCCCAGCTAGATAGGGATTTTGGCGCAGAGCCCCCTGTCAGGATTGAACTGACGACCGCTCGCTTACAAGGCGAGTGCTCTACCACTGAGCTAAGGAGGCGGGTGAAACCGGACCCAGCCTAATCGGTCACCCGTCGGTGTCGATGACGCGCGCTGAGCGCACCGCACGTGACGAGGGACGCCGTCGTCCCGGCAGCGGAATGCGGTCGGCGATGTTGCTCAGCGGGTTGACCACCATGGTCAGCGCGATGACGGCGTCCTGCAGGGTGGCGATGGCGGGCTCGAGGGCCTCCATCCCGGGCGTCAGTCGGGCCAGGGTGTCGGCCACGTCGGCGAGTTGGTCCAGCGGTCCGTGCTTCGCCGTCAGCTTGTCGACCAGCCCACCTTCGGCCAGCAACCGGTCGGCCAGGCCGTCCTCGGCCAGCAGCCGCTCGATCAGACCGTCTTCGGCGACCAGCTGATCGGCCAGCCCGCCGGGCTGCAGCGTACGTTGCAAGGCCCCACCCTCGGCGGTCAGCCGGTCGAGCAGGCCACCCTCCGACGTCAGCAGGTCGACCACGCCGCCCGGGCGCAGCATGCGATCGATCGGGCCGTCCGGGGCCACCGCCCGGCCCAGCGGGGCGTCGTCGTCAAGCAGCCTGGCCAGGCGATTCGCCCGAAGGATCGCGTCGTCGATCCCCAGCATGGACGTCATCGCGTTGGTGCCGGCGGCCCCGCCCTCACCGAGAGCCCGCTTCGCCACGCCGACGGCCGCGCTCGCGACGCTCAAACTTGCGTCCGCAGCGGCCAGCCCCATCCGCGCGGGCGCGGTCGCAGCCGACATGACGCTTTTGGCGAGATTCATTCCAAGAGTCTATTCGCCACGCATTGTCGGGCAACGGCTTTACATTCCAAGGGATTGCGATGATTCCTAGCAGACTACTATCAGTGTGTCGGCACTAATCTTGCAGGAACTACACAACCATCACATAGCAGCCTTTTAGTAAGGGACATGAGCAACTGATGACATCGGCAACTCCCAGTGACGCGAAACCCGAGGCTCGCGTCCTCGTGGTCGACGACGAAGCCAACATCGTCGAGCTGCTCTCGGTGAGCCTGAAATTCCAGGGGTTCGAGGTCTACACGGCAACCAACGGCGCCCAAGCCTTGGATCGGGCGCGCGAGTCACGTCCCGACGCGGTGATTCTCGACGTGATGATGCCGGGCATGGACGGCTTCGGAGTGCTGCGACGGCTGCGCGCCGACGGCATCGACGCCCCCGCACTGTTCCTCACCGCCCGGGATTCCTTGCAGGACAAGATCGCCGGCCTGACGCTGGGCGGCGACGATTACGTGACGAAGCCGTTCAGCCTCGAAGAGGTCGTCGCCCGGTTGCGGGTCATCCTTCGCCGCACCGGCAAGGGCGGCGCCGAACCGCGCTCCGCGCGCCTCACTTTCGCCGACATCGAGCTCGACGAGGAAACGCATGAAGTGTGGAAGTCTGGTCAGCCAGTATCGCTGTCCCCGACAGAATTCACGCTGCTGCGTTACTTTGTGATCAACGCCGGCACAGTGTTGAGCAAACCGAAGATCCTCGACCATGTCTGGCGCTACGACTTCGGAGGTGACGTCAATGTCGTCGAGTCCTACGTGTCGTACCTGCGTCGCAAGATCGATACCGGGGAAAAACGGCTGCTGCACACCCTGCGCGGAGTGGGATATGTGTTGCGGGAACCGCGCTGAACCGTCCCGCAGGCAGCAGCGGTAGCGAAGAAGTAGGTAGATGGTCAACAAGCCCCAACGCGGTTTGCCCCTCCGGATAGGGCTCGTCACCGCGACCCTGGCCCTGGTCGCCTGCGGCCTCGCCGTCTCCGGCATCGCGGTGACGTCGATGCTGCGGCACCGCCTGGTCAGTCGCATCGACTCCGCTCTGCTCGAAGCGTCCAGGGGCTGGGCTCAGGCCCCGCCGTCGCCGCCCTTCGAGGATCCCGACCCGGGCCGGCCGCCATCGAAGTTCTACGTGCGCGGCGTCAGTATCGACGGCACCCCGTTCACCGCCATCAACGACCGCAGCGCCGCACCGGCGCTACCGTCCGACAACGACGTGGGCCCCAACCCGACCACACTTCCCTCGGTGAACGGCTCCGACATTCAGTGGCGGGCCGTGTCGGTGCACGGTCCGCACGGACTGACCACGGTCGCGATCGACCTGTCCGACGTTCAGCACACGCTCCGCTCGCTGGTCTGGCTGCAGATGGGCATCGGGGCGGCGGTGCTGGCCGTGGTCGGAATCGCCGGCTTTGCGGTGGTGCAGCGCAGCCTGCGGCCGCTGGTAGAGGTCGAGCAGACAGCCGCGGCCATCGCTTCGGGTCAGCTGGATCGCCGTGTGCCAGAACGAGATCCGCGCACCGAGGTGGGCAGGCTGTCCCAGGCGCTCAACGGCATGCTCGCGCAGATCCAGGAAGCGCTGGCATCCTCGGAGTCCTCCGCCGAGCGGGCCCGTAGTTCCGAGGACCGGATGCGGCGGTTCATCACCGATGCCAGCCACGAACTGCGCACCCCGCTGACGACCATCCGCGGTTTCGCCGAGCTGTATCGCCAGGGCGCCACCCGCGACGTCGCGATGCTGTTGTCGCGGATCGAAAGCGAGGCCTCCCGGATGGGCCTGCTGGTGGAAGACCTGCTGCTGCTGGCCCGCCTCGATGTGCAACGCCCGCTCGAATACCACCGGGTGGATCTGCTGGCGCTGGCCAGCGATGCCGTGCATGACGGACAGGCGATGGATTCCGGCCGCACGATCACCATGGAGGTCCTCGACGGTCCCGGCACACCCGAGGTGCTGGGTGACGAAACGCGGCTCCGCCAGGTGCTGAGCAACCTCGTCGCCAACGCCGTGCAGCACACCCCGGTAAGCGCCGACGTCACCGTACGGGTCGGCACCGACGGGGCCGACGCGGTGCTCGAGGTGGCGGACGAAGGACCCGGCATGACCGAGGAGGACGCGTCGCGCGTCTTCGAGCGGTTCTATCGGACCGACGCGTCGCGGGCACGAGCCAGCGGCGGCACCGGCCTGGGGCTATCCATCGTCGAGTCATTGGTGCGCGCGCATGGCGGCGCGGTGAGCGTCACCACCGCGCCCGGCGAGGGCTGCCGGTTCCGGGTAACGCTGCCGCGCATCAGCGACGTGCCCACACACGAGGCGATTCACGCCAACTGAGCCAGCGCCGCCTTGATCTTGGCCTGGGCCTCGTCCAGCGACTGCGCCGACGGGTTGCGGTCGACGTTGGCGAAGCCGAAGTCGCTCAGGCTGCGGGTGGGAAAGACGTGCACGTGCAGATGCGGCACCTCGAGCCCGGCAATGATCAGGCCGGACCGCTCGGTGCGGAAGGCCTTGCACACCGCCTTGCCGATCAACTGGCCCACTTCCATGACGCGGGCGAAGGCCGGGCCGTCGACGTCTTGCCAGTTGTCGATCTCGGCGCGCGGCACGACGAGCGTGTGCCCCTGCGTCATCGGCTCGATCGTGAGGAACGCGACGACGTCGTCGTCCTCGTAGACGAAGCGGCCGGGCAGTTCACGGTTGATGATCTTGGTGAAGATCGACGCCATGGCCCCAGCATAGGTGGGGCGTTCAGGCGGCCCCTCGTCAGTCCGCGCTCTGCTCCTCTTGGCCGAACTTCATCATGTCGAGGTTCCAGTACCCACGCATGTTGGTGATCAGCCCGGCGTCGTTGACCTTGTAGGTGAACACGCCGCGCACCGAGCTGGTGACGCCGCCTTCGAACCTGCTGTTGAGCACCAGAATGTGGGCGACCTCGTCCGGCGAGCTCGATGGGAAGGTCTCCTCGCAGGTGATGCTCAGTCGATTGGCCGCGATGTTGGTGTCGTAAAAGGTTGCGACGCCGTCCCTTCCGTGGACCCCGGAGCCGTCCGGATTGGTGACGGACTTGCCGATCGGGTCCTCGACGACGACGTCATCGGCCATCAGCGCCAGCCAGCCCTCCCGGTCATGGGCCTGGACGCACCGCCACGAGGCCTGCGATGCGGCCAGTGCCGGCGATGCCTGGGATTCGGTCTGGGTCATGTCGACCCTTACCGGTCGGCGTCTGTGAAACGGATGACGCCGCGAATGTTCTTGCCGTCCAGCATGTCCTGGTAGCCGTCGTTGATCTGCTCCAGCTTGTACTGGCGGGTGATCATGTCGTCCAGGTTGAGCTTGCCGGCCTTGTACATCGACAGCAGCTGCGGGATGTCGTACTGCGGGTTGCCACCACCGAAGATGGTGCCCTGCAGGTTCTTCTGCATGAGGGTCAGCATCGCCAGGTTCAGGTTGACGTTGGTGTCCAGCAGGCTGCCGATCGCGGTCAGCACGCAGGTGCCGCCCTTCTGGGTGATGTTCAGGTAGTTGTCGATGTCGGCGCCCTGCAGCTCACCGACAGTGACCACGACCTTGTGGGCCATCAGGCCGTAGGTGACCTCGGCCATGCCCGCCATCGCGGCCATGATGTCGGGGTAGACGTGGGTGGCCCCGAACTTGAGCGCCTGGTCACGCTTCCACTCGACCGGGTCGATCGCGAAGATGTAGCGGGCCCCCGCGTTGACGGCTCCCTGCAGTGCCGCCATGCCGACCCCGCCGACGCCGACGATGGCGACGTCCTGGCCCGGGCGGATGTCAGCGGTGCGGACCGACGACCCGTACCCGGTGGTGACGCCGCAGCCGACCAGCGCGGCGACCTCGAAGGGGACGGACGGATCGATCTTCACCACCGAGCTGCGGTGCACGACCATGTAGGGGGAGAACGTGCCCAACAGCGTCATAGGGAACACGTTCTGGCCGCGGGCCTGGATACGGAAGGTGCCGTCGGACACCGCGGCGCCGCCCAGCAGGCCGGCGCCCAGGTCGCACAGGTTGCGCATGCCCGCCTGACAGGTCGGACACTGCCCACACGATGGGATGAAGGACAGCACCACGTGGTCACCGGGCGCGATGTCTTCCACGCCCGGACCGACCTCGGTGACGATGCCTGCGCCCTCGTGGCCGCCGAGCACCGGGAAGCCGGCCATCGGGATGCCGCCGGTGACCAGGTGATGGTCGGAGTGGCACATGCCCGCCGCTTCCATCTGGATCTTGACCTCATGGGCTTGCGGGTCGCCGATCTCGATTTCCTCGATAGACCAGGGCTGGTTGAACTCCCAGATCAGTGCGCCTTTTGTCTTCACGATGGTCCTGACCCCATTTCGCCTTTGAATTGATCAGAGCTGACCGGCCCGTTCACGCCGGCCAGCTAAGTGACGAGTGCCACAGGCACCCTTGTCGCGTCAGCATAGCGCGTGCAACGAATCAAATGCTTGGTTGGTACCAGCGCTCACCAAATCGGGACGGGCGCCTCGCCAAGCGGGTAGTAGCCGGCCAGCTTTTCGCCGGCGATGCTGCGCTCGATGCGCTTCTGCATGCCGTCGCTCAGGTCCCCGGACTCGATGAGCTTGCCGAACATGTACGCGACGTGACCGAAGTCGAAGAAGTCGCGCTGCCACTCGATGAGCTGGTCGCTGTCGAGGCGGAACCAGCTGCCGCCGATGCCGTAGATCTCGTCCTGGGTGCCGTCGGTCTTGTTGACGATCTGCTTCCAGAAGCCGACGATCTCGCCCTGCTTCTCGTCGATGAGCACCTTTTGGTACTCGTACACCCAGTTCTCCAGGCCCTCCATCTCCAGGCCCAGGGCGACGTCGCGGATCTCGTCTATGCCGACGCACATCACATCTTCCTTGGGGCCGATGTTCCAGCCATAGGTGGCGCCTTCGGTGTAGAAGTCCGCCAACGGCCGCCAGTCACCGGCCTTTTCGCAATCCTTGTTGGCCTGTAGCCAGCGGTCGACCCATGCTTCGAGTTCCTCGCGGGAGTGTGACGACACTGTCAGTCTTCTTTCTCTTTGATGAATAGTGCTTGGGTTGGACACATTTGGACCGCCAGTTCGACCTCGTCGCGGGCGTCTTCGGGCGGTTCGGGGTCGACGATCTCGACCTTGCCCCGCTTGGGCACCCTGAAGTAGTCGGGTGCCTCCAGTTCGCACATGGCGTGGCCCTGACACAAATCCAGATCCGCTTCGATTCGAAATCCCATGGGAGGAGCTACTTCCGGCGCTTACGGTAACGCGCCTTAGCCGGCCTGGCCAGCTGGACGACCATCTTGGAGTGGTCGTTGTGATAACTGTCGGCTGGCTGCGCCATCTCGAACTCATACTCGCGCAACAGAACCGAGAAGATCGCTTTGATCTGCATCTGCGCGAAGGCCGCCCCGACACAGCGATGCCGGCCGGCGCCGAACGGAATCCAGGTCCACCGGTTGGCGACGTCTGCCTGCTCGGGTTTGTTGTAGCGATCGGGGTTGAACGTGTTCGGGTCGGGAAAGTCCTCCGGAATCCGGTTGGAGATCGCCGGGGACGCGGCGACATAGTCACCGTCGTGGATCGGAAAACCCTCGACTTCGAACTCGCCCTTCGCCACCCGCATCAGGATGATCAACGGTGGGTGCAGGCGCAACGTTTCCTTGACCACGTTGTCAAGCTTCGGAATCTGGCGCAACGCATGGAAACTCACCTCCTGGCCGTCGGCGTAGAGCTCCTCGAGTTCGGTGAGCACCTCGGCGTAGGCGTCGGGATGGCGGATCAGCTCGATCAGCGTCCAGGCCGAGGTGCCGGAACTGGTGTGGTGCCCGGCGAACATCAGGGAGATGAACATCCCGGTGACCTCGTCGGCGGAGAACCGCAGATTGCCCTCGTCGTCCTTGATCGACACCAGCACGTCGAGCATGTCGCGGTCGCTCTTGTCCTTGGGCGGGTTGACGGCCCGCTGGTTCATGATCTCCTGTACGAGTGCCACCAGATCTTTGCGGGCCTGGTCACGCCGCTGGAAGCTCTCGATCGGCAGGTAGGGGTCCACATAGCACAGCGGGTCGGTGCCGCGCTCCAATTCGTGGTAGTAGTGCGCGAACCGGGAGTCCAACTGATTGCGGAACTTGACTCCGATCAGGCAGGCCGTCGAGGTGTAGATGGTGAGCTCGGCGAAGAAGTCCAGCAGGTCGATCTCGCCCTCGTCGCCCCAGTCGGCGATCATCCCCCGTACCTGATCCTCGATGGTGGAGGCGTGCCCCTTCATGTGCTCGCCGCGTAGTGCGGTGTTGTGCAGCATCTCGGCACGCCGCTCGGGGCTGGCGTCGAAGACCACGCCCTTGCCGAAGATCGGCGCCATGAACGGATACGCCGCGGCCTGGTCGAGATCATCGTCGGCCGAACGGAAGAAGAACTCGTTGGCGCCCGCGCCGGAGAGCAGAATGACGTGCTTGCCCGCCAGCTGAAACCAGCCGACGTCGCCGCATTCGTCGCGGACCCGCTGCATCAAGGCAATCGGGTCGGTCCGGAATTCCTCGAGGTGACCGTGTTCTTCTTCGCCGCCCGAAACGCGCGGCACGATCGCTGTGGTCATGAATTCAACGCTTTCTCGTCGACTTTGAGTTGCTGGCGTTCTTTCGCCGCGGCTAACGGCGCTTCGGGCTGAAGCTCCATGTTCGCGATGAAGCCACCGCGCGGTGTCTCGGCGACGAACGTGATGGCACGTCCCAAATCCGCCGCACGCAGGAAATAGTCGTGTCGAGCCTGGCCCCACTTCGCCCAGTCCTCGAGCGCGGGGCCGATCTTCTCGGCGGGCAGGCTCCAGCCCATCGATGTCTTCGTCGGGCCGGGATGCACGATCGAGGCCCGCACGCCGGTGCCCTCGAGCTCCATCTGCAGGTTGGTGACCATCGCGACGAGCGCGGCCTTGGCCGCGCCGTAGGCGCCCATGTGCGGCCGCTGGCGCAGGGCCACGTCGGATCCGACGAAGATCAGGTCGCCGCGCTGCCGCTCGAGCATGCCGGGTAGCACCGCGGTGGCCAGCCGGTTGGCGCCGACGAGATGGATCTGCAACTGCGACTCGAACTCGTCGGTGGTGATCTCGGCGAGCTTGCCGAAATAGGTGTCGCCGGCGCCGGCCACCAGCACCTCGACGTCACCGAGCGCCTCGGTCGATTGTGCGACAAAGGATTTCACCGAGTTCGGGTCGGTGACGTCCAGGTGGAATCCGACCGCCTCGCCGCCGTCGGCGTTGATCTTGCCGACGATGTCGTTGAGCTTCTCCACCCGGCGGGCGCCCAGCGCGACCGGGAAACCATGCGCCGCGAGCTCGATGGCGGTCGCTTCTCCGATGCCGGAGGAAGCGCCGGCCACGATGGCGGGCCTGCGTTCGGGCAGGGGATCAAAGCGGGGCATTCAGCGGACCTCCAAGGTCATTGGTAGGTGAGCGAATCCGCGGACATTGCTCGAGTGGACGCGGACGGCGTTGGCCTCGTCCACCTCGTACCTGCGGATTCGCTTGAACAACTCGGCGAGCGCAACCCGCGCTTCCATCCGCGCCAGATGCGCACCCAGGCAGAAGTGTGCGCCGCTGCCGAAACTCAGTAGTTTGGCCCCGATTTCGCGGCCGATCAGGTAGTCGTCGGGGCGGTCGAAGACGCGCTCGTCGCGGTGCCCGGACCCGGGCAACAGCAGCAGTACATCCCCGTCGGGAATGGTGGTGT
Organism: Mycobacterium sp. 94-17; assembly: GCF_035617725.1. Taxonomy (NCBI): domain Bacteria; kingdom Bacillati; phylum Actinomycetota; class Actinomycetes; order Mycobacteriales; family Mycobacteriaceae; genus Mycobacterium; species Mycobacterium sp. 94-17. The sequence goes on from NZ_JAPIYN010000001.1 coordinate 298,870, forward strand.
CGTAGAGGGTGAGCTCGCCCGAGACGGTGCGCGCCAGGATCTGGCTCGAGGTGTCGTAGCGCAGGGTCTCCTCCACCCATAGCGGCACCTGCGACAGATCCTCGTAGATCGGTGTCAGCTGATCCGGGTTGCGGTGACCCCAAAAGGCAGCGTTGGCAAGCAGTTTGGTGGTGGTCTCGTTACCGGCGATCACCATCAGGAACATGAAGCCGAGCACTTCGTCGTCGGTGAGCCGGTCGCCGTCGATCTCGGCTTCCAGCAGCGCCGAGGTCAGATCGTCGGTCGGGCTCTTACGTCGCTCGGCCACCATGCCCTGGTAGTAGACGATCAGGTTGAGGGAGGCCTCAACCGCCTCGGGCGGCACGTCGGTGACGCCCTCCTCGCGGTGCATCACCCCGTCGGCCCAGGCCCGCACTTGATCGCGATCGGGCTCGGGTACCCCCATCAACTCCGAGATGACGTCCATGGGGAGTTTGCCGGCGAACTCGTCGACGTAGTCGACGGTGCCGTGCGAGGCCTTATCCAGCATGGTGTCGAGGTGCTGTCGGGCGATCTCGGTGACACGGGGTTCGAGTTCGCGAATCCGCCTGGGGGTGAAGCCCTTTGAGACCAGCGTCCGCAGACGCAGGTGGCCAGGGTCGTCCATCGCCAGGAAGGACATGGTCTTGCTCGCGTGCGGGCCTCGCGATGCAGGGTCCAGCGAAACCCCGTACTTGTTGGAAAGCGTTGTGCTGTTGCGGAATCCCTGCAGCACGTCTTGGTGCCGCGACAGCGCCCAGAACTTCAGCTCATCATTGCGATACAGCGGGGCCTCGTCGCGTAGCCGCTTGTAGTAAGGGTACGGATCTTCGTGGAAGTCGTAGTCGTAAGGATCGAGGACCAGCTCGTGGTCGCCCACATGGACGGTCATTTAAGTTCTTGTCTCCTGGCTTGTCTTCCCGGGCAGGATCAGGCTCACTACATAGGCCAATCGGTCGGCAATCTGGTGATAGGTGAACTGACCACTGGCGGCCTGTACCAACGCGCCGAAAAACGTCATCTCCAGCGCGGCCACCGTGTTCGGGTCGGCTCCTGGTCCGATCGCGGTCGCGATGCGGCGGTGGATCTCGGCGCCGATGCGGTCGCGCACCGCACCCACCGCGGGGTCGGTGCCTCCGCCGAGCAGTGCCGTCGTGCACGCGGCGCCGACCTCGGGCTCGTCGGCGACCACCAGCGCCAGGTGACGCAGCACCTTGTCCACCCGGACCGGCATCGGGTCGTTGACGTCTGTGAAGAACGGGACCTGATGCACCAAGTCCAGGTAGACCTCGGCGATCAGGTGGTTCTTTGACGAGAAGTAGGTGTACGCGGTGGCCGGGGCTACCTTGGCGCGTGCGGCGACCGCCCGGACCGTCAGGTCGGCGTATGACTTCTCCCGCAGGGTTTCGATGCCCGCCGCCAGCACCTTGCGGAAGGTCTCCTCCTGGCGACGGTTGCGCGCCGGCTGACCGGTCTGGCGGTCGCCGTCGGATGAGATGGTCACCAGTGCGTCGCTGGACACATGTCCAAGCTAACGGAAGGAAACGGCACGAAGCAAGCCCGTGCGCTAAATACGCAGTTCAGCGGCGTTAGTCACGGCTTTGTGCGCGACATTCGTGATCGCCTCTTGCACCGTTGATGACCAGGCGGCTATGGTTCGATCGGACAATATCGGACAACTGTCCACCACATTGGCGTGCCGAGTCGGCCGCGCGCAGACGGGAGCGGGACATGGCCTTGCTGGCCGACGGCGTGAGTGAACTATTCATCGACGGCAAGCTGTCGGCCGGGAGCGCCGGCAACTTCCCCACGGTGAACCCGGCGACCGAGGAGGTGCTGGGTGTTGCCGCCAACGCCGACGCCACCGACATGGACCGCGCCATCGACGCCGCGCGGCGGGCCTTCGACGAGACGGATTGGTCCCGCAACACCGAATTACGGGTGCGGTGCATACGGCAGTTGCGCGACGCGATGCTCGAGCACATCGAAGAACTGCGCGACATCACCATCGCCGAGGTCGGTGCCCCGCGGATGCTCACCTCGGCCGCCCAATTGGAGGGACCGGTCGGCGACCTGAGCTTTGCGGCCGACACCGCCGAGTCCTACGAGTGGAATCAGGATCTCGGCCAGGCATCGCCGATGGGCATCCCGACCCGGCGCACGATCTCGCGGGAAGCCGTTGGTGTCGTCGGCGCCATCACCCCGTGGAACTTCCCGCACCAGATCAACCTCGCGAAACTGGGACCCGCGCTGGCCGCGGGCAACACCGTGGTGTTGAAGCCCGCGCCCGACACACCCTGGTGTGCCGCCGTGCTCGGCGAAATCATCGCCGAGCAAACTGACTTCCCGCCCGGCGTCGTCAACATCATCACGTCGAATGACCACCGGGTGGGGGCGCTGCTCTCCAAAGACCCTCGGGTGGACATGGTTTCGTTCACCGGATCGACCGCGACCGGCCGCAGCGTGATGGGCGACGCCGCCGCGACGATCAAGCGGGTGTTCCTGGAGCTGGGCGGCAAGTCGGCGTTCGTCGTTCTCGACGACGCCGACCTGGGCGGGGCCTGCTCGATGTCGGCGTTCACCGCGGCCATGCACGCCGGGCAGGGGTGCGCCATCACGACCCGGCTGGTGGTACCGCGGGCCCGCTACGACGAGGCCGTCGCCATCGCGGCGGGCACCATGGGCTCGATCAAGCCCGGCGACCCCAACGACTCCGGAACCGTATGCGGGCCGGTGATCTCCGCCCGGCAGCGCGAGCGCGTGCAAAGCTATCTCGATCTCGCGATCACCGAGGGCGGGACGTTCGCCTGCGGCGGCGGCCGCCCGGCTGACAAGGACCGCGGGTTCTTCATCGAACCCACCGTAATCGCGGGCCTGACCAACGACGCGCGGCCCGCCCGCGAGGAGATCTTCGGCCCGGTGCTCACCGTAATCGCCTACGACGGTGAGGACGACGGGCTGCGCATCGCCAACGACTCGCCGTATGGCTTGTCGGGCACCGTGTTCAGTGCCGACCCCGACCGTGCCGCGAAGTTCGCCGCGCGGATGCGGGTGGGCACCGTCAATGTCAACGGCGGTGTCTGGTACTCCGCCGACGCACCGTTCGGCGGATACAAGCAATCCGGCAACGGACGAGAGATGGGCGTGGCCGGCTTCGAGGAGTACCTGGAAGTCAAAACCATTGCCACAGCCGTGAAGTGACCGCGCCAACTAGGCGAGCGAGAGGAAGACATGCGATTCGAAAATAAGGTCGGCATCGTCACCGGTTCTGGTGGTGGCATCGGGCAGGCGTACGCCGAGGCGCTGGCCCGCGAGGGCGCGGCGGTGGTGGTCGCCGATATCAACGCCGAGGCCGCCGACGCTGTCGCGAAGCAGATCGTCGCCGACGGCGGAACCGCCATCAGCATTCCGGTCGACGTGTCCGACCCCGCGTCGGCCAAGGAGATGGCCGACCGAACGCTGGCCGAATTCGGCGGCATCGACTACCTGGTCAACAACGCCGCGATCTTCGGCGGCATGAAGCTGGACTTCTTGCTCACCATCGACCCGGAGTACTACCGCAAGTTCATGAGCGTGAACCTCGACGGCGCGCTGTGGTGCACCCGCGCGGTGTATAAGAAGATGGCCAAGCGCGGCGGCGGAGCGATCGTCAACCAGTCATCCACTGCCGCCTGGCTTTACGCGAACTACTACGGCCTGGCAAAGGTCGGGCTGAACGGCCTGACGCAACAGCTTTCGCGCGAGCTGGGTGGCCAGAAGATCCGGATCAATGCGATCGCCCCCGGGCCCATCGACACCGAGGCCAACCGGACCACCACGCCCAAGGAGATGGTCGACGACATTGTCAAGGGTCTGCCGCTGTCGCGGATGGGGACGCCCGAGGACTTGGTCGGCATGTGTCTGTTCCTGCTCTCCGACGAGGCATCATGGATCACCGGACAGATCTTCAACGTTGACGGCGGACAGATAATCCGATCATGAGTGACGATCTGAAGCTCGGATTCATCGGACTGGGCAACCAGGGCACGCCGATTGCCAAGCGGCTCGTCGAATGGCCCGGCGGGCTAACGGTTTACGACCTTCGCGCCGAGGCGATGACCCCGCTGGCCGAAGCCGGCGCCGGCCTGGCCGACAGCGTCGCCGACGTCGCGCGGGCCGACCTCATTCATATCGTGGTGCTCGACGACGCCCAGGTGCGGGAGGTCGTCGGCGAACTGGCGGCGAACGCCAAGCCCGGCACGATTATTGCGATCCACTCGACAATCAATCCGGACACTGCGGTCGAGCTCGCCGAGCGGCTGGGGTCCGCGGGTATCCATATCGTCGACGCGCCGGTGAGCGGCGGGGACCGCGCGGCGAAGAAGGGCGAGCTGGCGGTGATGGTCGGTGCCGACGACGCTGCATTCGCTCTTGTGCAGGAGCCCTTCTCGCGATGGGCATCGCTGATCGTTCATGCCGGCGAGCCCGGAGCGGGCACCCGGATGAAGCTGGCTCGCAACATGCTGCATTTCACGTCTTTCGTTGCAGCGTGCGAGGCGCTGCAGCTCGCCGATGCGGCCGGTATCAGCCTGCAAGATCTGGGCAACGTTGTGCGCCACAGCGATAAGCAGACCGGTGGTCCCGGCATGATCATGTTCCGCGACGACGCCAAGCCGTTGATGCCAGACCACTTCCTCTACCAACCCTTCTTGCATACCCGGGCGCTGGGGGAGAAGGACTTGGGCCTGGCCCTGGCGTTGGCCGACGAGCTGGATGTTGATCTGCCGCTGGCACGGCTTGCCATACAAAACCTGGCAGCCGGCCTCGGGGTCCCGCACACGGGGAAAGAGGCGTAATGGACGAGCTGCGCAGCAAGGGCCTCGCGAAGATGAACGAGGTCTACGGCTGGGAGATGCCCAACATCGAAGGCGACGCGTACTTCGACCTGACCGTCGACCACCTGTTCGGCAGCATCTGGACGCGACCGGGATTGTCGATGCGAGACAAGCGCATCATGACGCTAACCGCGGTGACCGCGGTCGGAAACCGCGATTTGGCCGAAATCCAGATCAACGCAGCACTTCTCAACGGCGAACTCACCGAGACCGAGCTCAAGGAGATGGCCGTCTTCCTCACCCACTACCTCGGGTTCCCGCTCGGTTCTGCGCTCAACGGAGCGGTCGACGCCGTCGTGGCCAAACGCAAGAAGGCTGCGGCGAAGGGTTCTGGAGAGGACAAGAAGGCCAACGTCGAGGGTGCGGTCAAGATGCACAGGGGCGGGTGACCGCGACTAAGCGTGCCGTGCAGCCTCTTTGGCGAGCTGCACTCGCGAGGCGATCCCCAACTTGGAGTAAACGTTGCTGAGGTGCGCTTGCACGGTACGCGGCGACACGAACAGACCCGCCGCGATGTCCTTATTGGCAAGCCCTTCGCTGACGAGTTTGACGACGTTGATTTCCGCCGGCGTCAGCGATTCCCAACCGGTTGACGGTCGATTGCGCTCCCGACCGCCGCGTTGCGCGTAGGCGATCGCGTCGTCGAGGGACATCGCGTCACCGTCGGCCCACGCATCCTCGAATTCCTTATCGCCCAGAGCTTCGCGTAGCGCTGCCACCGTTGCGTCGTATGCGGCGTCGTAGATATTCATGCGCACATAACCGGTTCGGTTGCGTTCCGCCTGTGCCGCTCCGAGAAGGCGCGCGGCCTCACGGCCTGCCGCCGCCAGGGCGGCCAGGCATTCGATGACAAGCCTTCAGGTCGACCGCTCCGATCAGCGCGTCATTACTGTCGCGCTGCGCTTGCTCGAAGTCGCCTTGAGCGATCGCGGCCCGGGCGCGCTTCGCCAGCGCGAGCACCCGGTGCACGCCGGGGGCTGCCGCGACGGGACCTGATCTTTCAAGAGCAGGCCAACGGCACCGACCTGGTGTTGGCCATGCCGACTCGGTGGGGCATGGGCTTCGCCCTGCCGAATCCCGAGGCGGTGCCCGACGTTCCGAACGAGAAGATCTGCTACTGGGGCGGGTGGGGTGGCTCCATGGCGGTCATGAATCCGTACTGCCGCACTACCTTCGCCTACGTGATGAACAAGATGGGCCAGGTGACGCCGGCCGGAACCGAACGCACACGCAACTACACGCGGCTGATCTATCAGGGCCTCGGCTGAGGACTATCAGTACGGCTGAATACCTTCGGGCATCACGTATTCGGAGATCGGCCCGGTGACGCCATTGATGGTCGTTCCGCCGTTGATGATGCCCGGCGCCAATCCCAGCATGTTGTGCGGGAATCCGAGCCTCGGTTTGGTCAGCGCGTCCAGCCGCGCCAGCTCGTCACCGCTCAGGTTCACGTCGACGGCCCGGACGTTGTCGTCCAGCTGGGAAAGCCGGCGCGCGCCGATGATGACGGACGAGACGCCACGCTGCGCGCGGACCCAGGCCAGCGCCACGCTCGCGACGTTCGCGCCGTGCGCCGTCGCGATGGCCTCGAGTTCGTCGATGACGGCGTACGTCTTCTCGTTGAGGAAGGCATCGACCATGGCGCCGCGATCGGCGCTGTGCCGGCCCGCGTTGGCGCGGGTGTACTTGCCGCTGAGGACGCCGCCTTTCAGCGGCGACCACGGCGTGATACCGAGGCCGAACTCGGCCGCCATCGGCACCAGTTCTGCTTCGATGGTGCGTTCCAGTAGCGAGTACTCGACCTGCAGTCCGATGAACGCCGACCAGCCGCGGAGCCGGGCGATGAGGTTGGCCTGGGCGATCTTCCACGCGGGGGTGTCCGAGACGCCGATGTAGCGCACCTTGCCGGCGCGAACGAGGTCCTCGAGTGCCGCCATGGTCTCCTCGATGGGGGTGTTCTGGTCCCAGATGTGCAGCCAGTACAGGTCGATGTAGTCGGTTTGCAAGCGCCGCAACGAATTGTCGCAGGCATTGATCAGCGACTTGCGGCCCGAGCCGCCGCCGTTGGGATCACCCGGATACAGGTTGCCGCTGAACTTGGTCGCGATCGTCAACCGGTCGCGGCGGGCCGGGTGGCGCCCGATGTGGTCGCCGATGATCTTCTCGGAGTGGCTTCGGGTGTAGAAGTTGGCGGTGTCGATGAAGTTGCCGCCGAGCTCGATGTACCGATCGATGATCTGTTGGGACTCGTCGACGCTGGTGCCCCAGCCGAGGTCTTCGCCGAACGTCATCGCGCCCAGGCACAGGGGGCTGACGCGCAGACCGGATCGCCCGAGTGTCACGTATTGATCCAGCGGCATGATGCCCACTTCCGGTAGATTGTTCGACCATGAGTTTGTTCATATCGAAACTAGTTCGTAGCTGAACGATCTGACAAGTCGAATGTCTGCGGTCGACGCGGCCAGGATCTGGTCACTGAACTATCGGGTGCTGCTCTCGGTCATCTCGTGCGTCGAGCCCGACATCTGCGCGCTGGGCCTGGAGTCCAAGGAGCTGTTCCTGCTCGCCGAGATCGACGAGCACCCCTACCCGGCCGAACTGGCGGCGACGTTGAGCATGCCCAAGGCGACGGTGACCCTCTACCTGAAGCGGCTCGAGTCCGCGGGGTTTGTGCGCCGCGAAATCGACCCGTCCGATCTGCGCCGCCATCGGCTGCTGCTCACCCCGGCCGGGCGTCAGGTCGCCGGGAAGGGCCTCAGGATGCTCTCCGTCGAGTTCGACAAGCGCCTCGGTCGCCTGACGGTCACGCAACGCAACGACCTCAATCGGCTGCTGGAGAAAATCCTCTGAATCCACGGGCCTGTGGGCGTGAGCGGCCCGACCGGGCTAGTCTGACCTCTCGTGCGCGTCCTGGTGATCGGTTCCGGTGCCCGTGAACATGCGCTGCTGTTGGCGCTTCGCAAAGATCCCCAGGTCACGGGGCTGGCGATCGCTCCCGGCAACGCCGGCACCGCGCGGCTGGCCGACCAGCACGACGTCGATGTCGCGTCGGCAGAAGACGTCGTCGCGCTGGCGCGCGAGGTCGGCGCCGATCTGGTAGTCATCGGTCCGGAGGTGCCGCTCGTCCTCGGGGTGGCCGACGCGGTACGGGCCGCCGGCATCGTCTGCTTCGGCCCCGGCAAGGACGCCGCCCGCATCGAAGGCTCCAAGGCTTTCGCCAAAGAGGTCATGGCCGCGGCCGGGGTGCGCACCGCGAAAAGTGAAATCGTCGATACCCCAGCGCATTTGGATGCTGCCCTGGACCGGTTCGGCCCACCGGTGGGGGAGGCGGCGTGGGTGGTCAAGGACGATCGCCTGGCCGCGGGCAAGGGCGTCGTGGTGACCCCGGATCGCGGCGCCGCACGCATGCACGCCGCCGGTTTGCTCGAGGCGGGCCACCCGGTGCTGCTGGAGTCCTACCTGGACGGACCGGAGGTGTCGCTGTTCTGCGTCGTCGACGGTAAAACCGTGGTGCCGCTGCTGCCGGCGCAGGATTTCAAGCGTGTCGGCGACGGCGACAGTGGGCCCAACACCGGCGGCATGGGCGCCTACGCGCCCGTGCCGTGGCTGCCCGACGAGGTGTATCGCGACGTGGTCAGCAACATCGTCGAACCCGTTGCGGCGGAGATGGTTGCGCGTGGCAGCTCGTTCAGCGGACTACTGTACGCCGGGCTCGCCATCACCGCTAACGGGCCCGCGGTGATCGAATTCAATTGCCGCTTCGGCGATCCCGAGACACAGGCGGTGCTGGCGCTGCTGGAATCGCCGCTCGGACAGCTGTTGTACGCGGCCGGCAGTGGCACCTTGGCGGACTTCGGCGAGCTGCGCTGGCACGACGGGGCCGCCGTGACGGTGGTGGTGGCGGCGGAAAGCTATCCCGGACGCCCCCGCGTGGGAGACGTCATCGTCGGCTCCGAAGCCGACGGGGTCTTGCACGCCGGAACGGCGCGCCGCGAGGACGGCGAAATCGTCTCCTCGGGCGGCCGGGTGTTGTCCGTGGTGGGCACCGGCGCCGACCTGACGGCCGCGCGGGCCAACGCTTATCAGGTGGTGCGGTCAATTCGATTGCCGGGCAGCCACTTCCGAAGCGACATCGCCCAGTTGGCGGCCGAGGCCAAGATCCACGTCTAGAACGCGGCGGCCTGACCGTCCCGGCGCGGATCGCTGGCCGCGAAATAGCCACCATCCAGGCGCCAGATCGCCTGGCAGCTGCCGAACTGGTTGTAGTCGTCGACGGCGACCAGATCGTGTCCGCGCCGGCGCAGCTCGTCCAGTGTCGAAGCCGGGAAACCTTTTTCGCAGCTGACCTGTAAACCGTCCACCCACCGGAACCGCGGGCCGTCACACGCCGCCTGCGGGTTCTGCGCGTGGTCGGCGATGCGCACCATCACCTGCACGTGGCCCTGCGGCTGCATCGTGCCGCCCATCACCCCGAAGCTCATGACCGGGGCTCCGTCTTTGGTCACAAACCCTGGGATGATGGTGTGGTATGGACGCTTGTTCGGGCCCACGGAATTCGGATGTTCCGGGGTTGCAACGAAATTCGCTCCGCGGTTTTGCAGCGCGATTCCGGTTCCCGGCACCACCACACCCGAACCGAAGCCCATATAGTTCGACTGGATCATCGACACCATCATCCCCGCGGCGTCGGCTGCGGTCAGATAGACGGTTCCGCCCGCCGGGGCTCCCGCGGAGGCCGGCTGGGCGTGTGCGCGGTCGATTTGTGCCGCCCGTTGCCGCAGATATTCCTTGTCCAACAGCCGTTGCGGCGCCAGCGGCATGTGCTCGATGTCGGCGACATAAGCCTGGGCGTCGGCGAACGCCAGCTTCACCGCCTCGATCTGCAGGTGCACGCTGTCGGCGGAATCAGCTGGCAGCGAGGCCATGTCGAAGTGTTCCAGGATGCCCAGCGCGATCAGCGCGACGATGCCCTGCCCGTTGGGCGGGATCTCGTGCACGGTGTATCCGCGGTAGCCGCCGTCGACGGTGCCGACCCAGTCGGCGCGGTGTGCCGCCAGGTCGCTGGCCCGCATGGCGCCGTCGTTGTCCAGCGCATGCGCCTCGAGGGTGGCGGCCAGTGGACCGCGATAGAACGCCTCGCCGTTGCTCGTCGCGATAGTCTCGAGCGTGGCGGCATGATCGGGCAGGCTGAATCGCTCGCCGGGGAGCGGCGCTTGCCCGCCGGGCAGAAACGCCTCGGCGAAACCCGGCTGGTCCGCAAAAAGCGTCACCTGGGCGGCCCATTGCTCAGCGACCGTCGGCGAGACCAGAAAGCCGTTGCGGCCGTAGGAGATTGCGGGCTCGAAGAGCCGCTCGAACGGCAGCTTGCCGAATGTGGCGTGCAGTTCGGTCCACGCCGACACCGCGCCGGGCACCGTCACCGAATTCCAGCCCAGGGCCGGTACGCCGCTGCCGCCGAAGTAGTCCGGCGTCCATGCCGCGGGTGAGCGGCCCGAGGCGTTCAGGCCGTGCAGCCGCGTGCCGTCCCAGACGATGGCGAAGGCGTCCGAACCGATGCCGTTGGATACCGGTTCCACGATCGTCAGGGTGATGGCCGTGGCGACGGCCGCGTCCACCGCGTTCCCGCCTTGTGCGAGCATCCGCAGGCCCGCCTGGGCGGCGAGCGGTTGGGATGTGCACACAACGTTTTCGGCCACGATGGGCTTGCGTGGCCAGGCGTAGGGAAAGGTCCAGTCGAAAGGCGCGGTCACCGCCCTTAACGTACGCCGCGAGTCACTCTGGCGTGACGCTCGACGCTCACTGCCGCGCTGGCGTGACGCTCGAGCGCATCAGGCGGTCAGCAGCGGGGCCATCCAGGTCAGCTCGGCGGGCAACTGCGAGCTCCAAAACGCCCCGTCGTGCCCACCGGGCGAGAACCCACCCGCCGGGGGATTGGGCAGTTGCGCGATGAACTGCTTCGTCGCGGAGTAAAACGGATCGCTTTCTCCGCAATCGATCCGGATGGGGATCGAGGCCAGGGCGGGCATGCCGAACACCGAGTTCGCCGCGAAGTCATCCGGCCCGTCGAACGCTCCCGGCGCCGCCGCACCCGAGGACATCCACAGCGCCGGGCTCACCGCGCAGATCACCGCGGTGCGTGCCGGTCCCAGCCGGCCGCCCAGCAGCAAGGCGCCGTAGCCGCCCATCGACCAGCCCAGGAACGCCACCCGTGAGGTGTCCAAATTCTGGCCGCCGAGCATCGGGATGAGCTCGTCGAGCACCATGGCACCGCTGTCCTCGCCGGAAGACCGCTTGTGCCAGTAGCTGCCGCCGCCGTCGACGGCGACCACCGCGAACGGGGGCAGACCCGCGTCGACGGCCTGCGCCAGACCGTGTTCGACACCGCCCGCCATCACGGTGGACGCGTCACTGCCCTTGCCGTGCAGTGCGATCACGGGCCGTAGCGGCTTGGTCTGGCCCGGCGGACGCGCGATCGCCCAGTTCGTGTTCACCCCGCCGCGCGCGGCGGAGACGAAGGAACCGGTCGCCATCGTGGGTGCGGGCGCCGCCGGGGGAGCGGGATCGCGGGGCGGGCCGGGCGCCGGCGCCAAGGGCATCGGGGCGCCGGCGGTCGATGCCGGCACGGCGTGAGATGTGCGCGGCTCTAACAGGATGTCGAGCCCGTAGGCGCTCACCGCGCCGAGAGCCGCGCCGGCGCCGAGGCCGAGAAGGGCGCGTCGGCTCAAGTCGGGCATGCGGGCCATTATGCCCTGGCCGTTTGGCCGAAATGGCAATGCAGTACCACTCTGGCTGGCACGATGGCTACTCGTGACTGCAGCGGTTACTCCGAAAGGAGAACGTCGGCGGTATGCGCTCGTCAGCGCTGCCGCCGAGCTGCTGGCCGAGGGCGGGTTCGAAGCGGTGCGGCACCGGGCGGTCGCGCGCCGGGCCGGATTGCCTTTGGCGTCCACCACCTATTACTTCTCCTCCCTCGACGATCTGATCGCGCGCGCCGTCGAACACATCGCCATGATCGAGGTCGCGCAGCTGCGGTCGCGGGTCGGCGCCTTGTCGCGGCGGCGGCGGGGACCGGAGACCATCGCCGAGGTGTTGGCCGATCTGCTCGTGGGCGACGTTTCCGGAGCGGGCCTAACCGAACAGCTGATCTCGCGATACGAGCGGCACGTCGCGTGCATCCGCCTGCCCGCGCTGCGCGAGACGATGCGCCGCAGCCTGCGTCAGCGCGCCGAGGCGGTGGCCGAGGCGATCGAGCGCTCGGGCCGGTCCGTGCACATCGAACTGGTGTGCACGTTGATCTGCGCGGTCGATGGTTCGGTGGTGTCGGCGCTGGTGGAGGGCCGGGACCCGCGCGCGGCGGCCCAAGGTGCGGTGGTCGACCTCATCGAGGTGCTCGCGCCCATCGATCAGCGGCCCGTGCAGATCTGACCGGGGGCGACGGGGTGACGATGCACCCGGTGTCCAGGTCGCCGTAGAGCGTCACGTCCGCCGGGCTGCGCTGCGCAAATAGAGCCACGTAGGCGCACACCACGGCGTCGACGGGATCCTCCGCGCGGCGCAGTTCGCTTTTGCGCTGCGCGGCGGCAACGGCCCGGCGCAGCGCGACCCAGCCGTCGTGCCCGCCGACCTTCAGCGGCACCGGCGCCCGCGCCAGTCGCTCGACGCCGTCCATCAGCAGCATCAGCTCGGATTTGAGCCCGTCGACGGTGCGCCCGGGCTTGGCCTTGTACTTCAGCGTGCGCTCCAGGCGGAACAGCGCGACGGTGGCGGCGTGCGGGTAGACCTCGATGGCGCGCCGGGCGGCCGGAGACCGCGGATCGAGATCCAGGCCCAGCGCCGCGGCCAGCCGGCCCGCGCGCGGGCCGGCGGCGAATTCGGGCTTTCCGGTGTTGCAGGGGTGCGTGCCGGCCTCGTACCTGCGGAAGTCGCGGTTGAGCGCGGTCTCGGCGGGACGTTGGCCGGCCGGGTTGTTCACGATCAGCGGCGCATCGAAGGCGACCAGGCAATCGCCCTGCACATACGGGTGCAAAGCCGTCAGGATCTCGTCATCGTCGCGGACCGCGCACACGCTCACCAGGGCGCCACCGGAGTCGACGACGGCGACGCCGGTCGGGTTGCGGCCTGCCCACGCGAGGTCGACGCCGACGAAGTACATCCGCCACATTGTGCCGCGAGAGTGCAGCTACCAACGCGCCACTCCGGAAACGCGTCGCCCGTCGCACTCTGCTGGCGTGGGGGAGCCGCGACCGTAAGCTGTGTGTTCGTGAGGACCAAGTGAGCATTCCGAACGTGCTGGCCAGTCGGTACGCCAGTGCCGAGATGGTCGCGATCTGGTCGCCGGGGGCCAAGGTCGTCGCCGAGCGGCGGCTGTGGCTGGCGGTGCTGCGCGCGCAGGCGGAACTCGGCATTGCGGTGCCTTCCGAGGCCATCGCCGACTACGAGCGGGTGATCGAGGACGTCGACTTGGCTTCGATCGCGGAGCGCGAACGGGTGCTGCGCCACGACGTCAAGGCGCGCATCGAGGAATTCAACGCACTGGCCGGCCACGAACACGTGCACAAGGGCATGACCAGTCGCGACCTGACCGAGAACGTGGAGCAACTGCAGATCCGGCGTTCGCTGGAGTTGGTGTTCGGTCACGCTGTGGCGGTCGCCGCGCGCCTCGCCGAGCGGGCCGTGGCCTATCGAGACCTGGTGATGGCCGGACGCAGTCACAACGTCGCCGCGCAGGCCACCACGTTGGGCAAGAGGTTCGCCTCGGCGGCCCAGGAAACGCTGATCGCGCTGACCAGGCTGCGCGAATTGATCGACCGCTACCCGCTGCGTGGCATCAAGGGCCCGATGGGCACCTCGCAGGACATGCTCGACCTGCTGGACGGTGACGCGGCCAAGCTCGCCGACCTCGAGCGGCGCATAGCCGAATTCCTGGGATTCACAACGGTATTGACCAGTGTCGGACAGGTATATCCGCGTTCGCTGGACCACGACGTGCTCTCCGCGCTGGTGCAGCTGGGCGCCGGGCCGTCGTCGCTGGCGCACACCATTCGACTGATGGCCGGGCACGAACTGGTCACCGAGGGGTTCGCGGAGGGCCAGGTCGGCTCGTCGGCGATGCCGCACAAGATGAACACCCGCAGTTGCGAGCGGGTCAACGGCCTGCAGGTGGTGCTGCGCGGGTACGCCTCGATGGCGGCCGAGCTGGCCGGCGCGCAGTGGAACGAGGGCGACGTGTTCTGCTCGGTGGTGCGCCGGGTTGCGTTGCCAGACAGCTTCTTTGCCATCGACGGGCAGATCGAGACGTTCTTGACCGTGCTCGATGAGTTCGGCGCCTACCCGGCGGTGATCGATCGCGAGCTGGACCGATACCTGCCGTTCCTGGCCACCACCAAGGTTTTGATGGCCGCGGTGCGCGCGGGCCTGGGCCGCGAGGCCGCGCATCATGTGATCCGCGAACACGCGGTGGCCACCGCGCTGGCCATGCGCGAACACGGAGCCGAGCCCGACCTGCTGGAGCGCCTGGCCGCCGACGAGCGGCTGCCGCTGGACCGCGCGGCGCTGGGCGCCGCGCTGGCCGACAAGAAGGCGTTCACCGGCGCCGCCGGTGACCAGGTGGACGAGGTGGCCGCGCAGGTGGACGCGCTGGTGAACCGCTACCCGGACGCGGCCAAGTACGCCCCGGGCTCGATCCTGTGACGCCGCCCGGCGCGCTCGCCGACATCGACTTCACCGATCTGGACAACTTCGCAGACGGATTTCCGCATGACCTGTTCGCGATCCATCGCCGCCAGGCGCCGGTGTACTGGCACTCGCCCACGGACAACACCCCGGACGGCGAAGGCTTCTGGTCGGTGGCCACCTACCCGGAAACCCTTGAGGTGCTGAAGGATCCGGTAACGTACTCCTCGGTCACCGGCGGCGATCGACCGTACGGCGGCACGTTGTTGCAGGACCTGGCGATCGCGGGTCAGGTGCTCAACATGATGGATGACCCCAAGCATTCGCGGATTCGGCGGCTGGTCAGTTCCGGGCTGACGCCGCGGATGATCCGGCTGGTCGAGGACGACCTGAGAGCCAGGGCGCGCCGGCTGCTGGACGCGGTGGTGCCGGGCGAGCCGTTCGATTTCCTGGTGGACGTCGCCGCCGAATTGCCGATGCAGATGATCTGCATTCTGCTGGGAGTTCCTGAATCCGAACGGCATTGGTTGTTCGAGGCGATCGAGCCGCAGTTCGATTTCGGCGGATCGCGCAAGGCCACATTATCGCAGCTCTCGCCGCGAACGACGGTGGAAGAGGCCGGGTCGCGAATGTATGCCTACGGCCAAGAGTTGATCGAAGCGAAGCGAGGCGAACCGACCGACGACATGCTCTCCGTCGTCGCCAACGACCCCGAACTGTCCGATCTCGAGGTGTACCTGTTCTTCAGCCTGCTGTTCAGCGCCGGCGCGGAGACCACGCGTAACGGCGTCGCCGGCGGGCTACTCGCGTTGGCCCAGCACCCTAACCAATTGCACATGCTGCGTGCGGATTTCGACCTGCTTCCGACCGCTATCGAGGAGATGATGCGGTGGACGTCGCCGTCGCCCTCCAAGCGCCGCACCGCGACCCGCGACGTCACGCTGGGCGGGCAGTCGATCGAGGCGGGGCAGAAGATACAGATCTGGGAAGGCTCGGCGAATCGCGACGCCGCGGTATTCGAGAAGGCCGACGAATTCGACATCTGCCGAAAGCCGAACCCGCACCTGGGATTCGGTCAGGGTGTGCACTATTGCCTGGGCGCCAACCTGGCCCGCCTCGAACTGCGGGTGCTGTACGAAGAGCTGCTGTCTCGGTTTGGCGGCGTGCGTGTGGTCCGGCCCGTCGAGTGGACCCGCAGCAACCGGCACACCGGCATTCGCCATCTCGTCGTGGAGCTACGCGAAGAACCGTGACGATCCGGTTCCCCGATGTCGAGCCCGCGCCCGATGTGTTCGCCGCGGTGATGGCAACGGGGATCTTGCCGATCGATGCGCACAATCACGGGTACCGGTTGATCAGCGACACGTTGGGTGTCATCGCGACCCGGGCTGCTGCTCTTGTCACGCGCGCTGCTACTGGAGCCCGCGCATCGCGATGCCGGCCGACCGTAGTTCGAGCGCGGCCAGGGCCCAGATGGTGGCCGGATCCTCATGGCGCCACCCGCCGACGGGATCGGCGCTGGCGGCCATCAACTTCCGCGGCGGACGGGTGGTCAGCGCGCGCAGCGCAAGCAGTTGAGCACCGGCCGGGGTTGCGGCCAGTGCGGTCACCGTCAACTTGCGCCGAAAGAAGCGCAGCCGCAGAAAAAACCACGGGAGCACCGCGATGAGGATGGGGACCGCGACGACGGCCATCGCGAGCAGCACCGCGAGCCAGCTCGCCGTGGTGTCGAGATCGTGGCCCGCGCCGGCGATGTCCAGCGCGGCCTCGCTCGCGGAATTGAGGGGCTTGCTGACCTCGTCGCCCACCAGCGGAATCCGCTGGGCGCCGTGGCCGGCGGACGCGAGGTTGCCGGCGATGCCGTGCGCGCCGCTCTCGACCTGGCGGCCGGCGTCGGCGATGGTGGCGATCGCGTCGTAGACGGCCAGGCCGACGAGTAGCCAGAGCACCGTCCACAGGGCGACGGCCAGGTCGCTGAACAACTGCACGGCCAGCCGGCCGGGCCTGGTGGAGTAGGGCAGAAACCGCGGTGTCATAGGCCGATCCCAGCACAAAGCCGGTTTGCGGGTGCCCGATAGGCTGACCGGATGCCTGCACTGTCCGACTACCAGCATCTGGCCAGCGGCAAGGTCCGCGAGCTGTATCGCGTCGACGACGAGCACCTGCTGCTCGTCGCCAGCGACCGCATCTCGGCGTACGACTTCGTCCTGGATAGCACCATTCCGGACAAGGGCCGCATCCTCACCGCGATGAGTGTCTTCTTCTTCGGCCTCGTCTCGGAGCTCACCGAAGTCCCCAACCATCTGGCCGGGCCGCCGGACGACTCCCGCATTCCGGACGAGGTGCTGGGCCGCGCGCTGGTGGTGCGCGAGCTGGAAATGCTTCCGGTGGAATGCGTGGCGCGTGGTTACCTGACCGGCTCCGGATTGCTGGACTACCAGGCGACCGGCACGGTCTGCGGCATCACACTTCCGCCGGGCCTGGTCGAAGCCAGCAGATTCGCCGAACCGCTGTTCACCCCCGCCACGAAAGCGGCATTGGGTGATCACGACGAGAACATCCCCTTCGCGCGGGTGATCGAGCTGGTCGGCGCCGTGCCCGCCAACCAGCTGCGCGACCGCACCCTGCAGATCTACGTTCAGGCCGCCGATCACGCGCTCAGCAAGGGAATCATCATCGCCGACACCAAGTTCGAGTTCGGCACCGACCGCGACGGCAACCTGCTGTTGGCAGACGAGATCTTCACGCCGGATTCGTCGCGGTACTGGCCGGCTGACGAGTATCAGGTCGGTGTCGTCCAGAACAGCTTCGACAAACAGTTCGTCCGGAACTGGCTGACCGGCCCCGAGTCCGGCTGGGATCGCCACGGTACACAACCCCCACCCCCACTGCCGGAGCCCATCATCGAGGCCACCCGTGGTCGTTACATCGAAGCCTACGAACGCATTTCCGGCCTGAGCTTCGACGACTGGATCGGCCCGAGCGCGTGACCGAAGTGCACCTGGACGGGCCGGTTCCTCCTGTCGCCAAGCGGGTGGAGAGTCGGCGTGAGCATCACGGCGACGTCTTCATCGACCCGTACGAGTGGCTGCGCGAAAAGACGAACCCCGAGGTCATCGCCCACTTGGAGGCCGAAAACGCCTACGTCGACCGGATGACGGACCACCTCGAACCCCTGCGGCGGCAGATTTTCGATGAGATCAAGGCGCGGACCAAGGAGACGGATCTGTCGGTGCCGACCCGGCAGGGCGAGTGGTGGTACTACGCGCGCACCTTCGAAGGCAAGCAGTACCGCGTCCAATGCCGTTGTGCGATAAGCGGTCCCGATGACTGGGATCCACCGGTGCTGGACGAGAACACCGAGATCCCGGGCGAGCAGATCCTGCTCGATTCCAATGTCGAAGCGGAGGGCCACGAGTTCTTCTCCCTGGGTGCCGCGACGGTCAGCCGGGATTCCCACCTGCTGGCGTACTCCGTCGACACCGTCGGCGACGAGCGGTACACGTTGCGGTTCAAGGACTTACGTACCGGTGAGCTCTATCCCGACGAGATCGCCGACATCGGGGCGGGCGCGACCTGGGCCGCCGACAACCGCACTGTGTACTACCTGACCCTGGACGAGGCCCACCGCCCCGACAAGGTGTGGCGGTACCGGGTGGGCTCGGGCGAAGCGTCGGAGCTGGTGTATCACGAAGCGGACGAGAAGTTCTGGCTCGGCGTGGGGCTCACCCGCAGCGAGGCGTACGTCTTCATCGCCTCGGGGTCCTCGATCACCTCCGAGTACCGCTACGCCGACGCCGCCGATCCGCAGGCACGATTCAGCGTCGTGCTGCCGCGCCGCGAAGGCGTCGAATACGCGGTCGAGCACGCGGTCATCGGCGGGCAGGACCGGTTCTTGATCCTGCACAACGACGGCGCGGTCAACTTCACCCTCACCGAGGCGCCGGTCGGCGATCCGGAACGGCAGCGCACCCTGATCCCGCACCGCGACGACGTCCGGCTCGACGGGGTGGACGCCTTCGCCGGCCTCCTGGTGGTCAGCTACCGGCGCGAGGCGCTGCCCCGGATGCAGCTGTGGCCCGTCAACGCCGACGGCACATACGCACAGCCCGAAGAGATTTCATTCGATTCCGAGCTGATGACGGCCGGCCTGGCCGGCAACCCCAACTGGGCGGCGCCCAAGCTGCGGATCCGGACGGGATCGCTGGTCATTCCGGCGCGGGTGTACGACATCGACCTCGTCACTGGCGAGCGCACCCTGCTGCGCGAGCAACCCGTGCTCGGCGACTACCGGCCCGACGACTACCTGGAACGGCGTGACTGGGCGGTCGCCGACGACGGCACCCGCATCCCCGTTTCCATCGTGCACCGTGCCGACCTCGAATTCCCGGCCCCCGCTTTGCTTTACGGTTACGGCGCCTACGAGCTGTGCACCGACCCGAGCTTCTCCATCGCCCGGCTGTCGCTGCTGGATCGTGGAATGGTGTTCGCCATCGCCCATGTGCGCGGCGGCGGTGAGATGGGCCGGCTGTGGTACGAGCACGGCAAGCTGCTGGAGAAGAAGAACACCTTCACCGACTTCGTCGCGGTCGCACAGCATTTGGTGGATGAAGGGGTCACCCGGGCGCGTCAGTTGGTGGCGCTGGGGGGCAGCGCGGGTGGTTTGTTGATGGGGGCCGTCGCCAATCTGGCGCCGGAACTCTTCGCAGGCATTCTCGCGCAGGTGCCGTTCGTCGACCCGCTGACCACCATTTTGGATCCCTCGCTGCCGCTGACCGTCACCGAGTGGGACGAGTGGGGAAATCCCTTGGCGGACAAAGAAGTCTACTTTTACATGAAGTCCTATTCGCCGTATGAGAATGTCAAGGCCAAACGCTACCCGGCGATTTTGGCGATGACGTCGCTGAACGACACGAGGGTGTACTATGTGGAGCCCGCCAAGTGGGTGGCGGCGCTGCGCCACGCCAACGGTGACGGCAGCCCGGTCCTGTTGAAGACCCAGATGAACGCCGGGCACGGCGGCGTCAGCGGCCGCTACAAGGGCTGGGAGGAGGCCGCCTTCCAATACGCGTGGCTGTTGGCCGCCGCCCAGGCCGACTCGTCGGCGTAGTCCCGGCCGGCGGTGGCGTCATCCGCCCGCGGTTTCGGCGGCCGGCCTCTTCGGCAGGAACCACGCGGGAATCAGGGTGCACACCACCAGCGCGACGGCGATCGCGAACACCGCGGTGTAGGCGTGCGAAAGGTCGTGCACCACGTTGCCGGAGAACCCGGGGGCGAGCGCCTGCGCGGGTATGGCGGACTGGTCGACCGGGATCGCGTCGACGGCCGCCTTCTGATGCAGGGCGGCGAGCTTGTTCGCCGCGACGATGTTGGGGCTTCGATTGAACTGGTTGGTCAGGATCATCGACATCAGCGCGGTCCCGATCGACCCGCCCACCTGATGGCTGACGCTCATCAGCGTCGTGCCCCGCGCGATCTGATGGGGTGCCAGCGCCTGCACCGAGGCGACCGACAGCGGCATCATCGTGCAGCCCATGCCCAGGCCCATGATCGCCAATGCGACCAGCAGCGTGGGCAGATAGTGGGCCTGGGTGGCCACCGCGAACGCGAACGCGCTCAGGCCCGCGGTGATGAGCGCGATGCCGACCAGCACGATCTTGCCCGGCCCCTGCCTGTCGACCAGCGGTCCGGTCAGCCGCATCGTCAGCATGGCGCCCAGCCCCTGCGGGATCAGGTGCACGCCCGCCTGCATCGGCGTTTGGTGCAGCACCTGCTGGAAGTAGCTCGGGAGCAGCAGCCCGGCCCCGAAGAAGGCGCCGGCGAAGACCAGCATCGTCAGGTTGGCGTGGGTGAGCACGGGATTGCGGAACAGTCGCAGGTCGATCAGGGGGTGGTCCGCGTGATGCCACGCGTGTGCGACGAAGCCCGCGATCAACGCCAGCCCGATCACCGCCGGTATCACCACGTGGCGGTCGGCCACGGTGCCGCGGCCCGGGACGGAGGACACCGCGAACAAGAACATCGCCAGGCCCGGCGAGAGCAGCAGCACACCGACGGCGTCGAAGGTCTCCGACCGCGCCGGATGGTCGCGCGGGAAGATGATGGCGGCCAGCGCGATGGTGAGGACCCCGATCGGCACGTTGATCAAGAAGATCCACCGCCAGCTCGACGTGTCGATCAGCCAGCCGCCCAGGATCGGCCCGCCGATCGGGGCGAGCAGCATCGGGATACTCAGGACCGACATCAGGCGCCCGAGCCGTCGCGGGCCCGCTTCGCGGGTCAGGATCATGAAACCCAACGGCAGCAGCATGCCGCCGCCGATTCCCTGCAGCACGCGAAAGATGATGATTTGCACAATGTTTGCGGCGATCGCGCACAGCAGCGAGCCCAGCATGAAGGCCACCACGGAACCGATGAAAAGCCGTTTGGTGCCGAACCTGTCGGCCGCCCAGCCGGTTATCGGGATGACGGTCGCCAGCGCGAGCGTGTAGCCGGTCATCGTCCAGGCCACGACGGCCTGCGACGACGCGAACAGGTCGATGAAGGTGCGTTGCGCGACGCTGACCACCGTGACATCCAGGATCGCCATCACCGTGGCCAAGATGCACACACCGGAGATGCGCAGCAGCGGCGCATCGAGCCTGTCGGGATATTCCCGTTCCTCGACGCCCGGCTGTCCGCCGGGCCGGTGCGGCGGCGGTGTTGTGGCCGCTGTGTACGAGGCCTCATCCATGGCGTTGGTTAGCATATCGAACTGATCGCATCGGCCGGCGTTCGCGACGGTTGCGGCCTGGGCAGAACCGGGAACAAGCTGATACCGAGTTATCGGCGCGGCGATTGCGTATACGCCTGCTGTCCGCGTGTCCTTCACCATTCGGACACTTGGGATCGGCAAACTGCTGGTGTGTCTGGAAAATTGATCGTCTCGGTCTCGGGGATCTGCGAACGCACCCGGCCCGACGTCGAGGCGTTCTGCGCGCAAATGGATGCCCGCAAGGTACCGGTGTCGTTACTCGTGGCTCCCCGCCTGTCCGGCGCCTACCGGCTCGACCGCGACCCGGACACCGTCGAGTGGCTGACCGGTCGCCGCGCCGGTGGTGACGCCGTCGTGCTGCACGGCTACGACGACGCGGCCACCAAGAAGCGGCGCGGCGAATTCGCGATCCTGCGGGCGCACGAGGCCAATCTGCGCTTGACGGCCGCCGACCGGGTGCTCGAGCACCTCGGGCTGCGCACCCGCCTGTTCGCCGCGCCCGGCTGGGTGGTGTCGCCCGGTGTTGTCAAAGCCTTGCCGGACAACGGCTTCCGCCTGCTGGCCGATCTGCATGGGATCACCGATCTGGTCCGCCACACCACGGTCCGCGCACGCGTCCTCGGCATCGGCGAGGGCTTCCTCACCGAGCCGTGGTGGTGCCGGATGGTGGTGCTGTCCGCCGAACGGATCGCTCGGCGCCACGGCGTCGTGCGGGTCGCGGTCGCCGCGCGGCACCTGCGCAAGCCCGGCCCGCTGCAGGCCATGGTCGACGCGGTCGACCTGGCGTTGATGCACGACTGCACGCCCACCGTGTATCGCTGGCGGCCGGCCAACGCGGTGGCCGACGCGGCCTGACCAAGCGTCCGTCCGACCTGCTCGCGGCGGGGCACTACCCTTGTCCGACATGAGCGATTCTTCGATTGCGGGGTTCGACGCCGATGCCGTCGTCGTCGGGGCGGGCCTGGCCGGGCTGGTCGCCGCCTGCGAACTGGTGGATCGCGGCCTGCGGGTGCTCATCGTCGATCAGGAGAACAGCGCCAACCTGGGCGGGCAGGCCTTCTGGTCCTTCGGCGGCCTGTTCTTCGTCGACAGCCCCGAGCAGCGCCGGCTGGGTATCCGGGACAGCCACGAACTCGCGTTGCAGGACTGGCTCGGCACGGCGGCGTTCGACCGCCCCGAGGACTACTGGCCACGTCAATGGGCGCACGCCTATGTCGATTTCGCCGCCGGGGAGAAACGCAGCTGGCTGCGCTCGCGCGGACTGAAGCTGTTCCCACTGGTGGGCTGGGCCGAGCGCGGCGGGTACGGCGCACAGGGACATGGCAATTCGGTTCCACGCTTCCACATCACCTGGGGCACCGGGCCCGCGCTGGTCGAGATGTTCGCGCGGCAACTGCGCGACCGCTCATCGGTGCGCTTCGCGCACCGTCATCAGGTCGATGAGTTGATCGTCGAGGGCGAGGCGGTGACCGGCGTCCGGGGCACGGTGCTCGAGCCCACCACCGCTCCGAGGGGAGTGGTGTCATCGCGAAAATCGGTAGGGGAGTTCGAATTTCGAGCTGCCGCGGTGATTGTGACGAGCGGCGGCATCGGTGCCAATCACGAACTGGTGCGCAAGAACTGGCCCAAGCGGATGGGCCGCGTGCCCGAGCAACTCCTCAGTGGCGTACCGGCGCACGTCGACGGCCGGATGATCGCCATCTCGCAGCGGGCCGGTGCGCGGGTGATCAATCCCGACCGGATGTGGCATTACACCGAGGGCATCACCAACTATGACCCGATCTGGCCGCAGCACGGGATCCGGATCATTCCGGGTCCGTCGTCGCTGTGGCTGGATGCGACCGGCGTGCGGCTGCCGGTCCCGCTTTACCCCGGCTTCGATACGCTGGGCACGTTGGAGTACATCACCAAATCGGGATTCGACTACACCTGGTTTGTGTTGAACGCCAAGATCATCGAGAAGGAGTTCGCGCTCTCCGGGCAGGAGCAGAATCCGGACCTGACCGGACAGAGCATCCGCGAACTGCTGCGAAACCGGGCGCGGTCCGGGCCGCCGGGCCCGGTGCAGGCGTTCGTCGATCGCGGTGTGGACTTCGTCAGCGCGAACTCGTTGCGCGACTTGGTGACCGCGATGAACACGTTGCCCGATGTGCAGCCGCTGGACTACGCCACGCTGGAGGCGGAGGTCACCGCCCGCGATCGGGAGGTGGCCAACAAGTTCAGCAAGGACGGGCAGATCACTGCGATCCGCGGCGCCCGCAGCTATCTGGGCGACCGGCTGGGCCGGGTGGTGGCGCCGCACCGGTTGACCGATCCGAAGGCGGGACCGATGATCGCGGTCAAGCTGCACATCCTGACCAGAAAGACGTTGGGCGGCATAGAAACCGACCTTGCCTCACGGGTTTTGAAGGCCGACGGAACGCCGCTGAGTGGTCTGTACGCCGCCGGCGAGGTGGCCGGGTTCGGTGGCGGAGGGGTGCACGGCTATCGCGCCCTGGAGGGCACGTTCTTGGGTGGCTGCATCTTCTCCGGCCGCGCCGCCGGACGTGGCGCCGCAGACGACATCGCCTAGGCCCGGCGTATCGGAACGCTGGCTGTCGAGCGTCACGCCAGCGTGACCGCGGAGCGCGAGCGTCACGCCAGCGTGACCGCGGAGCTCGAGCGTCACGCCAGCGTGACCGCGGAGCTCGCGCTGTCGAGCGTCACGCCAGCGTGACCGCGGAGCGCGAGCGTCACGCCAGCGTGACCGCGGAGCGCGCCGCGCGCCGCGCGCCCGCGGAACACGCCCGCGGGACGCGACAGCTAGAACGTGACGGCGTCCTCTTCGGGCAGCACCATGAAGTCGGTGCTGGTCATCTCGGTGAGCCGGCCGTAGTAGATCCCCCGCGCATCCGGGGCGATGATGCCCTGGTGGATCGGGACGGCGCGCTGCGGGGCGACCGCTCGCAGGTAGTCGACCGCCTCGGACACCTTCATCCACGGCGCGGCCGCCGGTGTCGCCAGGACGTCCACCGGCTCGTCGGGCACGAAGAGCGCGTCACCGGGATGCATCAACCGGGCGCGGTGGCCGTCATCGCCCACCAGAAACGAAATGTTCTCTATCACAGGGATTTCCGGGTGAATCACCGCATGTTTGCCGCCGACGGCGCGAACCGTCAGCTCACCGATGTGCAGCTCGTCGCCGACACGGACCTCGCGGCACGGCGCGCCCAGTTGCGCGGTGGTCTGCGGGTCGGCGAAGAGCGCCGCATCCGGGTTGCCCTCGAGCAGCGCCGGCAGCCGGTCGGCGTCGACATGGTCGGGATGCTGATGGGTGATCAAGATGGCGGTCAGCCCGGTGATTCCCTCGAAACCGTGCGCGAACGTACCGGGGTCGAACAGCACGCGGGTGTGGTCGAACTCGGCAAGTAGGCACGAATGGCCGAAATGCGTCAGTTGCATATCTACGATTGTGCCTTGATGGACAAGCTGCCGATGCGCGTGATCCTGGCCACGATGCTGGTCGCCGGCACCTTTGCCGTTGCGCTGATCGTCGTCGTCCCCGCCCACGCCGAGCCGGAGACCTGCCCGGCCCTGTGCGACCGGATCCCGAACACCGCGTGGATCGACCGGCACGCCGTGCCGCTGGACGCGGTGTATCACTGGCCCGCGCTCGCCGGCCAGGCGGTTCAGACGACCGGTTCGGTGCCCGGCCCGCGGTTCCGGTTCGAGGAGCTGTGCGCGGCGCCGCCGATACCCCAGGATCCCCGCGACTCGGCCGTGGCGGCGCGCTCGACTGTCGCGCAGCCGGACGGGCAGTGGCAACTGCAGGCCCAGGTGCTGCACTGGCGCGGTGACACGGTCCGTGGTGGCGCGACCGCGGCCGCGGCATTCAGCAACGCCGTGGCCGCGCTGCGGGCCTGTCAGCAGCGCGCACCACAGGAATCACCGTCGCTGACCAGCGACGAAGCGAATCGGATGGCCGCGGTGATCAGCGGCCCAGTCGTCATGCACACCTATCTGCTCGCCCACCCGGCCAGCAGCACCATCAGTGAAATCACGCTCTGGTCGACCTCGCCGCCGCAGACGTCCTGGCCGGCGATGGCGGACGATCCGGTGCTCAACGCCATGGGCGCACCCCTGTGCGATGCCTACATCGCCTCGTGCCCGTAACGCCGAGCTGCGCTTCCGCCGGTAGAGTTGGCGCCGAAAACGCCAAACTCAGGAGGAGCGCCGGTGGCCCGGGTGATCGTGAGCGTGATGCCCAAAGCGGAGATTCTCGACCCGCAAGGTCAAGCGATTGTGGGCGCGCTGGGTCGCCTCGGACACCCGGGAATCTCAGAAGTTCGGCAGGGCAAGCGGTTTGAGCTTGAAGTCGACGACAGCGTCGACGATTCGGCGCTCGCCGAGATCGCGGAATCGCTACTGGCGAACACCGTGATCGAAGACTGGACCATCAGCCGGGAAACGCAGTGACCGCACGCATCGGGATCATCACCTTCCCCGGCACGCTCGACGACGTGGATGCCGCCCGCGCGGCGCGACGCGTCGGTGCCGAGGCGGTCAACCTCTGGCATGCCGACGCCGATCTCAAGAGCGTGGACGCCGTGGTGGTGCCGGGGGGATTCTCCTACGGCGACTACCTGCGTGCCGGCGCGATCGCCCGGTTCGCCCCGGTGATGACCGAGGTGGTGCAGGCCGCGCGGCGCGGCATGCCGGTGTTGGGCATTTGCAACGGATTTCAGGTGCTCTGCGAGGCCGGACTGCTGCCCGGGGCGTTGACCCGCAACGCGGGTCTGCACTTCATCTGCCGCGACGTGTGGCTGCGGGTGGCCTCGACCTCGACGGCCTGGACCTCGCGCTTCGAGCCCGACGCCGACCTGCTGGTCCCCCTGAAATCGGGCGAGGGGCGCTACGTGGCGCCCGCCGAGGTGATAGAGGAGCTCGAAGGCGAGGGACGGGTGGCGTTCCGCTACCACGAGAACGTCAACGGCTCGCTGCACGACATCGCGGGGGTCGCTTCCGCCAACGGCCGCGTGGTGGGTTTGATGCCGCATCCCGAACACGCCATCGAGGCGCTGACCGGGCCTTCCGATGACGGCCTGGGTCTGTTCTATTCGGTGCTGGACGGCGTGCTCGCCGGCTGAGCGACCGGTTGGTCGGAAATGCCTGCGGCATCCCGTAATTCGGCGAACGCCGCGCCGATGGCATCCGTCGCCTCGTGCGGATCGTGGAAGGTCTGGTCATCGGTGAGCACCGCGACCCCGAGTCGGTCCACGTAGCTCCACACCGTGATGTTGACCGGCGCGCCGGGCGAGAGCACCCCGGTGGAATAGATCTCGCTGACGGCCGCGCCGCCGAAGTGCCCCCGCTCGCGCGGACCCACCACGCTGGACACCGCGACGTTCATCAGCTTGTTCGGCGCGTCGCGCTCGCCCAGCCACCGGAACGCGGCGGGGGCGAGGGCGGTCGGCAGGTAGGCCATCAACTTCCCGTAGAGCTCCGGGCCGAGGACCTCGTGATCTTCCTTGGCGATCTTGGTGGCCAGGGCGACCAGCCGGGCCCGTTCCCCGGGGTCGGCGACGTGGACCGGAAGCGAGATCATTATCCCGCTGATCTCGTTGCCGGAGATGCGGTCCGACTTGTCGGTGGCCGTCGGCACCGAGGCGATGATCGGGCGCTCGGCCGCACCGTCATAAGCCAGCAACAGCGTTCGCAACCCCCCGGTCGCCATCGCCAGCACCACGTCGTTCACCGTGATGCCCAACGCCTTTGCCGTCGCCTTGACCTCCGGCAGCGACAACGACGTGGTGGCGAACCGGCGCCGCGGCGAGACGACATGGTTGAGGAAGGTCGGCGGCGCGTCGAACGCCTCCGCCAGGTCGGGGTGATCCCCGCGTTCCCGGGACCGCCGGCGCACCCTCGTCATTCCGACCGCCGCGTCCCTGAGCAGCCCGGGCAGCCGACCGATCTGCCGGACGTGGTCGCGTGCCGCCGCGCGCAGCAGGCCGGCGCTGGACATGACGACACCTGCTTCGGCGTTGTCGCGTTCGTCGGTGGGGCCGTCGCGCAGATCCATCGCGCGGGCCAGCAGGTTGACCGACGCCACGCCGTCGGCCAGCGCGTGGTGGACCTTGCCGATCAACGCGAACCGGCCACCGGCCAGCCCCTCGGCGAAATGAAACTCCCACAGCGGGCGGCTGCGGTCCAGGGGAGTGGACGCCACCTCGCCGATCACCTGATCGAGCTCGCGCCGGCCGCCCGGCGCGGGCACCTGCACCCGCCGCAGGTGATAGTCCAGGTCGACGTCGCAATTCTCCTGCCACATCGGGTGATGCAGATGCCAGGGGATCTTGACGAGCTTGTAGCGCAACGGTTCCAGCAGGTGCAGCCGACGACGCACGTGACGGCGGAACGCCTCGAAATCGAATTCACCGTCGAAGTCGGTGGGGTCGATGACGGCCACCTTCAGCGTGTGCGTGTGCAGGTTGGGCGTCTCGCTGTAGAGCAGCATCGCGTCCATGCCGTTGAGTCTTTTCACACGTCACCTCGCCGTGCCGACGCGTCCAGGCCCACAACTATGCCGGAGGGTGCGCGATGCTGCGGCGGATTGGCGGTCATCGGATCGGCGCGACCTGACGGCCGTCGTCAGCCCAGGATCGGGAACCGGCGCTCACCGGCGAGTCGCTTGAGCGCGGACTCCATGACGGAGCGGACGTGGGCGTCGACCTCGTCGACGTCAGGATCGCCACCGAACTGGGCGGCGATGTCGATCGGCTCGAGAACCTCGGTGACGACCTTTGCCGGCAGCGGCACATTGGGCGGGAAGATGACGCTCACACCGAAGGGGAACCCGACGCTGACCGGCACGATGTTTATTCGCGCCTTGGTCAGCCCCAGCTTGCGGGCCAGCCAGTTGCCCCGGGTCAGGAACAGCTGGGTCTCCTGGGCGCCGATGGAGACGGTCGGCACGATGGGCACTCCGGCTTCGATGGCGGTCCGCACGTAGCCGGTACGGCCGTTGAAGTCGATGGAGTTCGCACCGAAGGTCGGCCGGTAGGAGTCGTAATCGCCCCCGGGGAACACCAGCACCACCGCCCCGGAATGCAGGGCCGTGGCGGCGTTTTCGCGGCTGGCCTCGATGACCCCGAGGCGGCGCAACCAGCCGTCCAGCGGCCCCATGAACACCCCGTAATGGCCCAGCGTGTACACGGGGCGGTCGTAGCCGAACCGGTTGTAGAAGGCCGGCGAGAAGATCAGCACGTCCGGGGTGAGCATCCCGCCGGAGTGGTTGCAGACCACCAGGGCTCCGCCCGAGGACGGCACTTTGTCGATGTTTCGCACCTCGGCCCGGTAGTACCGCTTGATGACCGGCCCGAGCACCTTTGCCGCCTGTTCGGTGAATGCCGGATCCCACTTGGCGGTTTCGTGATTATCTGTGGCGTCAACACCGTTGCCTGTCATGGCTCCCCGCTGTCTGTTCTTCGCTATTTGTTGCCGGTGTGACGCCGGTCTCAAACCCCGACGAGCGTTTGGATGTCCTACTCTCTATTTAAGAGAATGCCATATTCATTGCTGGGGGCAAAGGCCGGGCGGGCTGATCAGCGTCGACCCCGACGCCGTGCCGTTCAGCGCCGACGCGTTGTTCTTCGAGCGCGCCCTTCCTGCCGATGGCCGCATCTACACCGTCGACGTCCGCGACGTCGCGCGCCTCCGCCGCCGCGGTCACCGCCGACGTCGTGGGTGGGCCTTGCCGATGTCGCCCTGCCGCAGCAGGTGCGACTCGTCCCTGGAAAGCCGTGCGGCATATCGGGATACGCCCGGGCGCTACGCCGATCCGTGGGGCGCGATCCGGCCAGGCTGGGTGAGCCGCGCCCAGACGCGCCCATCAGCTAGGTGGCCTGGGCCGCCCGTCCCTCAGCCGGCGTCGCGCAGCAACGGTCGTTCGTCGGGAGGCATGTCGACGGTAGGGCCCAGCCCCTCGAAGAGCTCGGTCGCGTCCGCGACGATCGAATCGACGAAGACGGCGAAATCGTTGAAGGAGACGTCATCTCGGATCCATTGCGACTTGCGGGCCACCACGCCGAGGCGCTGCGGATCCGACGAACCATGCACGATCGCGGTGACGTGGCGTTCGAGACGGTTCCAGCGATCGCAGAAGTACGTCAGCCAGGGGCGGTCGGCCGCGGGGAAATAGCAGCCGGGCGCCACGCGGACGATCAGCACGTCGTCGTGCGCCGGCGAGATGTCGAAGTGCACGTGCAGGCGCCGCGGAGCGTCGGTGACGAAGAAGTATTCGCCGTCGTGGTGGCCGCGGAAATATCGTCGCCCGCGGGTGCGCAGGTAGCGCTCGACCAGGTCCGCGCACAGCTGCTGATTCGTCATGGCTTCGATGGTGCGGGCTACGACTTTGGGAATGCTGGGAGCCGAGCGCAGCGGCACCGAAGAATCTGTTGAGAATTCGCTGAGCGAGCCTCGGGTGGAGCGGGTTCGGGTCGCGCTCAGCCGTCCGCACGCCGTTCCACGATGCCCCCGCCCTGCCTGGGCACGGTACGCGACAAAGTGACCGAGAACCGGTACCGCTCGGGACGATAGTGGAATTCCACGACTTCGAGGGGTTTATCGTCCTGGCCGTAGCTGGTGCGCTCGAGCACCAACACGGGGGATCCCATCGGCAGATTCAGGGCGCCGGCCACTTCCAGCGATGCGCCGGCCGCATGAATCTCGTACGCGGCTCGCGAGATGGGGATGTCCAGTCGCCGCTCCCACAGGGTGTAGGTGCTTTCCATGGCCTGGGCCGTCTGCTCGTCGGTCGAGCTCTTCAGCAGGGGTTCTGCCGCCTTGCCCAATCCCGGTGGCAGATAGGCAACCACCAGTGCGATGGGCTGGTCGCCGTCGCGAAAACGCCGGTGCACACACAGGACTTTGGACAGGCCCAACGTTTGGGCGATCCGTTGCGGTGCGTCTTCGACGCGATGCGACAGGACGTCGACGTTCGGCGTGATCCCGGAGTCGGCCAACACCTCGTTGATGGTCCGGACGCCGAATCCCAGTTCCTGCTTGATCGGGTTGGCCACGAACGTGCCGAGTCCTTGCTTTCGCACCAGCCAGCCCTGGCGTTCCAGAAGCCCGACCGCCGCGCGCACGGTCACCCGACTCACGCGAGTGCTGTCGATGAGGTCTCGCTCGGTGGGCAATCGCGCGCCCCGGGGCAGACGCTGTTTGACGATGGCCGCCTTGAGGGCTTCGGCGAGTTGAATGCTGGCCGGCACGCTGCCGCGGGAGATCCGGAGGTCGGCGGCGTCGAGATCTAATTGATCGGAAGCCATAAGATGTATTAAAACGTCCTATTTGCCGGGCGTAAAGCGTGCGCCAATCGGATTACTGTGGTACCGAATGGGTTTCGCCGGTGCGGTCAGGAGGGTCCCAGGTGGCGATCGCCGTGGAACGGTTCGATCACGTCGTCTTGAATTGCCGCGACGTGGAGGCCACCGCCGCGTGGTACGAACGGGTGCTGGGCATGCGGCGTGAGACATTCGGGCCGTCGCGGAGAACGGCGCTGCGTTTCGGGGATCAGAAGATCAACCTGCGACCGGTGGGCGCGTCGGCCGACGATCCCGACTGGTTCACCGGTGCGGTCGAGGCCGCCGGTTCCGAAGACCTGTGCTTCGTCACGCGCGCCGGCCCCCAGGAGGTCCGCGCCCACCTCAGCGCCTGTGGAGTGGATGTGATCTCCGGACCGGTGACCAAGATGGGGGCGCTGGGCGAGATGACGTCGCACTACTGCCGTGACGTCGACGGCAATCTGATCGAGATCGCCGTCTACTGAGGGTCGGTCAGCGGATACAGCGCCGGGAGATTGATGACGATGGCCTCCTGGGTGCTGCGGGCGATCACGACCTCGGCGGGCAAATCGGGGTTGGGGTTTTCCTCACGGTGCGGCAGATACGGCGGGATGAAGACGTAGTCGCCGGGCGCGGCGGCGATGCGAACCTCGCCGGTGCCGTCGTGAAACACGAACTCCGGGTTACCACTTCGCACATAGATCGCGGTCTCGGCTTCGCCGTGGTGATGGTTCTCCGACGCTGATCGCGGCGCCGCATGCGTCTCGCCCATCCAGAGCTTCTGCGCGCCTACCGACCCGCCGGACAGGGCGGCGAAGCGCCGCAGTCCCTCCGACTGCGCGGTGTCGGAGCTGATTTCCGACGCCTTGATGTGGCGTACCCGGTTGCGCGCGAGGGGGTTTGCCGTGTCGTCGAGGTCCGGATGAAATCCGTCGGGAGTCGCCATGGGTCAATTATCGTCCGCGGCATCGCGGTAGGCCTCGAGCAGTCTGAGCCACAGCTCGCTGACGGTCGGGAAGCACGGCACGGCGTGCCACAAGCGGTCGACCGGCACCTGCCCGGCGACGGCGATGGTGGCCGCGTGCAGCATCTCGGTCACGCCCGGGCCGACCATGGTGACGCCGAGCAGGCAACCGCTGTCGAGGTCGACCACCATCCGGGCGCGGCCCGTGTAGCCATCCGCGTAAAGCTTGGCCCCCATCACGACGTCACCGATCTCGATGTCGACCGTGTGGGCCCGGTGTCCGGCATCTTCGGCCTGTCGAGCCGTGAGTCCCACCGCGGCGGCTTCGGGGTCGGTGAAGAAAGCTTGCGGCACGGCGTAATGGTCGGCTGTCGTCGCGTGTGCACCCCACGGTTGGGTGTCCAGCGGCTGCCCTGCTGCGCGGGCGCCGATCGCCGCACCCGCGATTCGGCCCTGATACTTGCCCTGATGGGTGAGTAACGCCCGGTGGTTCACGTCGCCCGCCGCGTAGAGCCAGCCATCCTCGTCGGCGTTCCGGACCAGGCAGGTGTCGTCCACCTCGAGCCAGCTGCCCGGCCTCAATCCCACCGTCTCCAGGCCGATATCATCGGTCAGCGGCGCGCGACCAGTGGCGAAAAGCACCTCGTTGACCGTCAGCTCGGTGCCGTCGTCCAGGTCGAGGATCACGTGGGAGTCATCCGGCCGGCGCAGCGCACGGACCGATACTCCGGACCGCACGTCCACGCCGGCATCGGTCAGACCGCGTCCGATCAGCTCGCCCACGAAGGGCTCCATCCTGGGTAACAGCCCCGATCCGCGCGCCAGCAGTGTCACCTGGGAGCCCAACCCCTGCCAGGCCGTGGCCATTTCGACGCCCACGCCGCCGGCGCCGACGACTGCCAGCCGCTCCGGGACCGAACTGCTATCGGTGGCTTGCCGGTTGGTCCATGGCCTTGCCTCGGCCATGCCGGGCAGATCGGGCAACATCGGGCGGCTGCCGGTGCAGACGACAACGGCGTGCCTTGCCGTCAATGTCACGCGGTCGCGGTCGCCATTAGTGACAACGACACGGCGCGGGCCGTCCAGTCGCCCGTGCCCACGTATCAGGGCGGCACCGATCCCGTCGACCCAGTCCGCCTGGCCGCTGTCGTCCCAGTCGCTGACGTAGCGATTGCGGCGGCCGAACACTCCGTCGGCACTGATGGACCCGGTGACCGCCTCCCGGGCGCCGTCGACCCGGCGGGCGTCGGCAAGGGCAATGACGGGGCGCAGCAACGCTTTACTGGGCACGCACGCCCAGTACGAGCACTCGCCGCCGACGAGTTCGCGCTCGACGAGCGCGACGCGCAATCCTGCTGCGCGGGCACGTTCGGCCGCATTTTGGCCGATCGGTCCGGCACCGAGCACCACGACGTCGAAGTCTCCTCCGTCTGGTGTTGCCATGTTCGACGCTCCTTTCCGCGTGGGATAGTTGGCCACGGCGCCGACGGCGCCCCTTTACTATTCAGCGGGCCCGCTGATGAGTTGCTCGGCGAGCCGGGGCAAATCACTGACTACGATATTCGGCTGCGGCAGGACGGCTACCGGTAACCGCGCATTGCCCCGACGGGTGATGAGGGCTCCACCGAAGCCGATGCGTTGCGCACCGATCGTGTCCCACACGTGCGCGGCCACCATCATGCACTCAGTGGGCGCTACCCGC
The DNA here is from genome assembly GCF_035617725.1 of Mycobacterium sp. 94-17. Lineage (NCBI taxonomy): Bacteria > Bacillati > Actinomycetota > Actinomycetes > Mycobacteriales > Mycobacteriaceae > Mycobacterium > Mycobacterium sp. 94-17. Next base: position 332,177 of record NZ_JAPIYN010000001.1, read on the forward strand.
AGCGCGTCGCATGCGTGGCGGTACACGACGGGGGCCGGCTTGAAGGCGCGGCAGTCTTCGACGCTCAACTGCTGCTCGAAAAAGCCTGCCAGGCCGGCATTGTCGAGCGGTGTCGGCGTACCGACACGGTGCGGGGAATTCGTCAACGTGGCTAGGCGAAAGCCGTTGTCCCGCAGCACGGTGAGCCCTTCGATGACATCGGGGTGTGCCGGCATCGTGCGCATTTGTTCCTGAAGGCGATGCACGTCGTTGTCGGTGACGGGCACGCGGTAGACATCGCCGAGCATGTGCAGCACGCCCTGGCCAAGCGTGAAGAAATCCACGTAGAGTCCCGCCAGCGTCGCAGTCATCGAGTACTGCACGAGTTGGCCGAACCACTCGCGCAGCACCCGTTCGTCGCCGAACAGCTCTCCGAAAAGTGGTGCGATGGACTCGATGTCGATCAGTGTCTCGTTGACGTCGAAGACTAGGACGGACGGTTTGAGCACGTCAGGACTCTGCCTTCTTCATGGCGGGGACGTCCGGCCGCAGATACCCGGCCAGGCACAGACAGATCAATATCATCCCGGCTACCGGCCACCAGAGAGCGATGACTGCCGCAGCGGCGAAGACACCGATCGTGAAGAACGATCTCATCTGTAAAAGGCGCCGGATGCGCTGCGTGAGGTCTTCATGAGTGGGCAGGTCGACCGCTTCCTGACAAAGCGCCAGATAGGTGATGTTGACGAGCACGAACACCGACGCGTACAAGGTCACGGGCGCGGCGGCAAGCCGGCTGTCGGCGATCCACTCGGTGGTGATCGGAATGAGTGACACCGAGAACAGGTGCGCGAAGTTCGACCACACCAATCGCGGGGTCGCCACCTCGGCATAGCCGAACAAGTGATGATGATTCACCCACACGATCGCGATAAACCCGTAACTGACAATATAACTCAGTCCTGTCGGCCACTCAGGCAGCAAAGCGCTGAACGTGTACGCCTTGGGTGGTTTGAGCTCCAGGACGAGGATGGTGATCAGCACCGCGAAGACGCCGTCGGAGAACGATCGTACCCGCTCGGGAGTGCCGTGTTGGGCGGTCACCGCAAGCTCCTTCCGAGAACCTCATCCGTATCGAGCCCACGGTCGACACCGTGCGGGATCACGGTCTGGCCGGGTTCCAAATGAAGGTGTTCGCCGTCTAGGCGCACGTCAATCTTGTCCGGTTCGAAAGACACCAGGTTGCGGACTCGGGCTACCTCCGTCCAGGCATCGACGTAAGACCACGCCGCGCGCTGGTGGGTGCCGATGTCGTAGTAGGAGCATATCCCCTTGTAGGGGCAAAACGTCTGTACCTGAACGAGTTTGAGAACTGCCTCGTCGATATCCTCCCGCGGCACATACCAGCGCGGCGCAAACCCCGATTCATACAGTGCCAAGGGTCGATGACTGTCGGCAATCACTTGATCGCCGTCTTGTACGACGAAATGGCGCGAGGTGGAACGGATGTCGATGCGATGGTATGCGTCCGCGGCGTGCCCGACGATGCGTTCCTCTTCTTCGTAGAAGGCATCCATCGCGCGCCAGGCGAACGCCACCCGGCCCGCGAGCACCGTCGCATGCGCCGGGGGTCCGGTGTGCTCCCAGGCGCCGTGGTTGGTCTCGTGTCCGAGCGCTCTGACCGTGAACCACTGGGTGTCGCCGAGGTCACGGTGCTGAGTCACCCGGTCTTCGGCGATCAATGTCGCGTCGTCGATGTCATGGCGTGGGAAGTAGGCCACCGGGTAGCGGCCCGGCTCGTGCAAGAGCATCACATCTTCACTGTCGGCGACCCACCGATCCGCGAAGCGGACCCGCATCCGTCGTCGCAACGGCTCAGCGAAGAGCAGCCGCGCCGGCATCTGCTGTTCGGTCAGAAAGTGCCCGACCGACCCGGTCGCCAGCGGGCCTTGCTGCCATGCCAGCCCCATCGTCTTATCCCTTCCTCGCGAAATCTGCTGGAGCCCGCTGTCGCGTCACTGCACAACCACTACGATCTTTCCGCCGGCTTCTCCCGCCTCCGTCACCCGGTGCGCTTCGCGTATCTGGTCGAAAGAAAAGATACGCGACGGCTTTGCATCCAGCTCGCCGTCGGCAACCTGCCGTGCGACTTCTTGCAGAGGCACGTCGGAGAGCGGGAAGCCTGGTGTCCCAAAGACGAAGCTGCCGAAGAAGTTCCAATTCACACCGCTGGCCATGCGCAGCAGCGGGTTGAAGTCACCAATGGGATCGAGTCCGCCCAGCCATCCTGCCAGGCACGCCGTGCCGCCGCGGCGCAGCATGTCGAGAGAGTCGAGGATGGTGCTGTTGCCGACAAGATCGAGGACGGCGTCGATGCGGTGGGCTTCGGCGATGTGGGCGGCCAGGTCACGACGCTCCGCCTCGACACGGCTGGCGCCCAAATGCTGGAGAATTTCGAAGCGCTCACGGCTGCGTGCGGTGGCGATGACATTCGCGCCGGTGATCACGGCCATCTTGAGTGCGGCCTGTCCCAATGCCGAAGTCGCCCCGCGGATCACCAACGTTTGCCCGGCGGTCAGATTCAGGTTGCGGTACAGGCATGTCCACGCTGTCGCATAGGTTTCCGGCAACGCGGCCAGCTGCGACCACGGCAGGTCGGATTCGATGGGCGCGACATTGGCCGCACGCACGCGGGTGTACTGCGCGTAGCTGCCATTGATGGTGCGCCCCAAACCACCCATGAGTGCGGCCACCTTGGAGCCGACCGGGAATTCACCTCCAGGACACGAGTCCACGATGCCGACACACTCGATTCCGCTGACCTCGGCAGCCTCAGCCCATTCCCCTCGACGCATGTGGAGTTCGGCGTGATTGATGCCGAAAGCCTTTACGGCAATTACGACTTCGCCGTCCTTGGGCAGCGGCTTGGGGATGTCGGCGTAGACCAGGCTGTCCAGACCGCCGAACCTCTCCAGGATGATCGCCCGCATAGTTTCCCCGCCGGGTTGCTCGCGTACCACTGCCGGGGCGGTGGGCAGCTGAGGTGACTCAAGAGTGGACATCGGCTGCCTCTTTCGAAAGCGTTGGCAGGCGCCATATGCTGGCCGGCGGCCCGCTAATATTGGGCCAGTTGACCCATTATTATGGGCGACCGCATGTACTATGTCCAGCGGAAGGCCACCGGTCAGGATTTGCGTCGGCGGCGCGGTGGTGCGGGCCGGTTTTTACGGGATGAAGGATGAGGCGCGAAGGAGCGCACGTAGTCGACGGCGGCGTTGACTGCCGCCCGCAACGGTTGCGGATCGCCGGTGACGTGGGTGAGCATGGCACCACCCTGGTGCGCGGTGACCAGCGCTACGGCCAGGTGCCGCGGATCGGCTTCCGGACGAAGATCGCCGCGATTGCGCATCGCTTCGAGGCCGGCCCGAAACAGTTCAATCCATTGGTCGTAACCCGCCGCAAGGTCGTCGTGCATTTCGGTGTCGGCCTCGATCAACTCGCCGGCCAAGGACCCGTAGACGCAACCTCCGACGCGGTATACGGCGTCGATGTCGGACTCGCAGGCATCGGCCCAGGCCTGCAGGGCATCGATGCTGTCGAGTCCGGAGAATTGCGGTCGAGTGTGGAAGGTGCGCACGTCGTTGCGCCGCGCATCGACGACGTGTCGGGTCAGGTCGCGCTTATTGCGGAAGTAATGCGAGATTTGGGACCCGCCCACTTCGGCGGCGCGCCGCACCTGGTCGATGCTGGTGTTGGCAACGCCATGCTCGAACATCAGCCGGCCGGCGACCTCGATGATGCGCGCGCGCGTTGCCAGTCCCTTGCGGGTGAACCGCGGTGGGGTGTGTTCAGTCACGTTGCCGCCTTCGGCGCGGATGAGTCAGCCCGCATGTCGGGGCGGGCGACGCCCCCGCGACCGGTGCGGCGGACGGGGTATTCGCTCGGCGCTGTCGGTGGCGAACATTCGCAGGTAATTGACCGCGAAACGCGTCGCGTCGACGTGCGGCCACTCCTCTCGATAAGTGAAGGTCAACACACCACCTCCTTGATGCGCGGTGACGATCACCCACGCCAGTTGCTGTGGGTCGGCTTCGGGCACCAGCAGCCCGTTGTCTTTCATCCGCTGAATCGCCTGGCCCAACAAGTCGATCCACTGCCGGTAGCCGATTGCCAGCGCGGCACGCGTGGCGTCGTCCGACTTGGCCAACTGGGCGGTGAGCGCGTGATAGGTGGGGGTGCCGAAATATCCGATGCGGCGCAGATAGCGAATGTTCAGGTCGATCCACCGCTCGAAGTCTTCAAACGAAGCCAGGCCCCGAAGCGTCGGCTGGCGGTGGAAGTCCAAAACCATGCCGATCTGCCGCCCGATCACCCCACGGATCAGCGCTGCTTTGTCGGCGAAATAGTGGGCGAGCTGTGAACCGCTGACCGAAGCCGCTTGGCGCACATTGTCCATGTTCGATGCGGAGAGGCCCTCGGTGACGATCAGCTGGGCGGCGGCCTGCACGATCCGGTCGCGGGTGGCGCGCCCCTTGGCGGTCAACCGTTGTTCGTCGTGAACATCGGGATGGGCCATCGCGTCAGGCTAACCCGCGAGCGCCCCCATTTATGGGATCTCCAGCCCATACGACACGATCAGGCTTTGAGTTGCTTGGCGAGGAAGTTCCGGGTCAGCCGGGCGACGTCATCGCAAGCGGACTCCAACAGAAAGTGCCCGCCTTCGAGCAAGTGGATCTCGGCGTCGGGTAGGTCCTCGGCGAACGCCTGGGCGCCGGCCGGCCCGAAGATCTCGTCGCCGCGGCCCCATACCGCCAGCAGTGGCACCCTGCTGGCGCGGAAGTATTCGTGCAAGCGCGGATACAGGGGCGCATTGGTGGTGTAATCGCGAAACAGCTTGAGCTGCACCAGGTCGTTGCCGGGGCGGGAGAGTAGCGCGTAGTCGTGGTGCCAGGACTCGGGATCGACCAGGGTCTCGTCAGGCACTCCGGTCAGGTATTGCCAACGGGTGGCGTCCAGCGTGAGGAACTGCCGCACCGGCGCCTCGGTGTCTGCCGTCTGCTCCTGTTGGTACGCCTGCACGACCTTCCAGAAGCTCTCGACGAATCCGGCGTCATAACCGTTGCCGCTCTGGCTGATGATCGCGCTGATCGCGGATGGGTCACGCAGCGCAAGCCGCCACCCGATCGGCGCGCCGTAGTCCTGGACGTACACGGCGTACCGGTCGACGCCCACGGTTTGCAGCAGAGCCGCCGTGAGGTCGGTAAGCGCGTCGAATGTGTAGTCGAACTCCTCGACCGGTGGGGCGTCGGACAACCCGAAGCCCAGGTGGTCGGGCGCGATGACGTGGTAACGGTCGGCGAGCGCCGGGATCAGGTGGCGGAACATGTAAGAGCTCGTGGGGAACCCGTGCAAGAGAAGCACCGCCGGAGCGTGTGGGTCGCCGGCCTCACGGTAAAAGAGCCGATGGCCGCCGACGGTGGCGTATCGATGATGAACTACAGCCATGAGAATCCTCCCGGCACAACATGATTGACCGTCGAATGCCTCGGCGGCGACCGATAGAAGCGCAACCCATCATCAGAGGGTTATGGGTTACATGACCCATTATGCACCAAACCGGCATCGCGCAACAGCCCGCGAAGCGGATATGTTGCCGCCCGCCCGCGGCTGCCATATTCTGGGCCAACGATCCCAGTTAGTGGCTCGGTCGCGGGCGCGCGGGCCGTCGCCGGCCGGTTCGGCAGAGGAGACAGCACATCGTGTCCAAGGCGTTGCTGGACAAGAAGGTCGTGGTGGTGGGGCGCGGAAGTGGAATCGCACAAGCGGTCGCGTTACTCGCGCAGTTCGAAGGTGCCCAGGTTGTGGTGGCTGGACGGGACCAGGCCAAACTCGCTAGCGCCTACCGCGACAGTGACGTCATCGCCGAGACGGTTGACATCACCGACGACGGATCGATCGCAGCTCTTGCAGATCGAGTAGGTGCCGTCGACCATGTCGTATCGACCGCCTCGGCCCGCGCCCGCGGAAAACTGCGCGACTTGCAACGCCCACAACTGCAACTCTCGTTTGACACCAAGGTCATCGGCCCAACCATGTTGGCTAAATACTTTGCCTCGCAGATAAACCCGGGCGGATCGCTAGTGCTGTTCTCCGGCGTGCATGCCTTCAAGCACAACGTTGGCTACCTGGGCGTGGGCATAACCAATGGTGCCGTTGACTTCTTGACGCGCTGGCTGGCGGTCGAGCTCGCACCGATCAGGGTCAACGCGATCTCACCCGGCGTCATCGATACCGGAGCGTGGGACGCCCTGGGCGCGGAGGGCAAGCGGGAGTACTTCACGCACATCGCCGACGGCAATCCGGTGGGACGAATTGGCACTCCCGGCGATATCGCCGGCGCCGTGCTGTTCGCGATGACCAACACATTTCTGACCGGGATGACATTGAAAGTGGATGGCGGCGAGCCGCTGCTCTAAGTGCTAGTTCGAGGTGACATGGTGGGCCGGCTCGTTTCGGTGAACGTGGGCACGCCCAAAAGCGTGCAATGGCGGGATAAGACCGTCTACACCGGGATCTACAAAACCCCCGTCGAGGGACCGGTGATGGTGCGCCGACTGAACATCGACGGCGACGGCCAGGGTGATCTCGCCGGTCACGGGGGGGAACAACGCGCCGTCATGGTGTACCAGAACGAGTCCTACGACTTCTGGAAGACCTACCTCGGCCGCGACGACCTGCGACCCGGCCACTTCGGCGAGAACTTCACCGTCACCGGGCTCACCGACGACGACGTCTGCATCGGCGACCGCTATCGCATCGGCGATGCGGAGTTCGAGGTCACCCAGCCACGTGTCACCTGCTATCGCGTCGGCATCGGCCTGGAGGAGCCGGACATGCCCAATCTGTTGGTATCCCAGCATCGCCCAGGCTTTTATTTTCGCGTGATCACCGAGGGTCACGTGCGGGTCGGCGACGAGATCGTGCGCACCCGCCGTGGTCGTCACGAGCTCAGCGTCGCCGCCGTGGATGCGCTGCTCTATCTACCCGACCGCGACATCGAAACGCTGCGTAAGGCCATCGACGTTCCGGCGCTCAGTCCAGGCTGGCAGCAGTCTTTCTACGAGCTACTGGCCGTGCATGATGGCGCGGCATCCCCGGTGGCACCGCCCATCGGAGCCGAACCCGGGTGGAAAGGATTTCGCAGCTTGCGAGTGAGCCAAACCCGCAGGGAAAGTTCACAAGTGCTCTCGATCAGACTCGAGGCTGACGACCACAGTCCGTTACCGCCGGCGCTTCCCGGCCAGTATCTGACGGTCAAGGTCCCCGGTGCAGGCGAGCCCGCACCGATGCGCAGCTACTCCCTTTCCGACGATTCGTCGGCCGGTTCTTACCGCATCAGCGTCAAGCGCGAGGATCAGGGTGTGGTCAGCCGCTGGCTGCACGCCCACATCCAGCCCGGGTCGGTGATAGCCGCGGCCGCCCCACGCGGCGATTTCTACCTCATCGAAGACAGCGATCCGGTTGTCCTGTTCTCCGCCGGAATCGGGGCGACGCCGGTCCTGGCGATGCTGCATGCGCTGTCCGCGGCCGAGAGCCGGCGCGACATCTGGTGGCTGCACACTACTCGCAACCGCGAATCCCAGGCGTTCGCAGAAGAAGTCACGGCACTCATCGATTCGCTGCCGCACGCCACGCAACAGGTCTTCTACACCGAAGCGCAGGGTCGCCTTTGCCGCGAGTCCATCGCGGCGTTGGGCCTGCCCAGTAATGCTACCGTCTACCTCTGCGGTCCAACGCAATTCATGACGGAAATGCGGCGGGACCTGGCCGGCGTGGGGCTTGACCCGGCCCGCATCCACAGTGAGCTCTTCGGCGCGCTGCCGGCGATCAACCCGGGCGTTGTGGAGGCCGGGGCGCGCATGCCACCGCACCTGCCCGTCGGGCCGTCGGGCACTGGGCCAGCGATCACCTTCGCGCGCAGCGGATTAACGGTCAGCTGGTCACTGCGGTACCGGAGCATACTCGACCTGGCCGAGGCCTGTGACGTGCCGACCCGGTTTTCCTGCCGAAGCGGAGTGTGTCACGTCTGCGTCACCGGGATTGTCGCCGGGACAGCGACTTACGTTCAACAGCCGTTGGATCCGCCCAGCGACGGATCGGTCCTCATCTGCTCTGCGGCCCCGGAAACCGATGTGGTGCTGGATCTTTAAATCGGGTCGTGCACTATGCGGCAATCCCACGTTGGCCGCCGGTTGCGTGTAACACCGCGCCATTGACATAGCTGGCATCCTCGGAGCTGAGAAATATTATGGCACTTGCGATTTCGCTCGCATCGGCCGTTCGCTGCAGCGTGGTGGTCGCCGCAACCGTGTCGAGGACTCCTGGAAGGGCATCGGCCCCTGGCGTGGCGGTCGGGCCTGCGGCCACCGCATTCACCCGCACTCCCGATGTGCCGAATTCAGCAGCCCACACACGGGTCAGCTGTTCCAAACCGGCTTTGGTCGCCCCGTAGATGCCCGCTCCGCTTGAAGCTACCGATGCAGCCAGGGTGCTGACGTTGACTACTGCGCCTCTACCCCGAGCGGCCATCGCCGGCGCCAATTGCTGGACCAGGATGTATGGTGCGCGCAGATTGACGTTCACGTGCTCGTCAAAGGTCGCGTCGTCCGTGTCCGCTGTGGGACCGAACTCATAGATGCCGGCGTTGTTGATCAGGATGTCCACCGGTCCCGCCTCGGCGGCCAGGCGCCGGACATCCTCGGCGTTATTGAGATCCGCAGCGACGAAACGTGCTTTACCGCCGTTGTTTTCGATATCACGAACGGCTTTCGCGCCGCGCTCGGCATTGCGGCCCTGCACCACGACCTCGGCGCCGCGCGCCGCAAGCTGCAGTGCAACTTCCCGGCCGATCCCCGATGTCGCGCCAGTCACCAATGCGGTGGAGCCGACCAATGTTGTTGCCATCGAATCCCGCCTCCAGGAGAGAACTTCAGTTGCCTCTCGAGTTAGCAGTGACCCTCGGGCATTTATTCCTACGGGGTCAGGGGGACGGACGCCTCCGCGGTGTAGCACAGGAAGGTGAGCGTCTCTTGCAGATATAGCTGGACGGTGTCGGCATCATGACTGGTGTACCCGATCGACACGTCGTGACCGAGCTGGAGATCGAAGTCACCGCCGCGAGTGGTCAGCACGAAAGCACCGTCGATGGCCGGCGCCCAGATGATGTCTCCGGGAACCAGCCGGTCGATGTGCTCGAGGATCGGATAGCCGTGCTCGGTTGTCTCGCTGACGCGCGTGTAGACGTCGGCAGACAGCAGCACCGAGTAGGGGCCGTCGACACCGGCCAGCCGGAGTTCGGAGATCGCCTGGGTGATGACGTCGGGAATCTCACGCGGATCCGCCGGCAGGGTCAGCGACTTGTTCGAGCTGGCGGAGCGGATGCCGTCGATGGAAGCCGCGGCGTAACCCTCGAAGATGGCCCGGTCTTCCACGAACGCCAGCTTCTTGGCCGCCTCCTTGACCGGATCCCAGTCGGAGTCCTTGGCGCCACGCTCGACGCTGTCGATCTCGTAACGGGACAGGGTGAACGGAACCCGCAGTCGGACAAGCGGTTTACTCTCCCGCAGGTGAGCCTCCACACCGTCCGTCGGTGATGCCACGTCGGCGAGCCGGCCGGTGCTCACGGCGGCGGTGACCGCTCCGCCGGGCTCGCTGACGTCGACGACCCGACGTCCGGCGATGTGGCGTTTGAACGTCCGCGTCGCCTCTTCTTCGATTTCTCCCCAAGCGGCTTCGGTGACCGGTGCCAGGTCGCGGTAGAGGTTGTTCATGGAGTGGTTCCTTTCAGGCTGCCGATCGAAAGTGAGCCGTGCTGTGCCACAGGCGTTTCCGCCTCCGGCGCTGCGGGCAGGGGTGGGGGATCGTCGAGAAAGTCGAGGGTGGGTGAGAAGAACAATCCGCCAGTGACGGCCGTGGAGAAGTCGAGGATGCGGTCGGTGTTGCCCGGTGGATCGCCGAGGAACATGTTGCGCAGCATCCGTTCGGTGACTCGGGGCGTGCGCGAATAGCCGATGAAATACGTACCGTATTCGCTTTTGCCGAGCTCACCGAACGGCATGTTGTGCCGCACGATTTTCAGTTCGGTGCCGTCGTCGTCGGTGATCACGTTGAGGGCGATGTGGGCGTTGGCAGGCTTGACGTCGTCGTCGAACTCGATGTCGTCGAGCTTGGTGCGGCCGATCACGCGCTCCTGCTCGCCGACCGGGGTCGAATGCCACGCCGCCATGTCGTGCAGGTATTTCTGCGCGTGCACATAGCAGGAACCGGCGAAGTCGGGGTCCTCGTCGCCGATCGCGGTGGCACTCACGGCCAACGGGCCGTCCGGGTTCTCGGTGCCGTCTACGAATCCAAGTAGGTCGCGGTTGTCGAAGTAACGGAATCCGTGGACCTCGTCGACCACGGTGACCACACCGGCCATCGATGTCAGGATTCGGTCGGCCAGTTCGAAACAGACGTCCAGGCTCTCCGCCCTGATGTGAAACAACAGATCCCCGGGCGTGGCGGGAGCGGTGTGCCGTGGGCCCTTCAGTTCGACGAACCGGTGCAGTTCGGCGGGCCGCGGTCCGGAGAACAGCCGGTCCCAGGCGTCAGAGCCGATCGAGGCGATCGCCGACAACCGTTTCTGCGGTTCGCGAAAACCGATCGCGCGCACCAGTCCGGGGATGTCGGGCAGCGCGTCGTGCACGGTCGCCTCCCCGCCGTCGTCGATCGTCACCACCAGGAAGATCGCCGCGGGGGTCAGCGGGGCGAGGATGGGTTGGGGTTGGACGGGGGGCACTCTGAGGACCCTAGCGCGGCGACGGCGAGCGCCGGAAGCGGCGCGAGTGAGGAGCGCGCCGTTGGGCCCGGCGCGGCGACGGCGAGCGCCGGAAGCGGCGCCGGACCCAGCGCGGAGCCCGCGGCGGCCGGCAGCGATGATGTTGCACATGTCCCGCGGGTCTCGAAACCAGGCGAAGTCCTCAGCGAGCGCGCAAGGACTCTGCGAGTTCATCGACGCCTCTCCGTCGCCATTTCATGTGTGCGCCACGGTGGCCGCTCGGTTGATCGCTGCCGGATACACCGAACTGAGCGAGGCTAAACACTGGCCGTCGGAGCCGGGGCGGTACTTCACGGTGCGGGCGGCCTCGCTGGTCGCCTGGAATTCGGACGCCGCCGACGGATCGTTCCGGATCGTGGGTGCGCACACCGACAGTCCCAATCTCAGGGTCAAGCAGCACCCCGACCGGGTGGTCGCCGGCTGGCGGGTGGTGGCGCTGGAACCCTATGGGGGAGCGTGGCTCAACTCATGGCTCGACCGCGATCTCGGCATCAGTGGGCGGCTGTCGGTGCGGGTGGACGACCAGGACGGCGGGATCGGGCACCGGCTGGTGCGCATCGACGAGCCGATCCTTCGGGTGCCGCAGCTGGCCATCCATCTGGCCGACGACCGTAAATCGTTGACGCTGGATCCGCAGCGCCACGTCAACGCGGTGTGGGGCGTCGGGGAGACGCCGCGGTCGTTCGTCGATTACGTCGCGGAGCGCGCCGGAGTGGCGGCTACCGACGTGCTGGCCGCCGATCTGATGACGCACGACCTGACTCCCGCCACGGTGGCCGGCGCCGACGCCAGCCTGTTGAGCGCGCCCCGCCTGGACAACCAGGCCAGTTGTTACGCGGGGCTTCAGGCGCTGTTGGCCGTCGAACGGCCCGGGGCGTATCTGCCCGTGCTGGTGGTCTTCGATCACGAGGAGGTCGGGTCGTCGTCGGATCACGGCGCGCAATCCGACCTGCTGGGCACGGTGCTGGAGCGAATCGTGCTGGCGGCCGGCGGCAGCCGCGAGGAGTACCTGCGCCGGCTGCCCGCCTCGCTGCTGGCTTCGGCGGACATGGCGCACGCCACCCACCCCAACTACCCGGAGCGACACGAGCCCGGCCACCCGATCGCGGTCAACGCCGGGCCGGTGCTCAAGGTGCACCCCAACCTGCGCTACGCCACCGATGGCCGCACCGCCGCGGCGTTCGCGCTGGCGTGCCGGCAGGCCGGGGTGGCCCTGCAGCGCTACGAACACCGGGCCGACCTGCCGTGCGGATCGACGATCGGACCGTTGGCCTCCGCGCGCACCGGCATCCCCACCGTCGATGTCGGCGCGGCGCAGCTGGCGATGCACTCCGCGCGCGAGGTGATGGGCGCGCACGACGTGGCCGCCTACTCGGCCGCGATGCACGCGTTCTTGGCGCCGGCCTGACGCATCCAACGGTATTCGTTTGCCTACGCCGACCTGGATACCGCAGCGGCGCTGGCCCGGATCGCGGGCTGACGCGGCGCGGTGGCCGGCCGCCCGGCCATCGGGCGCGCCCAGGGTGCGCCCAGCCCTAGACTGTCTGGCGTGACCGTCTCCGGGACCAGCGCGCGCACGCAGGCCATCGACACCGTCGAGCACGCCGCCACCACTCCCGACGAGCCGCAACCGTTCGCCGAGCTGGGCCTCAAAGACGACGAGTACCAGCGCATCCGCGAGATCCTGGGCCGGCGCCCGACCGACACCGAGCTGGCGATGTACTCGGTGATGTGGAGCGAGCACTGCTCCTACAAGTCGTCCAAGGTGCACCTGCGCTACTTCGGCGAGACCACGACCGCCGAAATGCGCACCGGCATGCTGGCCGGCATCGGCGAGAACGCCGGTGTGGTCGACATCGGCGACGGCTGGGCGGTCACCTTCAAAGTCGAGTCGCACAACCACCCGTCCTACGTCGAGCCCTATCAGGGTGCGGCCACGGGCGTCGGCGGGATCGTCCGCGACATCATGGCTATGGGCGCGCGGCCGGTCGCGGTGATGGACCAGTTGCGGTTCGGTGCGGCCGATGCGCCGGACACCCGCCGCGTGCTCGACGGCGTGGTGCGCGGCGTCGGCGGCTACGGCAACTCGCTGGGGTTGCCCAACATCGGCGGCGAGACCGTCTTCGACGAGTGCTACGCCGGCAACCCGTTGGTGAACGCCATGTGCGTCGGCGTGTTACGCCAGGAGGATCTGCACCTGGCCTTCGCCTCCGGGACCGGGAACAAGATCATCCTGTTCGGTGCCCGCACCGGCCTGGACGGCATCGGCGGGGTGTCGGTGCTGGCCTCGGACACCTTCGACGCCGAGAACTCCCGCAAGAAACTGCCCTCGGTTCAGGTTGGCGACCCGTTCATGGAGAAGGTGCTCATCGAGTGCTGCCTCGAGCTGTACGCCGGCAAACTCGTGGTGGGCATCCAGGACCTGGGTGGCGCCGGATTATCTTGTGCCACATCCGAATTAGCCTCGGCCGGCGACGGGGGCATGTCGATCGACCTGGACGCCGTGCCGCTACGGGCCAAGGACATGACACCCGCGGAGATCCTGTGCAGCGAGTCCCAGGAGCGGATGTGCGCGGTGGTCACCCCGGAGAACGTCGACGCGTTCCTGGCGGTGTGCCGCAAATGGGACGTGCTGGCCACGGTGATCGGTGAGGTCACCGACGGAAACCGGTTGCGCATCGCCTGGCGCGGCCAGACGGTCGTCGATGTGCCGCCGCGCACCGTCGCCCACGAAGGCCCGGTCTACCAGCGGCCGGTCGCCCGTCCGGACACCCAGGACGCGCTCAACGCCGACACGTCGGCCACGCTGCCCCGCCCCACCACCGGCGCCGAGCTGCGCGCGACTGTGCTTGCGCTGCTGAGCAGTCCGCATCTGTGCAGCCGTGCGTTCATCACCGAGCAATACGACCGGTACGTGCGCGGCAACACCGTGCTGGCCGAGCACGCCGACGGCGGCGTGCTGCGCGTCGACGAATCCACCGGCCGCGGCATCGCCTTGTCGACGGACGCGTCCGGCCGCTACACGAAGCTCGATCCCTACGCCGGCGCGCAGCTCGCGCTGGCCGAGGCCTACCGCAACGTCGCCGTCACCGGAGCGGTCCCGGTCGCGGTGACCAATTGTCTGAATTTCGGTTCGCCCGAAGACCCCGCCGTGATGTGGCAGTTCTCGCAGGCGGTGCGGGGACTGGCCGACGGCTGTGTGGCCCTGGGGATTCCGGTGACGGGCGGCAACGTCAGCTTTTACAACCAGACGGGCTCGACGGCGATCCTGCCCACCCCGGTGGTCGGGGTGCTGGGCGTGATCGACGATGTCGCCCGGCGCATCCCCACCGGCCTGGGCACCGAACCCGGCGAAACGCTGCTGCTGCTCGGCGAGACGCGCGACGAGTTCGACGGTTCGATCTGGGCGCAGGTGACCGGCGAGCATCTCGGTGGGCTGCCGCCCAAGGTCGACCTGGCCCGCGAGAAGCTGCTGGGCGAGGTGCTCGGCTCGGCCTCGCGTGACGGCCTGGTGTCCGCGGCCCACGACCTGTCCGAAGGCGGCCTCGCCCAGGCTGTCGTCGAGGCCGCCCTGGCCGGTGAAACCGGTTGTCGCATCGTGCTTCCCGAGGATGCCGATCCGTTCGTGACCTTGTTCTCCGAGTCGGCGGGCCGCGTGCTGGTGGCGGTGCCGCGCACCGAGGAGAGCAGGTTCCGGTCGATGTGCGAGGCGCGGGAACTGCCGACGGTGCGCATCGGAGTGGTCGACGAGGCCTCCGACGCGGTGGAGGTCCAGGGGCTGTTCACGATTCCGCTGGCCGAACTGCGTGAGACATCCGAGGCGGTGCTACCGCGGCTGTTCGGATGAGCTCTCGCGACGAATCCTGATGTCTGCCAGTGCTTTCCGTCGGTCTGCTGCATTGCTCCTGGCCGCGGTACTCGTCGGTTGGAGCTTCGTCAGCCCGCGGTTACCGGCCTCGTGGCGGACGATCCTGCAGGCCGGCGTGGGCGTCCTGCTGGTGGCGGCAACGCGTGCGCCGCTGGGCCTGGGCCCGCCGCGGCTGTGGGCCGGTCTGCGGCTGGGTTCACTGGCCGGGTTCTCGGTTGCGGGCGCGGTCGTCGCGACAACCGCGCTGACGCCGGTGCGCCGATCGATGGCCGACCGCACGCCGCCGGCAACGCCGCCGGCGTGGCTGCTGCTGCAAATTCCGGTCGGCACGGTGTGGTCGGAGGAGTCCGCCTTTCGCGGGGCGCTGGCCGCCGCCGGCTCTGCCGCCTTCGGTGTACGCGGTGGACGGCTGTTGCAGGCCGGCGCTTTTGCCCTCTCCCACATCGCCGATGCCCGCGCGACGGGCGAGCCGGTGGCGGCGACCGTGCTGGTCACCGGAATCGCGGGCTGGCTCTTCGGCTGGCTGGCCGACCGGTCTGGCAGTCTGGCCGCACCCGTGCTGGCGCACCTGGCCATCAACGAGGCCGGGGCCATCGCAGTGCTGGCCGTCCAGTCCTGGACGGACTGAATTCCGTTACACGGGAACGGAATTCGATGCCTTGGCTTGTCCGATTACGCGGTGGCGGCGGCCGTGAACTGTAGTGTCCGACGATTTTGAGACCCTAGGGTATGGCCCCCCGCGACAAAGCCGATCCGGCGAAAGCCCGGCAGGCCGTGCTGGCCCTCGCGGACTGGCTGCGCGACGAAACCCGTCCACCGCCCGACCGGCAGGAATTGGCGACGGCCGTGCGGCTGACAGCGCGCACACTGGCCGCCGTGGCCCCCGGGCGCAGCGTGGAGCTGCGCATCCCGCCGTTCGTCGCGGTGCAGTGCATCGCCGGACCCACACACACCCGGGGCACACCGCCCAATGTGGTGGAAACCGACGCGCGGACCTGGCTGCTGCTGGCCACCGGGAAGTCGTCGTTCGCCGAGGCGCAGCGCACCGGTGTCCTGCGCCTTTCCGGCGCGCGAGCCGGTGAGATTGGACACTGCCTGCCTTTGTTCGATGTCGGCTGAACATAACCCTGAACTGCAGGTTTAGCTATTTTTGGTGGGAACTCGCGGCTCAACACGCCCGGCGGATTCGTTGGCCTGGTCCGGTTGCCCGTAGACTCCGTTACGTCACCAACCGTTCCCCGGGGAGCTGCCCAATTGTGACCGTCCAAGAACCCGAAGAAGACTTCAACGCACCCCGAGAAGAATGCGGCGTCTTCGGGGTTTGGGCCCCGGGCGAGGACGTCGCCAAACTCACCTACTACGGCTTGTACGCGCTGCAGCATCGCGGCCAGGAGGCCGCCGGCATCGCCGTCGCCGACGGATCCCAGGTGCTGGTCTTCAAAGACCTGGGCCTGGTCAGCCAGGTATTCGACGAGCAGACGCTGGGCGCCATGCCGGGCCACGTCGCGATCGGCCACTGCCGCTACTCGACCACCGGCGACACGACCTGGGAAAACGCACAGCCGGTTTTCCGCAACACCGCGGCCGGCACCGGGGTCGCCCTGGGGCATAACGGGAACCTGGTCAACACCGCTGAGCTCGCCGCCCGCGCCCGTGACGAGGGACTGATCGCCAAGCGCGCGCCCGCACCGGCGACGACGGACTCGGACATCCTGGGCGCGCTGCTGGCCCACGGCGCAGCCGACGCCACCCTGGAGCAGGCGGCGCTGGACCTGCTGCCGACCGTGCGCGGCGCGTTCTGCCTGACCTTCATGGACGAGAACACCCTGTACGCGTGCCGCGACCCGCACGGGGTGCGGCCGCTGTCGCTCGGCCGGCTGGACCGCGGCTGGGTGGTCGCCTCCGAAACGGCGGCGCTGGACATCGTCGGCGCGTCCTTCGTGCGCGACATCGAACCCGGCGAACTGCTGGCGATCGACGCCGACGGCGTCCGCTCCACCCGGTTCGCCAACCCCACCCCCAAAGGCTGCGTGTTCGAGTACGTCTACCTGGCGCGTCCGGACAGCACGATCGCAGGCCGGTCCGTCCACGCGACCCGGGTGGAGATCGGTCGCCGGCTGGCCCGTGAGCGTCCCGTCGATGCCGACCTGGTGATCGGTGTGCCCGAGTCGGGCACACCCGCCGCCGTCGGATACGCGCAGGAGTCGGGCATCCCCTACGGCCAGGGGTTGATGAAGAACGCCTACGTCGGGCGCACCTTCATCCAGCCGTCGCAGACCATCCGCCAACTCGGTATCCGGCTGAAGCTCAACCCACTTCGCGAGGTGATCCGCGGCAAGCGGCTCATCGTCGTCGACGATTCGATCGTGCGCGGGAACACCCAGCGCGCACTGTTGCGGATGCTGCGCGAGGCCGGCGCCGTCGAAGTGCACGTGCGGATCGCCTCGCCCCCCGTCAAATGGCCCTGTTTCTACGGCATCGACTTCCCGTCGCCGGCGGAACTGATCGCCAACGCGGTCGAAGACAAGAAGGAGATGCTTGAGGCGGTACGGCACGCGATCGGCGCCGACTCGCTGGGCTATATCTCGCTGCGCGGGCTGGTCGCCGCGTCCGAGCAGCCGGCGTCGCGGCTGTGCACTGCCTGCTTCGACGGCCAGTATCCGATCGAACTGCCCGGGGAAACCGCGTTGGGCAAGAACGTCATCGAGCACATGCTGGCCAACGCCGCCCGCGGAGCCGGCCTCGAGGATCTCGCGGCCGACGAAGTGCCGGTTGCCCACTGAGCCAAGCCGGTTGGCGCCATCGCCGACGTTTGATCCCGTCCCTCAGCGCCGCCCGGTAGCCTTTATCGCGATGACGGATCCCGGAAAGAGCCCCGGACGACACCAAGGCAGTCGGGGCATCACCTACGCGTCGGCCGGGGTGGACATTGAAGCCGGCGATCGCGCCGTCGAACTGTTCAAGCCGCTGGCGACGAAAGCCACGCGACCCGAGGTCCGGGGCGGCCTGGGCGGATTCGCCGGCTTGTTCGCGCTACGCGGCGACTACCGTGAGCCTCTGCTCGCCGCGTCCACCGATGGCGTCGGCACCAAGCTGGCGGTCGCCCAGGCGATGGACAAACACGACACCGTCGGGCTGGACCTGGTCGCGATGGTGGTCGACGACCTGGTGGTGTGCGGCGCCGAGCCGCTGTTCCTGCAGGACTACATCGCGGTGGGCCGTACGGTGCCGGAACGCTTGAGCGCCATCGTCAGTGGCATCGCCGAGGGATGTGTGCGCGCCGGGTGCGCGCTGCTGGGCGGCGAGACGGCCGAGCATCCCGGGCTGATGGAGCCGGACCACTACGACATCTCGGCCACCGGCATCGGCGTCGTCGAGGCCGACGACGTGCTGGGGCCCGACCGTGTCAAACCCGGCGACGTCATCATCGCGATGGGTTCGTCCGGTCTGCACTCCAACGGGTATTCGTTGGCGCGCACCGTGCTGCTCGAGATCGACCGGATGAATCTCGAGGGCTACGTCGAGGAGTTCGGCCGCACCCTGGGTGAGGAGTTGCTCGAACCCACCCGCATCTACGCCAAGGACTGCCTGGCGCTCGCGGCCGAAACCCACGTCCGCACCTTCTGCCACGTCACCGGGGGCGGGTTGGCCGGCAACCTGCAACGCGTCATTCCGCACGGACTGGTCGCCGAGATGGACCGCGGCACCTGGACCCCGGCGCCGGTGTTCGCGATGATCGCCCAGCGAGGCCGGGTGAGGCGCGAGGAGATGGAGAAGACGTTCAACATGGGCGTCGGCATGATCGCCATCGTGGCTCCCGAGGACACCGACCGCGCCCTGGCCATCCTGACCGCACGGCACCTGGACTGCTGGGTGCTGGGCACCGTCGGCAAAGGCGGCAAAGCGAGCCCGCGGGCCAAGATGGTCGGTCAGCACCCGAGATTTTAGGAACCTGCGGCATAACGAATACGGCGCCGGTGCTCTGAGCATCGGCGCCGCAGCGTTCGTTCTATCGCGGCCAGTTGTCCTGGTCGTCCCAGGATTCGTCGGAGCCGTCGCTGTCGAATTCGACGGATTCGTCCGAATCCGTCCCTGACAGCTCGCGCTGAAGCCGCTGGAAGTCGGTCTGCGGAGAACTGTATTTGAGTTCTCGAGCAACCTTGGTCTGCTTTGCCTTAGCCCGGCCGCGGCCCATGGGGGAACCCCCTCGCGCAATAACGGAGCGGCCTAACGAGTAGGCGGCTCCGATCTCCTGGTGTCGTATTGTCCTGCCAACACTTTACCGTGCCTCGCCACCGGGCGTTGGCGCGCCCTGCTCGCTGGCGCGGGACGTTGCCGTTCATTATCCCGCACCCCCCCGCAACCGTTCAACAGCTAACCGCCCGGCGCCGACATGTTCGGTCGCGGGCAGCGAGTCGGCATCGATCACCGCCGCCACCGAGGCCTCCGGTCCCGTCGTCAATGGGGTCTCGGCGGGCACTCCGCGCTTGAGCAGCGCCAGCGCGATGGGCCCGAGATCGACGTGGTCGACGACGGTGCCGAGGCGGCCGACCGCGCGGCCGCCGGCCAGCACCGGATCGCCTGTCGACGGCCGGTCCACCGACCCGTCGAGGTGTAGCAGCACCAGCATCCGGGGAGGCTTGCCCAGGTTGTGCACCCGCGCGACGGTCTCCTGCCCGCGATAGCACCCCTTGTCCAGGTGGACGGCCCCGGCGCCGGGACCGCCGATCCATCCCACCTCGTGGGGAATCGTGCGCTCGTCGGTGTCGACGCCAAGGCGGGGCCGCACGGCCGCGACCCGGTGGGCTTCATAGGCCCACACACCGCCGGGGCGGACCCCCGCCTGCGTCAGGCGATTCCGCCAGTCGTCCAGCGTCGCGCGCGGGACCAGCAGGTCGACCTCTATCGGGCCGCCCGGTGCGGTCGGCATCCGCCGCACGAAACCGCCGCCCGCGGCGACCGCGGTCGTCTCGGCGGGCAGGGCGTCGACCCCGAGCGCATCGACAACCGGCTGGTCAGCCAGTTTCGGGCCCAGCAACGACAGCACGGCCAGGCCGGCGCCGGCCGGGGCGACCTCGGACCAGAACACCATCTTGCGTAGGTACTGCAGCAGCGGCTCGGCCCGCCACGGTTCGGTATCGAGGTAGGTGGTGCCGGCCAGTTCGGTCTGGATCCAGTGATCCTCGACGCGGCCCTGGCCGTCGAGGCTGAGGTTCTGCGTCACGGCGCCGTCGGGCAGGTCGCTGACGAACTGCGTCGAAATGCTGTGCAGCCAGGTCTGCCGGTCTTTTCCGGTGAGGGTGAGGACGCCGCGGTGCGAGCGGTCGACCCAGATCGCTTCGGTGTCGCTCGTGCGCTGCTCACCCAGCGGGTCGCCGTAATGCCAGACAGCGCCGGCGTCGGGTCCGGTCTCGGGTGCGGGGACCGCGGTCATGGGCGCCGCCCCTCTCCCCGGCCACCCAGAGATGCCCCCACATCGCTCTTGTGCTCTTCGTCGCGGGTCACGCGTCAACTCTACGGACCTGGGCGGGCACGGCCGGCTTCCCGTTCGCCGGGGCCGGTCACCGGGTCGTCACGATTGGATAGGCTTCTCGACCATGGCTGGCCAGACGGGAGTGATTGTCACGCTGGACGGCGAGATACAGGCGCCGGACGCGCCCCTGCTGTACGCCGACGACCTGGCAGCGGTCCGCGGTGACGGTGTCTTCGAGACGCTGTTGGTGCGCGACGGCAGGGCCTGCCTGATCGAGTCGCATCTGCAGCGGTTGACTCAGTCGGCCGCGCTGACCGACCTGCCCCGGCCTGACCTGCCGCGATGGCGAAGCGCCATCGAGGTGGCCACCCGGCACTGGCGTGCGGGCAACGCCGACGAGGGCGCGATGCGGCTGATCTACAGCCGCGGGCGCGAGCACGGTTCGGCGCCGACCGCCTACGTCATGGTCAACGCGGTTCCCGAACGGGTGACGACGGTGCGGCGTCACGGGCTGGCGGCGATCACGCTCGACCGGGGGCTACCCGCCACCGGTGTGGACTCGATGCCGTGGCTGCTGGCCGGCGCCAAGACCCTGTCCTACGCGATCAATATGGCGGCCCTGCGCCACGCCGCCCGTCACGACGCGGGTGACGTGATCTTCGTCAGCGCGGATGGCTACGTGCTGGAAGGCCCGCGCTCCACCGTGGTGATCGCCACCGCCGCCGAGACGCCGGACGGTCAACCGTGCCTGCTGACACCGCCGCCGTGGTATCCGATCCTGCGTGGCACCACCCAGCAGGCCCTGTTCGAGGTAGCCCGGGGCAAGGGCTACGACTGCGACTACCGCGCGCTGCGCGTCGCCGACCTTGTTGCCGCGCAGGGTGTTTGGCTGATTTCCAGCATGACGTTGGCCGCCCGCGTGCACACCCTTGATGGCCGAGCGCTGCGGCCGTCCCCGCTGGCCGGGGAGTTCGCAGCGCTGATCGATGTGGCCATCGTCAGCGATCGCTGAGCGCTGAATTCTGTTGTCGGCTGGCCGATTTGCCGGTACGGTCGGTCGTACACAAGAAGGGAGGTGGTCCGCGAAATTGATAGCTTCATGGACATGTGAGGTGGCTGCGCGCTAGCAGCAGTGGCTCGGAAGAACCGGCGTCGCAATTGCGCTGGCGAATTCCCCGCAGCCACCCGGCCCCCGAGCTCCCGGTTCTTGTCCGACCGGGAATATGGCTTGGGGGCCGCTCCATGTTTGACGGCCGTCGGCGGTCCGACTTCGCGGCGCCGCGCTACCCGGCGAAGCGAGACAGCCGCGCCGACAGATGCGGCACCAGACCGCCGTCGGCGTCCACCCGCTCCTCGACGTACGCCAGGTCGCCGCCTTCGACGATGCCGTAGAGGCGTTTGGCACCGCCGACCAGCACGCCCGACCTGCTGCGGGCCAGCGCGTCGGTGACCAGCTCCCACGACGACTGGGTCAGGGGGCTGCCGTAGAACAGTTCGACATAGCCCGCCGAATGGGCCAACAGCAGTTCGATGGCGTGCGATTCACCGGGATCATCGGGATCGGTGACGAAGCGCCAGAAACCGGTCTCGCGCAAGCCGCGTTCCTCGTACTCGCCGGTCTCGCTGAGCCGCCATGAGCGGGCCTCCCAGTTCAGGTAGTCGCCGCCGTCGTGCGAGACCACGATCTGCTGACCGAACCGGTAGTCGCCGTCGTGTCCGCGGCCTTCGCCTTCCCCGCGCCACACGCCGACCAGCGGCAGCAGCGCCAGCAGGGCATCGCTCAGGTCGGCGCCTTCGCGCAGGTTCGCGGTGTCGGCGGGCAGGGGCAAGTCGTCGTAGGACGGGACGTTGCGGCCGGCGGTCAGCCTGGCGCGCTCGGCGGCGGCGGCCACCGCCCGGTCGCCGGAGCCTGCGGAACGCGGCGGGTCATCGGGAGTCACGTGCGCCGCTCCTCCCCATCGCTGCGCTCTGGACGGTCGCCGGCGGGCTCACGACTCGTCGGTGATCAGCCGATAGAGGGTGTACAAGGCGAACCAGGAAATGACCACGACGGCCACAACCAGCATGATCTCGAAGAGCAGCACCACGGGCACAAGTCTATTCGTCCCGCGGCGTCCCCGTGGGGGGCGGCCGGCGGGTCAGGCGATCTTTACGTCGACCTCGTGGACGCCCGCGCCCGAGGGCGCTACCACGGCGTCGCCATTGCCGGCCTTCGACAGGGCACGCAGGGTCCAGGACCCCGGTGCGGCGAAGAACCGGAAGTCACCGGTGGCCGACGCCACCACCTCGGCGGTGAACTCGTCGGAGGCGTCCAGCAGGCGGACGAACGCGCCGCCGACCGCCTGACCGTCGCGGTCCACGACGCGGCCGGTGATCACCGTTTCCTTCTCCAGGTCGACGCTGGCGGGCAACGTCAGTCCTTGCTTCGGTGCAGAGCACATATCAGCTTCCCAACTCGATCGGGGCACCCACCAGGGAGCCGTATTCCGTCCAACTGCCGTCGTAGTTCTTCACATTCCGATGCCCGAGCAGTTCGTAAAGAACGAACCAGGTGTGCGACGAGCGCTCACCGATGCGGCAGTAGGCGATGGTTTCCTTCTGGCCGTCCAGGCCGGCGCCGGCGTAGAGCTCGGACAGCTCGTGGTCGGACTTGAAGGTGCCGTCCTCGTTCGCGGCTTTGCTCCACGGCACGTTGATGGCGCCAGGGATGTGGCCGGGCCGCTGGCTTTGCTCCTGCGGCAGGTGCGCGGGCGCGAGGATCTTCCCGGAGAACTCGTCGGGGGAGCGCACATCGACCAGGTTCTTGACGTTGATGGCCGCGATCACCTCGTCGCGGAACGCCCTGATGCTGGTGTCGGGCGCGGCAGCGCTGTACGACGTCGTCGGCCTGGTGACGGGGTCGCCGGACAACGTGCGCCCGTCGAGCTCCCATTTCTTGCGGCCGCCGTCGAGCAGCTTGACCTGGGCGTGGCCGTACAGCTTGAAGTACCAGTAGGCGTAGGCGGCGAACCAGTTGTTGTTGCCGCCGTAGAGGATCACGGTGTCGTCGTTGGAGATGCCCCGCTCGCTGAGCAGCTTGGAGAACTGCTGGGCGTCGACGAAGTCGCGCTTGACCGGATCCTGCAGGTCGGTGCGCCAGTCCAGCTTGATCGCGCCGGGGATGTGGCCGGCATCGTAGGCGCTGGTGTCTTCGTCGACTTCGACGAAGACGACGCCTGAGGCGTCGAGATTGCTCTCAGCCCAGTCGGTGGAGACCAGGACGTCGGAGCGTGCCATGGAGTGGATCCTTTCAATCGCTTTGTTACAGCAGGTCAGGTGCGACGCGCAGGGCGTCGGAAGCGGGCCACCAGTGGGTAGAGCCGGCAGCCGAGGCAGATGCCGAAGGCCGCGTTGAGAAACGCGGCCGCCAGGGCGGCCGCGGTCGCGATGACGCCGAACAAGACGGCCCCGGTGGCGAATCCGATCGTTCCCAGCACCGCGAATATCAGGCCGACGAGTTGGGCGAACCGCAGCGGGGCGGTCGGTTCGCGATCCTGCACCGGGCCCAGTCGCGGGGCGACGACGGCGGCGAAGATGCGGCCGTAGGGGTGCTTGCGCGGTCCGCCGACCGCGCCGATGGCGAAGATGACGGCCTGAACGGCCAGGACAACCGCGGCGACCGGCGGACTCGCCGCGGAGACGAGCAGCGCGAGCACCAGGACCGCGGTGGTGACCCATGCGGCGAACCGGGGTCCACGCACGTCGACCAGATCGGGCTGCGTGGTGGTGTTATTGCTTGGCAAGGTTGGAACTCCTCGATGCCTGTGTTGCTGACGGAAACGACGAATGGAGACGTGCCACGGTTTGGATCCGGGCCGCTCCGAGTGCTACGCGAAAGCGCGGCTACTCAACAGCAACAGCAACAACAACAGCCCGCAGTGCGGCGCAGAACTGCGCGACGCTGGGTGAGCATGGGCTCGAGGCGGGCTGGCACGTCGGTCAGCTTACCTAATGACACCGTGGTCAAGCCAACAGCGGCTGCAACGCGGACCGCAGGTCGGCGGCCTTGGGCACTCCGGAGGTGCGGTAGCGCTGCCGGCCTTGCGCGTCGAAGATCAGCGTGGTGGGCAGGGACAGCACCGAATAGCGGCGTGCGGTCTCCGGATTGGCGTCCAGATCGATCTCGATGTGAGCCACATCGCCCAGGTTGTCACAGACCTGCTCGACGACCCGGCGGACCCGGTCGCACGGCCCGCACCACGGGGCGCTGAAATGCACCACCGTCGGTCCGCTGCGGGAAAGCCCCAGGGCGGCGGCGTCGGCCTCGGTGTCCTGATCCGGTGCGGGGTCGACTGTCCGGATGTGTCCCGAACGCCGGGTCAGCAGCCAGCCGGCGAGGGTCGCCGCGGCGAGCACCGCGACGGTGACGACGATGACGGTCATGACTGCTTGAACCCCTCGAGGGTCACGTTTACTCCGCGGGTGATGCCCTCGATGATGACGTCGGATCCCCGGGCCCCTTCGGTGGTGGGCGCGACCCCAAAGGGCAGGTGCTGATCGGGCAGCCTGGCGGTGAAGGCGTGCAACACGGCGTCCTGTTTGTCCGCCGGCACCGTCTGGTTGGCGGTGTCCGATCCGGTGAGCACGCCGGTCGGGGTGAACACCAAGGTCGCTGGGTCGTCGGGGGCGATGGAGAGGTCCACCGAGACGCTGACCCTTTTATCGAATCCCGCCGATTTGGGTGTCCCGGTGAACACCAGCCCGTGGCTATCCGAGATGCCCGATGCGGTGACGCCGCCGGTGGAGGTGTTGGTCTCCTTGGCCGGCGCCTCGACCATCAGGTCGCTGATGCCCATGAACCGGCCCAAGTGTGTCGAGTCGACGATGATCCGGCTCTCCAGCCTGCCCACCGCGAGCTTGGCGTCCGGGCTGATCAGCCAGGACGCCTGAGCCAGGCCCACCGAGTACATCGTGGCTTCCAGGGTGGCTTTGCCGGTCATCGCGTGATCGACCGCGTTGGCCTTAATCTCGACCTGGCGGTAGTTGCCGCGCATCGCCTGCGGGATGAAGGGAAACGCCACGATCGCCACGAACGGGTCGGTGCCCAGCCGGGCCGCCTGGCGCACGCTGGACGACAGCCGGTATTCGGCATAGATGCTGGTTCCGTAGTCGACGCCGATCGCACCGAGCGCGCCCACCGCGACCACGCCGGCGGTCGCGGTCACAGCGATCAGCACCTTGCGCACCCGAATATTGTGGCGCACGGCCCCAGCATTGGTCGCCGCCGGATCGGTCGTGGCGCGGCTCACACTGGCCCGTCTGCCACGCGAAAAACCCAGGTGACACGTTATCGTTACATGACCTGGTAACTAACGCTTAATAGCGTCGTGAATTTGGGAGATGCCGTTCCCCCGAGTTGGAGGGGCTAGTTGGAGCTACTACTGCTGAC
The DNA here is from genome assembly GCF_035617725.1 of Mycobacterium sp. 94-17. Lineage (NCBI taxonomy): Bacteria > Bacillati > Actinomycetota > Actinomycetes > Mycobacteriales > Mycobacteriaceae > Mycobacterium > Mycobacterium sp. 94-17. The sequence continues at coordinate 357,801 of NZ_JAPIYN010000001.1, forward strand.
CTCGGAGCTTCATCCCGACCCGGTCTTGCCGTCGTTGTCCCTGCTTCCGCACACCGTCCGGACGGCGCCGCCAGAGCCCGCTTCCTTGCTCGAGGCCGGGACCGCGGATGCGGTGATCGTCGACGCCCGTACCGACTTGTCGTCGGCGCGCGGACTGTGTCGGCTGTTGAGCACCGCCGGCCGCTCGGCCCCGGTGCTGGCCGTGGTCAGCGAGGGTGGCCTGGTGGCCATCAGCGCGGACTGGGGTCTGGACGAGATCCTGCTGCCCACCACCGGGCCCGCCGAAATCGACGCGCGGCTGCGGCTGGTGATCGGCCGCCGTGGCGGGCTCGCGGACCAGGAGAGTGCCGGCAAGGTCAGCCTGGGCGAGCTGGTGATCGACGAGGGCACTTACACCGCCCGGCTGCGAGGCCGTCCGCTTGACCTCACCTACAAAGAATTCGAATTGCTCAAATACCTGGCCCAGCATGCCGGCCGGGTGTTCACGCGCGCCCAACTGCTGCACGAGGTGTGGGGATACGACTTCTTCGGGGGTACCCGCACCGTCGACGTGCACGTGCGCCGGCTGCGGGCCAAGCTCGGTCCGGAGTACGAGGCGCTGATCGGTACCGTCCGCAACGTCGGTTACAAGGCCGTCCGGCCCGCGCGTGGCCGGGGCCCGGTCGCCGAGTCCGGCGAGGCCGACTCCGACTCCGAATCGCAGGACGCCCAGGATCCGTTGGGTGATCCGTTGCGCGCGCAGTGACCTCGCCTGACTGGCGGCGGTCGCTGACCGTCGACGAGCAGCGGGGTGTGCGCGAACTCGTTAGTGCGGCAACCGAATTCGATGGGATTGCGCCGGTGGGCGAGCAGGTGCTGCGCGAACTCGGCCACGACCGCACCGAGCACCTTGTGATCACCGGGGACGCAACGCCCGGCGACGCGATCGTCGGGTACCTCAACCTGAGTCCGCCGCGTGACGGTGAGGCTGCCATGGCGGAACTCGTGGTGCACCCGCGGGCGCGTCGGCGCGGTATCGGGTCCACGCTGGCCCGCGCGACGCTGGCCAAAACCGGTGCGCGCAACCGGTTCTGGGCCCACGGCACGCTGGAGCCGGCCCGGGCGTCCGCGTCCGCGTGGGGCCTGGTCCCCGTGCGGGAGCTGGTGCAGATGCGTCGTCCGCTGCGCGATCTGCCCGACGTGCCGCCGGTACCCGGGGTCAGCATCCGCACCTATGCCGGCACCGCCGACGACGCCGAATTGCTGAGGGTCAACAACGCCGCCTTCGCCCACCATCCCGAACAGGGCGGCTGGACGGAGGCCGAGCTGGCGGAGCGCCGCAACGAACCGTGGTTCGACCCGTCGGGCCTATTCCTCGCGTTCGGCGAGCCCGGCGGTGATCAGGACGGGACGTTGCTGGGCTTCCACTGGACGAAGGTGCACCTGGATCGGCCCGGCCTGGGCGAGGTGTACGTGGTGGGCGTCGATCCCTCCGCGCAGGGTCGCGGCCTCGGGCAGGCGTTGACCGCCGTCGGCATCGACTGGTTGGGGCGGCGCCTGGCCGACCCGAAGACTTCAGCCGAACCCACCGTGATGCTTTACGTGGAATCGGACAACGTCGCCGCGGTGCGCACCTACCAGCGCCTGGGCTTCACCACCTACAGCGTCGACACCGCATACGCCGCCGACTGACCGCGGGTACCAGGGTCGCCGACCCCGATCGTTAATCTGGTCTCGACCACCGAGACGTTGGTGTGGGTCGCATCGGCGCATATTTCGCCGGCACGCGGCAACATCACACGAGAGCTGACCGGCGGCGCCCAGATGCGTCCGGAATGGCTCAGGAAAGCGAGATTGGTGAGGCTCGACAGGCAGAGCAGGGGGCTGGCCGCCGTGGCGTTGGTGACGGCGCTGGTTGCCGGAGCGCTGACCGCCTGCGGCAGCGACCAGAATCACCGCGGGGCGGCACCGCCCAGCTCCGGTGTCACCGGAACGGCGGGATGCGGCGGGAAGAACAAGCTGACGGCGGAGGGCTCGACCGCGCAGGAAAACGCGATCACCGTGTTCAACCAGGTGTGGGGCCAGTACTGCCCGGGCAAGGCGCTGGCCTACAACCCGACCGGATCGGGCGCCGGCCGTGAGCAGTTCATCGTCGGACATGTCGATTTCGCCGGCGCGGACTCTCCCCTGGTCGCCGCCCAGATCGGGCCCGCCGCCAACCGCTGCAACGGAAACCCGGCGTGGGACCTGCCCCTGGTCTTCGGCCCCGTCGCCATCGTCTACAACCTGCCCGGAAATCCGCCGCTGGTGGTCAACAGTGACGCACTGGCGAAGATCTTCACCGGCAGGATCACCGCTTGGAACGACCCCATCTTGGTCGCCCTGAACCCGGGGACGGCACTACCCGACACGAAGATCACGCCCATCTATCGGACCGACTCGTCGGGAACCACCGACAACGTGCAGAAATATCTCACCGCGGCGGCGCCGCAGAGCTGGTCCAAGGGAATCGGAACGGAATTTCAGGGTGGCGTCGGAGAGGGCACCGCGAAGTCCGCCGGCGTCACCCAGGCGGTGCGAGCCACGCCGGGCGCCATCGGATACGTCGAGAAGGGCTTCGCCGACCAGGCCGGCATCCCGTACGCCAAGATCGCCACCCGCGGCGGCGTGATCCCGCTGAACAGCGACACGGCCCGCACCGCCGTCGACACGGTCCGGTTCCTGGCCGAGGGCAATGACCTGGTCCTCGACATCAACTCCATGTACGGTTCCGAGGAACCCGGGGTGTACCCGTTGCTGCTGGTCACCTACGAGATCGTGTGCTCGAAGGGTTACGACGCGCAGACTGCGGCGGCCGTCAAATCTTTTCTGTCCGTATCGGCCAGCAGCGCGCAGGACGAACTGGTGAAGGCCGGCTACGTGCCGCTGTCCGACAGGGTCAGGCAACGACTGATTGCGGCGATCGATGCGCTGCAATAGCCCTCGGATATCAACAAACGACTGCGGCACCGGGACGGGGTCGCGGTGACCGGATCCTCGGGGCCGAACCCCATCGACGCCGGCTCGGGAGCGGTTGTCGCCGCGCCGCTTCCGGAAAAGCAAGCCACACCCATCAGTCCCTGGGGCGCGGCGCGGCCCCATGTGGCGGACCGGATTTTCCGCCGGCTCGCGCAGTCCTCGGGCGTGGTCATCATCGTGGTCATCGCCGCTATCGCCGCGTTCCTGCTCGGACGCGCGATACCGGCGCTGCACCGGAATCGGGAGAACTTCTTCAGCTACGGCGGCGTCTGGGGCACCACGGACACCTCGGCGATGCACTTCGGCATCGCCAGCCTGGTGCCGGTCACCGTGTTCGTGTCGCTGTTCGCGCTGGCACTGGCCATGCCGGTCGCGCTGGGCGTGGCCATCTTCATCACCGCGTACGCACCGCGGCGGGTCGCCACGTGGCTGGCCTACTCGGTCGACCTGCTGGCCGCGGTGCCCTCCATCATCTACGGAGCGTGGGGACTGTATGTCCTGGCCCCGCAGCTGCGGCCGGTCGCCAGCTGGCTCAATCGCTCGCTCGGCTGGTGCTTTCTGTTCGCCAACGGCAACGCGTCGCCCGCCGGCGGGGGAACCATCTTCACCGGCGGGGTGGTCCTGGCGGTGATGATCCTGCCGATCATCACCGCGGTCACGCGCGAGGTGTTCGCCCAGACACCGCAGGACCAGGTCGAGGCCGTGCTGGCGCTCGGCGCCACCCGCTGGGAAGCGGTCAAGACGGTCACACTGCCGTTCGGGCGGTCGGGCTACGTGAGCGGCTCGATGCTGGGGCTCGGCCGCGCGCTGGGTGAGACGGTGGCGTTGCTGATCATTCTGCGGGGCACCCAGTCGGCGTTCGGCTGGTCGCTGTTCGACGGCGGCTCCACCTTCGCGACCAAGATCGCCGGCGCCGCAGCCGAATTCGACGACCGGTACAGGGCCGGCGCGTACATCGCGGCGGGGCTGACTTTGTTCGTGCTCACCTTTTTGGTCGATGCCTTGGCGCGGGGCGCCGTCGCGGGGGCGGAGCGAAAGGGCGCCCGATGAACTCGATGTTGGACCGCCCGCTCAAGCCGCGGACGTTCTCGCCGGTCAGTTGGCGCCGCCGGGTCACGAACTACGTTGCGACCCTGCTGGTTTCGCTGTCGCTGCTGGTCGCGGTGACACCGCTGGTGATGGTGTTGTGGTCGGTCGTCGTCAAGGGCTTCAGGGCCGTTGCGTCCACCGTGTGGTGGTCGCACTCGCAAGCAGGGATGACGGCGTTCGTCACCGGCGGCGGCGCATACCACGCGCTGGTGGGCACCGCGCTGCAGGGACTGATATGCGCCGTCATCTCGGTCCCACTCGGCCTGATGGTGGCGATCTATCTGGTCGAGTACGGCGGCGGCACCGCGCTGGGCCGAGTGGCCTCGTTCATGGTGGACATCCTGAGCGGTGTGCCGTCAATCGTCGCGGCACTGTTCATCTACGCGTTGTGCGTGGCCACGCTGGGACTGCCCCGGTCGGAGTTCGCGGTATCGCTGGCGCTGGTGTTGCTGATGCTCCCGGTGATCGTGCGCGCCACCGAGGAGATGCTGCGGATCGTCCCGGTGGACCTGCGCGAGGCCAGTTACGCCCTGGGCATCACCAAGTGGAAAACCATTGCGCGCGTGGTCATTCCCACCGGCCTGTCCGGAATCGTCACCGGGATACTGCTGGCGATGGCCAGGGTGATGGGCGAGACGGCGCCGCTGCTGATCCTCGTCGGTTACGCACAGTCGATGAACTTCGATATCTTCAGCGGGTTCATGGGAACCCTGCCCGGCCTGATGTTCAACCAGACGACGGCCGGCGCCGGCATCAACCCCATTCCCACGGATCGGTTGTGGGGCGCCGCATTGACCCTCATCCTGGTGATCGCCACCATGAACGTCGCGGCCCGCGTGATATCACGATTTCTCAGCGTCAGATAGTCATAGGCAGGAGCACTAAGTGGCCAAACGGTTGGACCTCAAGGGCGTCAACATCTATTACGGATCGTTCCACGCGGTTTCGGATGTGACGCTGTCGGTTCTGCCCCGCAGCGTGACCGCGTTCATCGGCCCATCGGGCTGCGGCAAAACGACGGTGCTGCGCACACTCAACCGGATGCACGAGGTGGTGCCCGGCGGGCGGGTCGAGGGCAGCGTGCTGCTCGATGACGAAGACATCTACGGCACCGGGGTCGACCCTGTCGGCGTGCGCCGGGCCATCGGTATGGTGTTCCAGCGGCCGAACCCGTTCCCCGCCATGTCAATTCGTGACAACGTGGTGGCCGGCCTGAAGCTGCAGGGGGTGCGCAATCGCAAGATGCTGAACGAGACGGCGGAGTATTCGCTGCGCGGGGCGAACCTGTGGGACGAGGTGAAGGACCGGTTGGACCGGCCCGGTGGTGGATTGTCCGGCGGGCAGCAGCAGCGCCTGTGCATCGCGCGGGCCATCGCCGTGCAGCCCGACGTGCTGCTGATGGACGAGCCGTGTTCGGCGCTGGACCCGATCTCGACGATGGCCATCGAAGAGCTGATCAGCGAGCTGAAGCAGGACTACACCATCGTCATCGTCACCCACAACATGCAGCAGGCCGCCCGCGTCAGCGACTACACGGCGTTTTTCAACCTGGAAGCCGTGGGAAAGCCGGGCAGACTGATCGAAGTCGACGACACCGAGAAAATCTTCTCGAACCCGAGCCAAAAGGCCACCGAGGACTACATTTCGGGGCGCTTCGGCTAACCCAACACCGCGGGTTCGCTTACTGGGCCGCGGGTTTCGCCTCTTCGTCGGGAAGTCGGCCGGTCGCCTGGAAGATGACCCGCCGGGCGACCTCGACGGCGTGGTCGGCGAAGCGCTCGTAGAACCGGCCCAGCAGCGTCACGTCGACGGCCGCCGCGACGCCGTGCTTCCATTCCCGGTCCATCAGCACCGAGAACAGATGCCGGTGCAGGTCGTCCATGGCGTCGTCTTCTTCGCGGATGCGGGCGGCCTTCTCCGGGTCGCGCGACAACACCACCTCTTGAGCGCTGTTGCCCAATTCGACCGCGATGCTGCCCATTTCGGCGAAATAACCGTTGACCTCTTCGGGCAGCGCGTGCTGGGGATGGCGTCGGCGGGCGATCTTGGCGACGTGCAGCGCCAGCGCACCCATCCGATCGATATCCGCCACCATCTGAATCGCACTGACAATGGCCCGTAGATCGCCGGCCACCGGCGCCTGTAACGCGAGCAGTACGAAGGCGCTTTCCTCGGCGCGCGCGCTCAGCGCGGCGATGGCCTCGTGATCGGAGATGACTTGTTCGGCTAGCACCAAGTCGGCCTGCAGCAGAGCCTGGGTGGCCCGCTCCATGGCGATTCCTGCCAAGCCGCACATCTCGCCGAGGCGCTCGGATAACTCCGAGAGTTGCTCGTGGTAGGCGGTCCGCATATCACCCAGGGTACGGCCCCTCGCCCGAAACGGTCGGCGGAGCGCCGTGAAAAGCGGTTACTCGCAGGTGGTGTCGGCCGCGTTGGTGACGGTCAGGTCTTCGGGCAGCTTGGCCGGTGCATTACTCGAGCCGCGCTCGATTTGCAGGCTCAGCGACGAGCCGCTGGGCGATGGAGTGCTGACCGACTTGAAGTCGGGACCCAAGACCACCTGCACGACCTGCCCGTAGCCGGAAACCCGCTGGACTTTCGCGTTGGTGAACGAGGACGCGACGGTGGCCGCAGCGTCTTCGTTGCCCGGCGAGAACAGCACGGTGGTCGCGTTGACTGAGCTCGGGTAGTCGTCGGGTGACATCACGTTGAAGCCGTCCTGCCTGAGCTGGCTGGTCGCGGTGGTGGCCAGACCGCTTTGCGTGGTCGCGTTGGAAACCCGCACGGTCACGCCGCTGGGCGAGGTCGTGGTGACCTGCTCGCGCTGCGCCTCCGGCGCCGGCGCCGGCGACTTTCTGGTGGTCGGTGCTCGCGACGGGCCCGTCGTCGGAGACGCGCTCAGATTCTGCGCGTTCTGGTCGTTTTCCTCGGGCAGCGGATCGTCGTTGATGACGGCGTCGAACAGCGCCCGCATGTCGGCCATACGCGGCGGCTCGTCGCCGTTCTCGTCGGTCACACCGGTCGGCACGGTGACGAACGTGACGTGTCCGGCCGCCATGCCCTGCAGTGACTGGCCGAGCTGGACCAGGTCCTTGGACTTCACGTTGTCGACGACGGTGTCGCTGATGAACATGTTCACGACGTTGTTGAGCTTGTTGAGGTCCAGCAGCGTGTCCTCAGAGATCAACGACCGCAGCAGCGACGACAAGAACAGCTGCTGGCGTTTGATGCGGCCGTAGTCGCCGTTGACCTCCGTGGTGACCTGGCGGGCGCGGACGTAATTCAGGGCGGTCGGGCCGTCGAGGACCTGGCGGCCACCGTGTTCGAGGACGGTGCCCAGCTCGTAGTCGTGCAGCGGCGTGCTCGAGCAGACCTCGACGCCGCCGAGGGCGTCGACCATCTTCGCGAAGCCGGCGAAGTCGACGGCGATGAAGCGGTTGATGTTCAGGCCGGACAGCTTCTGGATTTCCTTCACCAGACACTTCGGGCCGCCGAAGGCGAACGCCGAGTTCAGCTTGGTCTCGGTGTAGACGATCTTCGGGCCGTAGGTCTTGGTCTTCGGGTCGTAGAGGGGCCCGTACCTGCCGGTTTGGGGGTCCCACGCTTCGCACTGCATCGGGGTGATCGCCAGGTCGCGGGGGAACGACACCGCGACCACCCGTTTACGGTTGGCCGGGATGTTGACCAGCATGACCGTGTCGGAGCGTTCGCCGTCCGCGTCGTCGGTGGTTCCGGCGCCCATGTTGGCATTGTCGCCGGAGCGCGAGTCGAGGCCGACGATCAAGAAGTCCTCGTCGCCGTACTGCCCGCCCGGGTCGCGGATGTCGCTGGAGTCCCGGTCGAGCGCGCTGACCGTATTGAGCCGGGCGTTTTTCGACGTGCTCCACTGCCAGGCCCCGCCGGTCATGGCCAGGGCCAGTACCGCGGCCAGGGCCGCGGTCGACCGCCCGGCGATCAGCAGTGGGCGGCGCCGGCGTCGGGGTTCCCCGGCGCCGTTGTCGCGCGCCTTCTCAGCGGGGTCGTCGTCAGCGGGGTAGTCGGCCGGGTAGTCGGTGGCCTCGAAGCAGCCAAGCTCGGGCACGGCGTCCAGGGAGTAGGCCAGGTCGTCGATCACCTGCGTCGTCTGCAGCTCGATCGGCAGGCCGGGCTCGGCGCCGGACGGCTCGACCTCGGGATCCTGGGCAGCGGCACGATGGTGGACGGGCCGGCCGGGGGCACCGATTTTGGCGATCAGGTCCGCGACGCTGACGCCACCGCCGGTGTGCGATCCACCCGGTTCGGCCTCGTCGTTGCCCGACTCGACGGGCTTGTCGGGGACGGCCTCAGGCTGCCAGCGGTGCAGGTTGTCGTCGGCCGGCGGTTCGAAGAACCTCTCCCAGGGCGCGGCGCCCAGCGGCGCCGCGGCGCCCCGCGGCGTCGCGGCCGGGCCGTGCCGACCACGACGAGTGGCGTCGCTCTCGGCGTCACTCATGTCGTACCGGCCTCCGAAGGTCTGATGCGGACGTCAGCGTGTCCGTGCGTAAGGTCAGCGCAGCGCTGCGGCTGGTGGTAAACGGTTTTGTTGCCCTGGTGCAGCGGCACGGAACCGTCCGCCGCACAAGCGCATGCAACAAAGCCCACATGGTACTGAGTTATCGGTCCGGACGCGATGTCGAGCCGTCGGGTCAGCCCCCGGAGTGCATGACGTCGGCGCCGGCCGGCACCGTGCAGTCGTCCGGGTCGGTCAGCCAACCCTCCGGCAGCACCACCCGGGCCGGGGAGCCCTGGCGGCCGCGGGGGCCCGTCGCCTCGGCCGGGAACGGCACGGCCCCGTCCAACCGGCCGAGCAACGAGTCCAGTTCGTCGACCGTCTTGACCATCGCCAGCGCCCGGCGCAGCTCGGAGCCCGCCGGAAAGCCGTGCAGGTACCAGCCGACGTGCTTGCGGATGTCGCGCATGCCCTTGTCCTCGCCGAAGTGCGCGGCCAGCAGCCGCCCGTGCCGTCGGATGATGTCGGCGACCTCGCCCAGCGTCGGCGGCGTGGGCGGCGGGGCGCCGGTGAAGGCGGCCGACAGTTCGGCGAAAAGCCAGGGGCGGCCCAGGCAGCCGCGGCCGATGACGACACCGTCGCATCCGGTGCTGGCCATCATGGTCAGCGCGTCACTGGCGTCGTAGATGTCGCCGTTGCCGAGCACCGGGATCGTCTGCACATGCTGTTTGAGCCGGGCGATCTGGTCCCAGTCGGCGGTGCCGGAGTAGCGCTGCGCGGCGGTGCGGGCGTGCAGCGCGACGGCGGCCGCGCCTTCGGCTTCGGCGATGCGGCCGGCATCGAGGTGGGTGTGGTGCTCGTCGTCGATGCCGATGCGGAACTTGACGGTCACCGGGATCCGGGTGCCCTCGGTGCCGCGCACCGCGGCGGCGACGATCTGGCCGAACAGTCGGCGTTTGTACGGCAGGGCCGAGCCGCCGCCGCGCTTGGTCACCTTGGGCACCGGACAGCCGAAGTTCATGTCGATGTGGTCGGCGAGTCCTTCGTCGGCGATCATCTTGGCTGCCGCGTAGGTGGTCGCCGGGTCGACGGTGTAGAGCTGCAGCGAGCGCGGCGACTCGCCGGGCGCGAACGTGGTCATGTGCATGGTGGCCGGATGGTGCTCGACAAGCGCACGCGCCGTGACCATTTCGCAGACGTAGAGCCCGCTGACGGTGCCGACTTTGGCCTGTTCCAGTTCGCGGCACAGCGTCCGGAATGCGACGTTGGTCACGCCCGCCATCGGCGCCAGGACCACCGGGCTGGCGAGCGCGATGGAACCGATGCGCACCGGTTGGTTACCGCCGGCTCATGGTCAGCGTGCCCGCGGTCAGGTGCAGCTCCGCCGCGGTGGTCCGCTTACCGGTGCGGGCTTCGCGATCGAGCTGACGCTGCTTGGAAATCTCGAACTTGTCGCAGGTGGTCTCGAGTTCCTTGATCAGCAGGGCGAGATCGTCGCGCAGCGCGGCGGCCTCGCCGGTGAAGTCCTCGCGCTCGAAGATGCGCCATTTCTTCAGGACGGGCATGACGACGTCTTCGAGGTGGATGCGCGGGTCGTACACGCCGCCGACGGCGATCATCACGGCCTTGCGCCGGAATTCGGGCACCTGGTAGCCGGGCATCTGGAAGTTGCGCAGCACCTTGTGCAGCGACTTCATCGCCTGGTTGGGCGCGATGGCGAAGCCGGCCTCGCTGACGTCGCGGTAGAAGATCATGTGCAGGTTCTCGTCGGCCGAGATCTTGGCCAGGAACTGGTCGGCGATCGGCTCGTTGCACGCCTTGCCGGTGTTTCTGTGCGAGATCCGGGTCGCCAGCTCCTGGAAGGTGACGTAGATGACCGAATCGAACAGGCTCTCAGCGAACAGGTCTTCGCGGACCTGGTGGTTCTGGCCGGGACTGAAGCCGCGGTTGATCACTTCGATGCGCAGCTTCTCCAGCTCGATCGGGTCGACGGCGCGGGTCACCACCAGGTAGTCGCGCAGCGCGATCCCGTGCCGGTTCTCCTCGGCGGTCCAGCGGTTGACCCATTGGCCCCAGGGGCCGTCCATGCCGAAGTTCATCGCGATCTCGCGGTGATATGACGGCAGGTTGTCTTCGGTCATCAGGTTTTGCACCATCGCGACCTGGGCGACGTCGGACAGCTTGGACTGACCGGGCTCCCAATCCTGTCCACCGAGCGCGTAGTAGTTTTTCCCGTCCGACCATGGGATGTAGTCGTGCGGGTTCCAGTTCTTGTGCATGCTCTCGTGTCGGTTCAGGTACTTCTCGACGAACGGCTCGAGTTCCTGAAGCAGCCGTAGGTTTGTCAGCTCGGCTGACATGGGTCCTCCAGTTATCTGTGTCGACGGGTAGCAGTCAATATATCTGTGTACTTCAGTAGCATCAAGTTCCGCGACGGCGTGCCGGTGCAGGTTTTCCACGGCTGTGTTTCAGTACGGCTTGCCGATGTGGCGCAGCCGAAAACGCGCGTTACTGCGACTTGCCCAGCTCGCCGGCCGGGACGTACGGCGCGGCTGTGATGTACAGCATGTTGACGCAGTAGTCGATGAATTGTGTGCGGGTGGCGCCCAGCTGTCCGTGCAGGTAGGCGGTGAACAGGCTCGACAACCCGCCCACCAGGCTGGTCGCGATCATTTTCTGCAGCACGGCGTCGCCGATCCGCGACAGCTTGCGCTGCAGCAGATCGATGAAATTGGGCATCCACTCCGCGCCGGAGCGGGTCAGCACCGGCTCCACCGCCGGCGCCAGCAACAGCACCCGCCCACGCACCGGGTCGTCGACCATCAGCTCGACGAATCGTTCGACGGCTTCCCTGGAGGTCGTCGCCGACGTCAGGGTGTTCATGGCGCGCGTGCAGACGTCGTCGTAGACCGCGCGCACGAATTCGTCACGGTCGGCGAAGCTTTCGTAGAAGTAGCGCTCGGTCAGCGCGGCCTCACGGCAGACCGCGCGCACGGTCAGCGCCGGGCCGCCCAGCCTGCCGAGTAACTGCACGCCGGCGCTGATGAGGTTGTCGCGGCGAAGCGCGAGGCGACTCTCCAGCGGGACGCCGGTCCAGCGTCCCCGTCGTTGACCCGTCTGCACATCGCTCCTAAGCTTGAGAATGACAACGGCCGTAGTCAAAATTCCACGATACCTGCAGGGACCCACTAGTGACTCAAGATACGTCCGCATCGTGCCCTCTGACCAGCGATGAAGCGCCAGCTGTGGCCGCCGGCTGCCCGGTGTCGCCCCTAGGCTACGACGCACCGCCACTGCCGCTGGGCCCCGACTCGCTGACCTGGCGATACTTCGGGGATTGGCGCGGCATGCTGCAGGGCCCGTTCGCGGGATCCATGCAGAACATGCATCCGCAGTTGGGCGCCGCGGTGGAGCAACACTCGACGTTCTTCCGGGAACCCTTGCCGCGGGTGATGCGTTCGTTGTACCCGATCGGCGGTGTGGTGTTCGACGGAGGCCGCGCCCCGGCGACGGGTGCCGAGGTCCGCGAGTACCACGCCGACATCAAGGGCGTTGATGAGCAGGGCCGTCGATACCACGCACTGAATCCCGACGTCTTTTATTGGGCACACTCGACGTTCTTCATGGGCACGATCCTGGTGGCCGAGCGGTTCGGCGGCGGTCTGACCGAGGCCGACAAGCGCCGACTGTTCGACGAGCACATTCAGTGGTACCGGATGTACGGCATGAGCATGCGTCCGGTGCCAAAGACCTGGGAAGAGTTTCAGGTCTACTGGGATCACATGTGCCGCAACGTATTAGAGGACAATTACGCGACGCGAGCCGTGCTCGATCTGACCATATACGACAAGCTGCCGATCGCTCCCTGGCTCCCGGATTGGCTGTGGGGCGGCCTGACCAGGCTATCGCGGCCGTTCTTCGTCTGGCTCACGGTCGGCTTCTATCACCCTGCCGTTCGGGAACGGTTGGGCTTTGAGTGGTCGCGTCGCGACGAGTGGCTGCACCGGCGCTTCGGTGACCTCGTCCGTGGTGTGTTCGCCCTGGTGCCGCCCAGGTATCGCAAGCACCCCCGGGCCCGGGCCGGGTTGGACCGCGCCAGCGGGCGGATCCCGCTCGATACACCACTGGTGCAGACCCCGGCGCGCAATCTGCCGCCCGAAGACCGGCGCGGCGACCCCAAGCATTACTGCCCGATGGTCTCCTGAGCCGCCGCAGGTCCGCCCGCGCTATGTGTGAGCGTGGCCGTGAACGTCCTCCAGGCCCGCCTGATGCACGTGCGGATGGCTGTGCTCGGTGCCGTCGGGGTGGGCGTGCGAGTGTTCGTGCTCGACGTGGTCGTGCTCGTGGGTGGTGTGCGCATGCGCATGCGTCACGTCGCCGTGCTGGTGTTCGTGGGCGTGTGGCGCCTCGTGGGCGTGCTGGTCGCTCATTGGTGTCCTCTCCTTGGTGGAATACCTTGTAATTATTGGCTTTTCAGCGGCCGGCGCCGCGGTGGGCGGGGGGCTTCGGCGACGGCCTTGAGCCCGGAGTCGCCGCGGTGATGACCGGGCACCCCGGGGCCGGCGTGCTCGGCGTTGAAGACCGCGTCGATGACGAGTTGACGGACGTGGTCGTTTTCCAGGCTGTAGAAGATCGTGGTGCCCTCCCGGCGGGTGCGGACCAGGCGTGCCATCCGCAGCTTCGCGAGGTGCTGGGAAACCGACGGCGCCGGCTTGCCCACGTGCTCGGCGAGTTCGTTGACCGACATCTCGTGGTCGGTCAACGACCACAGCACCTGCACGCGAGTGGCATCGGCCAGCATCCGGAACACCTCGACCACCAGGCTGGCCTGATCGTCCGGCAGTTTCCCTGTGCCGTTACCTGCATGCATACGCAGATAGTAGCGAAAGCGGCCCGGGCTGCCAAGAGCGCGGTTCAGGCCGTCGCGACGACCGTCGCGCGGCGGCCGCCGTTGCGCTCGTTCCAGAGCCGGTAGACCTCCACGGCGTCGCCTCGCGGGTCGTAGCGCATGGGCAGGCGCCGCTGGTCCCAGTCCTTCGCGAATTCGTCGTAGAACGTGGACAACTCGAAGTACTTGCGGTCGTCCAGGTAGTAGCGCTCGTAGCTGTCCCGGGTGGTCAGGAAGACGACCTCCTTGGGCGAGCAGTAGTACAGGGAGCCCAGGCACATCGGGCAGGGGTGTGCCAGCACGTAGATACTGGCATCGACGAGGTGCTCAGTGCCCAGCTTCATGCAGGCCTCGCGGATCGCGAGGATCTCCGCGTGGGCGGTGGGATCGTTCGTCTGGGCCACCTGGTTGGCGCTCTCGGCTAGCACGGCGCCGTCCTGCACGATCACCGTCGCGAAGGGGCGGCCGCCCTCGCTCACGTTGCGCCGGGCCAGGTCGATCGTCCGCTGCGCGAAATCGGTCATCGGGTCCTCCGGCGTTGAACGGACGAGCGGATAACCCGCAGAGTAGTCCCGCGGCAGGGGACTGGCGTTGTGGTACTAACTAGATTCTCTATGTTTTTCGATCCCGTAGGAGGGGCATCATGGCGCGCACCGAGCGTGATCGTTGGGATCTTGCGACGAGTGTCGGGGCGACCGCGACCATGGTGGCCGCCCAGCGGGCGCTGTCCTCCGAGGCGAAGTTGATCGACGACCCGTACGCCGCGCCGCTGGTGCGGGCGGTCGGCATCGACGTCTATGTCCGGCTGGTCAACGGCGAGATCGCGGCGGGCGGGAACACCGAGTTCGACCCGCAGCGGATGGCGCGGGGAATGGCCTGCCGAACCCGGTTCTACGACCAGTTCTTTCTGGAAGCGACCCGCAGTGGCATCGGCCAGGCGGTGATCCTCGCGTCGGGCCTCGATGCCCGCGCCTACCGGCTGCCCTGGCCGGCGGGGACGGTCGTCTACGAGGTCGACATGCCGGAGGTGATCGAGTTCAAGACGCTGACGCTGGGCGACCTCGGAGCCGAGCCGACGGCCGAGCGGCGCACCGTCGCCGTCGACCTGCGCGACGACTGGGCGTCGGCGCTGCGGGCGGTCGGATTCGACCCGCAGGCCCCCTCGGCGTGGAGCGCGGAAGGCCTCGTGGTTTACCTGCCCGACGATGCCCAGGACGCGCTGTTCGACAACATCACCACGCTCAGCGCCCCCGGCAGCCGTCTCGCCTTCGAATTCGTGCCTGACACAGCCGTTTTCGCTGACCCGCGGTGGCGCGCCCACCACGACCGGATGAGCGAACTCGGGTTCGAGATCGACTTCAACGATCTCGTCTACCACGGACAGCGCAGCCATATCGTCGATCACCTGAGCCGGCGCGGCTGGCAGACCTCGTCGCAGACCGTCGCGGAGTTGCATGCGGCCAACGGGTTTGCCTACGCCGACGACGACGTCGCCGCGGCCTTCGCCGATGTCACCTACAGCAGCGCGGTGCTCGGGCGATGAGCCGTGTGGTGCCCCCACCAGGGCTCGAACCTGGGACCTGCGGATTAAAAGTCCGTAGCTCTACCAACTGAGCTATAGGGGCCGCGGAGATTCAGGATACTTGGACCGAAAACGACGCTCGTTTGAGGATTGGGCACACCGTGACCTAAGCTGACGTGGCTCCCAACGAAACCACGTTGCGAGTACCCCGGAGTGATTCGGTTCTGGCCCCCATCGTCTAGTGGCCTAGGACGCCGCCCTTTCACGGCGGTAGCACGGGTTCGAATCCCGTTGGGGGTACGCGACGCGGGAACGCGGAGCAGCAGCAAGGCCCTGTGGCGCAGTTGGTTAGCGCGCCGCCCTGTCACGGCGGAGGTCGCGGGTTCGAGTCCCGTCAGGGTCGCCAAGCGCGGCGAGGCACTCGCTGCCCTCCGGCCAGGTAGCTCAGTCGGTACGAGCGTCCGCCTGAAAAGCGGAAGGTCGGCGGTTCGATCCCGCCCCTGGCCACCACGGATCTGGCGAGTTCGTCGCCCTCGATGCGGCGTGGGGTCAAACCACGTAGGGCGCAATCAGAGTAGTGGCACCCAACACCATCAATCCGATCAGGAACGCGACGATCGTGAAGCCCATCACCTGACGGACACTGAGTTTCGCGATCGCAAGCAGTGGCAGCAGCCAGAAGGGCTGGATCATGTTCGCGACACCCTCGCCGACGGCGACCGCCATGGACATCAACCCGAGGTAGGCCGGTGAGCCCTGACCCAGGGCCCGCGCCGAGTCGATCGCGATCGGGCCCTGCACGGCCCAGTGCCCACCACCGGACGGCACGAACAAGCTGATGATCAACGAGCCGATAAAGGTCAGGAACGGCAACGTGTGCTGCGTCGCGCCGCTCACGATCCCGTGGGCCAGCAGCGACTGCAGGGGCACGGCCTTGCCGGCGGCGTGGGAAGGCACATAGCCGAGCAGAGCGACCAGACCGCCGTAGAGCGGGTATTGCAGCAGCAGCGGACCAGACACCTTCGCGGCGCCGGTGAATGCCCGGATGAACCGGATCGGCGTCCGGTGCAGCAGCGCACTGGTGATCGTGAACAACATGATCATCGATGAGATGTTCAGCGCAAAACCGCTCAGACAGAAGTAGGCAATGCCCGCGGCGAACACGAGGACATTGAGAATCCATTGTCCTTCCAGCCATTCGGCGAACGATCGCTTGCCCTCGGCGTCAACCCCGGACTGCTCCTCGTTATCGAACACGGCGGGATCGGGCGCAAGGTTCTGCGTCGGCTGCATCCGCCAGATCGCGAGCGCGAGAACCGTCAGCACCACGATCACCGAAAGCCAGCTGTAGGGTTCGAAGATCGTCAGCCGGAGCGGCACCGTGATGCCAGTCATCTTGTGAATCACGTTGATTGGGCTGCCGTCGTCGGTGTTCGCCAGCGCGATCGACGACGACAGCCCCTGCGTCCAGACGATGAAGCCCATGAACGCCGCCGCGATGAGGTAGCCGAAATGCGTGTCGGTGAGGCGTTTTGCGACCTGGCGGGCGATCAGCGCGCCCGCCACCAACCCGAGTCCCCAATTCAACAGGGACAGTGCCGCAGTCAGGCCGAAGCACAGCAGGGCTCCCTGCACCTGGGTTCTCGGCTTGCTCGCGATGAAGGCAATGGCCCGCTGCAGAACCGGCGCCTCGGCGAGCGTGTATCCGGTCACGAGTATCAAGACCATCTGGAAGGCGAACGTGAAAATGTTCTGCGATCCCCACACACCCCCGTACCACGCCTTGAGCATGCCGCCCGGCGAAGCTCCTCGCACCACCAGCGCGACCATCGCCGCGACGATGACGGTCAGGATGACCGCGAACAGGTAGGGGTCGGGCATCAGCCGTTCGACATACCGGACACACAGCGCGGTGAAAGAGGGGATGACGCCGCGGTGTCCGGGCGCACCTTCTTCCCCCGACGCCCTTGGCTTTTCGGGCTCAGGCGCAGGCGCATCGCTCTTGGAGTCCTCGCTCGTCGTCATTGACCTGCCCTCGCGTTCTCTCTGCGTCGGCGCCTTCGCGCTCGCTGCATTATCGACCGTTCGAGGTGCGCGCGCGAGCGGAGCGTCCGCTTCAGGGCACGGGTGCGCGGCCTGCACCTACTTGAGCATGCTCCCGGCGTCGACGGTGACCGGAAGGCCTGTGATGTAACGCGATTCGTCTGATGCCAGGAACAGCACCGCGTTACTGATGTCCACCGGCTCGACCCAGCCGACCGGCAGCACGTGCATGAACTGCGCGGCGACCTTGAGGTCGTCCGGACCGGGGTTCGGTAGATCCGGCCGGAAGAGCTTCATCGTGCCCTCGTTCATGAACATCGGCGTGTTCACGTTGGTCGGGTGCACGGAATTCACCCGGATGAAGTGCTGACCGAGTTCCACGGCGAAGGCGCGCATCAGGCGGGCCCTTCCCGCCACTTCCGTTCACCCCCGAAGGCGACGACATCGGCGAGCAGATCGAAGCGCACCGCCACGAGTTCCCGATCTTCGAGCACATGGTCGTGATGGACCCGCCCGAACACGACCAGGCGCGCTCGCTGCTCGGGCGGCTGCTCACGCCGCGGCGCCTGCAGGAAAACAAGGACTACATCTGGCGATTGGCCGATCGGCAATTCGACGAGTTCATCGCCAACGGTCAGTGCGAATTCCTCGGCGAGTACGCGAAGCCGTTCGCGACGCTGGCGATCGCCGATCTGCTCGGGGTTCCCGACGAGGACCGTCCCGAGATCCGCCGCAACCTCGGGGCCGGTAACGCGCCGGGCGCACGGGTGGGCGCGCTCGATCACGAGCCGGTGGGCAGCAACCCGCTGCAATACCTCGATGACCTGTTCAGGGCCTACATCGCCGATTGGCGCAAACGCCCCCGCGAAGACGTGCTGACCGGGCACCGTGCTCATGCTGTGCCTGGGCGCCGCGAACCGCGATCCCCGAAAATTCGACAACCCCAACGAATTTCACGTCGACCGAAAGAATGTACGCGAGCACATCGCCTTCGGCCGCGGAATCCACACCTGCGCGGGCGCACCGCTGGCGCGGGTGGAGGGCCAGGTCACCGTCAACCGCCTCCTGGACCGCACCCGCGACATCCGGATCAGTACAGCCAAGCACGGCTTGGCCTCCGGGCGCGACTACCGCTACGAGCCGACGTTCCTGCTGCGCGGGCTCACGGAGCTGCACATCGAATTCACCCAGGCAGACTGACGGGCATCAGCCCTGTGCCGCAATGCCTTTTCCGCTCCGGACGGCCTTGCTGTCCGTGCGGTCGCCGACGGCCAGCGGTTGCCCCGACGCTACTCGATGGCCGCCACGTTGTTGGTGTGCGGCCCGCAGGATCGAGTCCGCGGCCACATACGCGGGTTTAGCTTGGTCTGCGCCCGCAATGGGGAGGTTCGCAGCACGGCGCAGCAGCATCAGGGCCAATGCGCTGTGGGTCGCGTAGGAGACGACCAGCAGGTTGGCGCAGGCATGCGCGCCGCTGACGGTCATCACGTGCTGGCGTTTGCCTTCCCATCCCGGCCAGTTGAGATCGGGCGGTCGTTGCAGGGAGGTCCAATTCACGTTGATGGATGTGACGTCTCCGAGCATGGGAGTCAGAACCGCAACGAGCTCGGGCAATTCGTTGGTGATGCGATCTGCGCGCGGCCACCACGCACCGTCGATGAGGCGCCCGAGCTCGCGAGCCACCGCTAACCGGACGGGGTTGGCTTGGCGTCGGCTCGCGACCGCGTAGCTCATCGGAGGTACCGCAGTCGGCAAGTCGCGTTCCCGCTGATCCTGGCGGCGAGCTCGTGCGCAAAAGCCGCAGGAGGATGCGGACCGGTAGCCGGGCCTGCATAACCCATGGGCGGTTCCTTCGCGCTCGGTGTCGTCGGGCCCGCGGACGCGGGATAGACGGAGGAATCAATTGCCCGTGGGTGTCATCCGCGCCGACGGCGCAGTGGACCACCGCTGACAACGAACGGCTCGCGGTCGACGCTACGCCACCGGTGGGCGACTCGGGCGGGCGGGTACACAACGGCGCGTGCAGGCGCGGCGCGGCCGTGGCCGCTGCCATTGCCGGAATCCCAAACATGTTGCGCCGCAAGGAGATGAAGGGCCGGTGCTTGCCGTCTTCCCCGCGTGCTCGCGGATGGCGGGTAGGGTGACGGCAACAGCAGGGGGCGGATTACATGGCAATAGAGAACTGGTGCGACGCGACGGAGATCCATCCGTCGCAGATTCGGGTAGGTGACATCATCGGCACGCGGCGTCCCACCGAACTGCGTTTAACCGTCAAGATGATCAGTGGTCCGCAGAGCGGGCCGCGGAAGTGGACATTTTTCAGCAGCGACGACCACGGCCAGCAGCGAACCAGCACGTTCGGCGAAGACGAGTTAGTCCGCAGGTACGTGAAAGCATCCTGACCACGTGCGGCTTAGCCACGTCACTCCTTGGCAAGGCGCGAGGCCGGGCGCCCCGAAGCCGATTACGGTCGTCGTCCTTGCGAACGGGGACCTTCGGCGTCGGGCCGATCCGAAAACGTCGGGTGCTCGACCGGTTTCCCTGAGGTTTCGCCCGAAGCGACGTGTTTCGGTGCCTCGGGATGAGAAAACAGGTTCGAGGTGTCCATGGGGCTGTCCTTCCGAATGAGGAGTTCGGCCGATGCGCACTGTAATTTACGGTCGGACGATCGAATCGCGCGGCGATGGCGTTGGTGATTCGGTCACGTTTCGCGGTTGCCGCCAGAGAGCGGCTCGTCTCCATACTACAGGCAGTCGGCACCGTGCCTCCCGCGGTGGTCAAGGCGGTGGCCTGCGTCGTTGGACGGATGGGAGAATGCGGTTCGGTCGCCTGCCGCAGGCGCAGCGGCTGTCCAGACTGCTGCGGCACTGAATTATCAAGCATCACAATGATTTCAAAACGGCAAGTTGACCCGTGCTACGCTGAGCCGGCGCGGATGTTTTTGGTTCATCCGCATTTGAATGAGAGAAGTAAGTAAATGGCACAGGGAACTGTGAAGTGGTTCAACGGTGAAAAAGGCTTCGGCTTCATCACCCCTGACGAAGGCACGAAGGATCTCTTCGTCCACTACTCCGAAATCCAGGGGAACGGCTATCGCTCGCTCGACGAGAACCAGCGGGTTCAGTTCGAGGTTGAGCAAGGAGCTAAAGGACCCCAGGCGGTAGGCGTCACTGCCATCTAAGAACTTCACATACCTCACGGTGGGGCTGGTGCGGATGCTTCGTACCAGTCCCACGGGTGTATTCGGGCGTCGCGGTTTCCCCGACTCTGCGCCGCGGTCAGGCCGCTGATCGGGGGCGCTCGCCTGCGACATCATCCGGTACTTGACCCATTCCGGATCGATGAACCCGGATAATGACCGCATGCGTCTCGCGCTGGTGCTGCGGTTGGCAATCGCGCTGGCGCTCGTCTCCGTATCCGGAACGCGCATCGCGCACGCCGGCCCCGACGTGCCGCCGGTGAGCGACGCCGCGCGAGCGGCGGGATTCGTCGACGTGCGCACCGTGGTTTCCGACGCGGTGCTCGACCTGCGCTACGCGACGACGAACAACTTCACCCACACGCAGCTTTATCCGTCCGACGCGAGATGCCTTGTGCACCAATCGATGGCCCCCGGCCTCGCCGCCGCGGCCGGCGCGTTGCGCCCGCAGGGTCACCTGCTGGTGTTCTGGGACTGCTATCGGCCGCACGACATTCAGGTCAGGATGTTCAACGTGGTTCCCAACCCGGCCTGGGTGGCACGGCCGGGCGCGTACGCCCACAGCCACGAGTCGGGACGATCGGTCGACGTCACGTTCACCAGCGTGCAACCGCAGTGCCCGCCGGAGCGTCATGCGGGCGGACTCTGCCTGGCCGAAATGGGCACCGATTTCGACGATTTCTCGCCGCGTGCAACGGCCTTCGCGACGCAGGGCGTCAGCGCCGACGCTCAGGCGAACCGGGCGCAGTTGCGGGATGCAATGAAGTACGGCGGATTGTCGCCCTACTCCGGCGAGTGGTGGCATTTCGACGGCCCGGGAGCCGGTGTCGACCGTCCGATCCTCAACGTCCCCGTCGACTGACGTCTCAAATACTGAGACAGATGTTTCATAATACGAGTGCAAGTCGGTACGCTTTCGGCATGAACGATCGGGCGACCTACACGCACGGACACCACGAGTCGGTGTTGCGATCACATCAACGACGCACCGCCGAGGACTCCGCGGCATACCTCCTGCCGTACCTGGAACCGGGGCTCTCGGTGCTCGACGTCGGGTGCGGGCCCGGCACCATCACCGCCGACCTGGCCGCACGGGTCGCGCCGGGCTCGGTCACCGCGGTCGACCAGGTCGCCGACGTGCTCGATGTCGCTCGCGGGGAAGCCGGGGCCCGTGGGCTGTCGAATGTCTCGTTCGCGACCGCCGACGTGCACCACCTCGACTTCCCCGATGGCACATTCGATGTCGTCCACGCGCATCAGGTGTTGCAGCACGTCGCCGATCCGGTCGCGGCCCTGCGGGAGATGCGGCGGGTGCGCACGCCCGACGGCATCGTGGCGGCCCGCGACGCCGACTACGCGGGCTTCATCTGGTACCCCGAGCTGCCGGCGCTGGACCTGTGGCGAGAGCTCTACCGACGCGTCACGCGCGTCAACGGCGGCGAACCGGATGCGGGCCGCCGGCTGCTGTCGTGGGCGCGGCAGGCGGGATTCGACGACGTCACGCCCACCGGCAGCCTGTGGTGCTATGCCACGCCCGCGACGCGCGACTGGTGGGGCGGAATGTGGGCGGACCGAATTCTGCATTCCACCGTGGCGCACGACCTGGTGAGCCACGACCTGACGACCTCCGCGCAGCTCGAGGAGATCTCCGCCGCGTGGCGGGAATGGGCCGCCGCCCCGGACGGCTGGATCGCCATCCCGCACGGCGAAATCATCTGCCGCTCCTGACGCCTGCAGTCAAGGGCTGACGTCGGGTGCTTTCTTTCGTACGCGGTGACCGCGGACCACGGAATTGCCGGCCTGGCGAATAACTTTCGGAAAGTCGATGTCCCCGACCATCTGATCGGTCAACTTGGCGAAGTCGATCCTGGCCACCACGTCGTTCATGTCCAGTCGGGCGACTATGGCGTCGATGTCCAGCTGCGCGACGATGGCGTCCACATCGAGGCGCGCCACTATCGCGTCGATGTCGAGTCGGGCCACTATGGCGGAGATGTCCAGGCGGGACACAATCTTGTCGATGTCGAGGCGGGCGACAATCTCACCGATGTCCAGTCGGGCGACGACGGCGTCGAGGTTGAGCCGCTGCACGATCAGATCGATCCCGATGCTGTCGCGCATGATCGAGTCGATAACGCCGGAAATCGCCCTCTCGGCTTCCCGGCGCTGCCGGCGCAACAG
The DNA here is from genome assembly GCF_035617725.1 of Mycobacterium sp. 94-17. NCBI lineage: Bacteria > Bacillati > Actinomycetota > Actinomycetes > Mycobacteriales > Mycobacteriaceae > Mycobacterium > Mycobacterium sp. 94-17. Next base: position 380,188 of record NZ_JAPIYN010000001.1, read on the forward strand.
ACCACCCACCACCGGGAGTCCTTCGAAGCCCCGGTTCGACTGGTCAGATTCGTCGGCCATACCCGGCATTCTGCGCGCAAGGCCGCGACGAACGGCACCCGGACGGCCATCGGCCGCCTCGCCGCAGCATTTCACCAGCTCAAACGCCTGGTATTGGCATTCTCTTTTTTTGCAAGTACGTTATTCGCTGATGGATAATATGGCCCAGACTCCGTCTGGTATCCCGCTGCAGCCCGTCTATGGGCCGGCGGATGTAGGCGCGGAGCCTCCGCAGCCGGGGGAATTCCCCTTCACCCGGGGTAACTTCGCGTCCGGCTACCGGGGCAAGCTCTGGACCTTCCGGCAATACTCGGGATTCGGCACCGCCGAGGAATCCAACCGCCGCTACCGCTACCTGCTGGAGCAGGGCGGGACGGGGCTGTCGGTCGCGCTCGACCTGCCGACCCAGTGCGGCTACGACTCCGACGACCCCGAGTTCGGTGAGGAGGTGGGCCGGGTCGGCGTCGCGGTCGACACGCTGGCCGACTTCGAGATCCTGTTTGACGGCATCCCGCTGGACAAGCTCAGCACGAGCATGACGATCAACGGCACGGCCGCGATCCTGCTGGCGTTTTACGTCGCTGCCGCCGAGAAAAAGGGCATACCGCGGGCCAAGCTGACCGGGACGATCCAGAACGACATCCTCAAGGAGTACGCCTCGCGGGGAACTTGGATCTGGCCGCCGGAGCCGTCGCTGCGGTTGATCGCCGACACCATCGAGTTCTGTGCGGCCGAGGTGCCGAGGTTCAACGCGATCTCGGTGGCAGGCGCGCACTTCCGCGATGCCGGGGCTAACGCGGTGCAGGAGATGGCGTTCACCCTGGCCGACGGGGTGACGTATTGCGACACGGTGGTGGAACGCGGCCGCATGACGATCGACCAGTTCGCGCCGCAGATCTCGTTCTTCTTCTACACGCACGGCGACTTCTTCGAGGAGATCGCCAAATACCGTGCGGGACGGCGGCGTTGGGCGACCATCGTGCGGGAGCGTTACGGTGCCACCACGGCCAAGGCCGCGATGTTCCGGTTCGGCTGCGTGTGTGGTGGCGCGTCGCTGTACGCGCCGCAGGCGCACAACAACATCGTCCGGGTGGCGTACGAGGCGATGGCCGCGGTGCTCGGCGGCGTCCAGTCGATGTTCACCGCGGCCTGGGACGAACCGTTCGCGCTGCCCACCGAGGAGACCACGACGCTGGCGCTGCGCACCCAGCAGATCCTGGCGCACGAAACCGGGGTGGCCAGCGTCGCCGACCCGCTGGGCGGTTCGTACTTTGTGGAGGCGCTCACCGATGCGAGCGAGGAACGCATCATCGAGATCATGTCCGACCTCGAGCGGCACGGCGGGATGGTCCAGGCCATCGAGGATGGCTACCTGCAGGGCCTGATCGCCGACGAAGCCTTCAACATGCATCAGGACGTCGAGTCCGGCAAGCGCCCCGTCGTCGGGGTAAACCGGTTCGTGACGGAGGAGCAGGCACACGACGTCGTCACCTACGAGCTCGACGCCGAAGGGCGCGATCTGCAGCTCAAGCGGCTTTCCCAAGTCAAGGCCGAAAGGGATTCGGCCGCAGTCAAATCCACGTTGGCGGCGCTGTCGAAGTCAGCCGAGGGGGACGACAACCTGATGCACAAGTTGATCGACTGTGCCAACGCCTACTGCACGGTCGGCGAGATGGTGTCTGCGCTGAAAGCGGTGTGGGGCGAATTCCAGCAACCGGTGGTGTTCTAGGTGGCCGTCCGCGTTCTCGTTGCCAAACCCGGCCTGGACGGGCATGACCGCGGCGCCAAGATCGTCGCCCGCACCCTGCGCGACGCCGGATTCGAGGTCATCTACACCGGCATCCGCCAGCGCATCGAAGACATCGCCTCGATCGCGGTTCAGGAAGACGTGGCGGTGGTGGGGTTGAGCATCCTGTCGGGGGCGCACCTGGCGCTCACCGCGCGCACCGTCGAGGCGTTGCGCGCCGCCGACGCCGCGGACATCGCCGTCGTCGTCGGGGGCACCATCCCGCACGCCGACGTGCCCAAGCTGCTCTCCGCCGGCGCCGCCGCGGTGTTCCCCACCGGGACACCGCTGGAGGATCTGGTGCGCGACATCCGCGCGCTGACCGGCACGGCGGAATCCGAATCGGCACAACCCGTCACGGAGGAACCATGCGCGTCGGAGTGATGATCGGCGCCGAGCGCGGCGACATGGCCCGCAAGGTGGCCAAGCTGGCCTCCGATATCGAGTGGGCAGAGTCGGCGGGTCTGGACACCGCGTGGATGCCGCAGGTGCCCAACGACTTCGACTGTCTGACCATGGTGTCGCTGATGGCCGCGCACAGTTCGCGCATCGAGCTGGGTACCGCGGTGGTGCCGCTGCAGGCCCAGCATCCGATTGCCCTTGCCCGCCAGGCGCTGTCGACACACGCGGTCGCCGGCGGACGGCTGGCCCTGGGTGTCGGACCGTCGCACCACTGGATCATCCGGGACATGCTCGGCTTGCCGTACGAGAAGCCGGCCGCCTACACCCGTGACTACCTGCAGGTGCTCAACGCCGCGGTCGCCGGTCCGGGACCGGTTGACGTTGAGAACGATTCGTTCACCGTGCACAACCCGCTGGCGATCGGGGCGGACACCCCGATGCCGGTGCTGGTCGCCGCCCTGGGTCCGGTGATGCTGCAGCTCGCCGGCGAGCTCGCCGACGGCACCGTGTTGTGGATGGCCGACGAACGGGCGATCGGCGATCACATCGCGCCGAAGATCACCAAGGCCGCCGCGGACGCCGGGCGTCCGGCGCCGCGGATCGTCGCGGGCATACCGGTATGCCTTTGTGCGCCCGGACAAGTCGACGAGGCCAAAGAGCGGGCCAATCGCATCTTGGGCGAGGCCGAGGTTTCGCCCAACTATCAGCGCCTGCTCGACCGCGGAGACGCCCGCGATGTCGGCGACCTGTGTGCGGCAGGGGACGCGGAACAGATCCTGGCGCGGATGCGCCGGTTCGCCGACGCCGGTGTGACGGATCTGTCGGTGCGCCTGCTGCCCATCGGCGACAACCGTGATGAGCTGGTCGCGTCCAAGCGCCGCACCCGCGAGATGATCGCCGCACTGGCCGCGGAATTGCGTTGACGGACATCAACACCGGGCCGCTGGCCGGGATCCGCATTCTCGAGGTCGGCACCATGCTGGCCGGTCCGTACGCGACCATGCTGCTCGCCGATCTCGGCGCCGAGGTCACCAAAATCGAGCCGGCCGGCGGCGAGATCTCCCGCAGCGTCGGTGCCACCTACTTCGCCAGCATCAACCGCAACAAGTCCAGCATCACCCTCGACCTGAATTCCGAAGCGGGCCAACAACGCTTGGGCGAACTGGTCGCCGGGTCGCACGCGCTGCTGGTGAACCTGAAACCCTCGGCCATCCGCCGGCTGGGCCTCACCTACGACGAGTTGCGCCGGCACAACGAGCGGATCGTCTGCGTGGCGATCACCGGCTTCGGCCTCCACGGCGGCGACGACCCGGCCTTCGACTACGTTGTGCAGGCCGGCGTCGGGACCGCCGCCCTGACCGGCGACCCGGACGGTCCGCCGACGCTGCCCGGTTACTCCTCGGCCGACAATTCCACCGGAATGACCGCGGCGCTGGGACTGTTGGCGAAGATCATCTCCGGCACCGGCGGCCAGGTGGATGTGTCACTGCGCGATGTCATGCTCTCGCAGCTGAACTATCACGCCTCGGCGTACCTCAACAGCGGCCTCGAACCCCAGCGCCGCCCACACGGGGCCCACTCCTATTACGTTCCCGCTCAGCTCTTTCCGACTGCAGACGGGTATCTGGCGCTGTTCATCACCCACGACGGCTTCTGGAAAACCTTTGCCACCGAAGCGGGCATCGGCGGTTTCGAGACTATGGCCGAACGGGTGGCCCGCCGTGAAGAGGTGCTGAGCATCGTCACGGCGATGCTGGCGACCGACACCGCCGCGGGCTGGGAGCGGCGGCTGCGCCCACTCGGTGTTCCCGCCGCTGCCGTCAGGACGCTGCCCGAAGCGCTCGAAGCGACACCGGACGTGGTGGTGACGGCGGGTGATTTCCGTTTGGTGGGCAGCCCAATCCACATCTCCGGGTATGAGCCCGAGTACCGGCCCCCGCCCGAGCTGAGCCGGTAGTCACCCCCGACGCCGAGTGTGAAGCTGGCCGCACATTCGCTGCCCAGCGTGAAGCTAGCCGCACATTGGGCAACGAGCCCGCACGGCCGACGGCTGGCGCAGCCGCGGCCTGCGCGAGGACAACGTGTGGTTTGTCAACCCCCCGGCGCTGACGTAACCGGCCTACCGCGCCGCCAGCTGTTTTTCGGCGTAGAGTCGTGCCCACTCGGCGCGGGGCCGGATCGACACGTCAACGTCACTTCCCTTGGCGCGCAACGCGTTCACGGTTGCCTGATCGCGAGGGGTGCGGGCGAACGGATCCCAGCTGAAGAACCGGCAGGCATTACCCCAGGTGATCTTGTTGATGTCGCAGTCGTCGGCGCCGGCGGCATTCAGTTCGGCCAGCACCTGCTCGGGGGCGTCGGGCCAGAAGCAGTCGGAGTGGGGGTAGTCGCATTCCCAGGCGATGATGTCGATGCTGATCTCGTGGCGCAGCTTCAGCGACGTCTTGTCGGTGACGTAGCAGGCCAGTGAGTGCTCGCGGAACACGTCGCTGGGCAGCTTGTCGCCGAAGTCGCGCCGCAGCCACTTCTGGTTGGTGTAGTGGCGGTCGCTGCGGTCGAGGTAGAACGGGATCCAGCCGATACCGCCCTCGGAGAAGGCGAATTTCAGGTCGGGATAGTTGCGCATCGCGGGGCCCCACAACAGGTCCTGGGCGCACATCGCCGAGACCTGGGTGGCCAGGATGATCATGTTGTCGATCGGCGCATTGGGTGCCATGCTGATCGCCCCGAAGCCGGTGCCGATGTGCAGACACATCACCACGTTCTCGTCGGACAACGTGCGGAACACCGGGCCCCAGTAATCCTCGTCGTGATAGCTCGGCAGGCCTTCCAGGTGCGGCAGTTCCGGCATGGTGACGGCGCGGCAGCCCTTGGCGGCGACGCGGCGGATCTCGTCGCACATGCCCTCGGGAGTCCAGGTCGGCAGGATCGCGATCGGGATGAACCGGTCGGGGTACGAGCCCGCCCACTCGTCGATGTGCCAGTCGTTGTAGGCCGACACCATCACCAGGGTGACGTCTTCGCGCGTCATGTTGAGATGCCGGGCGGAGAAACCGGTGAAGGTCGGGAAGCACATCGACGCCAGGATGCCGTTTCGGTTCATGTCGCGGACGCGTTCGTGGATGTCGTAGACGCCGGGGCGCATCTCGGCAAACCCGGCCGGGTCACGGCCCCACTCCTCGGCGGGCCAGGACACCACCGCGTTCAACCCGCTCACACCCTGCGGCCTGCCCTGGTACATCCACTGGTCGACGCCCTTGTCGTCGGTCACCACGATCGGGGCTTCTTCCTTGTACTTCGCGGGCACGTGGCGCACAAACATGTCCGGCGGCTCGACCACGTGGTCGTCAATGCTCACCAGGATCAGGTCATCGACATTCATCAGAGGTCTAGCCGTTCTGCTCGAACGTCGTCTCGAGCACTCGGGGAATGGGTGCAGGATCCAACTGCAACGCATCGGACATGTGCAGCCGGCCCGCGTTGGCGATCATGTTGTCCAAGATGGCCTGCAGGTCATCGCCCTCGAGCTCGTAGATGGCGACGTACGGGCCGTTCCCGTCAACCGGGCGCAGCCGGCGTGCGGCGACAATTCCCTCGAGCGCCAGCAGTTCGGGTACGTGCACTTCGTCGTACCAGGTGTTGTACTCCTGCTCGCGATCGGGCGAACTGGGTCGGCTCTCCACCAGCATGATTCCCTTGGCCATTTTGAACCTTTCTCGCGGCTTACTCGTAGCGCACCGTGACCGAGTCCGTGTCCGGAATTCCCTGGCACGTCAGAATGTAGCCTTCGGCGACCTCGTCGGGTTCGAGAGCGTCGTTGACCCGCATCGTGGCGTGGCCCTCCTCGAGCCTGGCCATGCACGTACCGCAGTTGCCGGCCTCGCAGCTGAACGGCGGTTCCAGCCCGACCCGCCGCGCGGTCTCCAACAGGGTCTCGCCCGGGACTATGGGCACCGAGACCTTCTTGCGGTCGAGATGAATCGTCACCGTCCCGGCGGCGGAGCCGTTCGTTGCCGGATCTGTCACCCGTGGGGTCTCCTTGTGATCCGGGTGACCGTCACGGTGACCGCCCCCCGTCGTGCTTGGCCGTACTTGCATTCTTCACTATAGAGAATACTATTCTCACGAAGCGATAGCATCTTCTCCACACCGTATCGATGTCGGGTCATTCGGTCTGCCAGGGAAGGACGAGACGTGATCGAGCCGGCGGCGCTCGTGCTCGAGGAACGGCGATTCAGCGCGCCCGAACTCGACGCATTGGCCGACGGATGGGCCGCCGCCCTCGCAAAGGACGGTGTAACCGCAGGCCAGCGGGTCGCCGTCATGACCTCTAATCGGCCGGAGTTCCTCGCCGTGCTGCTGGCGATCTGGCGGCTGGCCGCCACGGCGGTGCTGGTCAGTCCCGCGTGGAAGCGCGACGAGGTCGACCAGGCGCTTGCCCTGACCAATCCCGAGCACGCCGTCGGGGACCACCCGGTGTTGGCCGCTCTGATGCCGATGGTGCATCTGGACGAGCCGGTCCCGCCTGCCGAGCCGGTAGCCGGCGCACCGCCACCTGCCGGCGACGCGGTCCTGGTGTTCAGTTCCGGCACCACCGGCATGCCGAAGGCCGTCCGGCACACCCACGCCTCGCTGGATGAGGCGGTGCGGCACTGGCGCCGGGCGCTGCACCTGACCCACCGCGACCGCATTCAGGTCGCGACGCCGCCGTCACACATTCTCGGACTGTTGAATCTGCTGACCGCGTGGCAGACCGGCGCCCGCGTGCGACTGCACCCGAGGTTCGACATCGACCGGGTGCTGCAGCACATCGAAAGTGACCGCATCACAGTGGAAATGGCCGTCGCCCCCATCGCGCTGGCCATCGCCTCGCATCCCGGCCTCGAGTCTTATGACCTGTCGTCGCTGCGCTACATCATGTGGGGGGCCACTCCGGTGAGCGCCGACGTCGCGCAGACGGTGACCCGGCGCACCGGAGTGGGGTGGCTTCCGGCCTACGGGACCACGGAACTGCCTGTCGTAGCGTGCAATCCGATCGACGACCCGAGGCTCGACACCGTCGGACGGGCGGTGCCCGGGGTGGACCTGCGGATAGTTTCCCTGGAGACAGGCGAGCCGGTCGGCCCCGGCGCGGTCGGCGAGATTCAGGCCCGGTCGGCGTCGCTGATGGCCGGGTACCTCCCGGCTGAAGCCAACGGTGAGGCGATCCGCGACGGGTGGTACCGCACCGGTGACGTCGGCTGGCTCGACGACGGCGGTTGGCTGCGCATTACCGACCGCCTCAAAGAGATGATCAAAGTGCGCGGATTCCAGGTCGCACCCGCCGAAATCGAGATGGTGTTGCATGGCCATCCCGCCGTCAAAGACTGTGCGGTGTTCGGGATTCTCGACGGACTCAACGGCGAGGCCGTCGTCGCCGCGGTCGCCGCATCCGAACCCATGGACGCCGAGGTCCTCGCCACCGAATTGATGGCGCGGGTGGACGAAAAGCTGGCGTCCTACAAACATCTGAGCCGGATCGTGTTCGTCGCCGACATTCCTCGCCTGCCTTCGGGCAAGGTGCTGCGCCGAGTGCTGAAGGAGCGATATGGATGTACGTCTGACAGCTGAACAACAGCAATTACGTGATGCCGCCGCCAAGCTTGCCGACGACCTGGGACCGGCGACGGTGCAGGACCTCGACGACCAGACTCGAATTTTGCGTCTGGACAAGCAGATCGAGCACACCGGCTGGCGTTCGCTGCGTTCCGACGGCGCCTCCGGCGTGGAAGTGGCCATCGTCGCCGAGGAGTTCGGCCGCCGACTCGTCGACACACCGTTTCTGGGGCCCGTGCTCGCAGACGATCTGGGCCGCCGGGTCGGCGCCGACGTATCGGCGGCGACGGTTGCCGTCGACGACCGGGTGATCGACGCCCGCGACGCCCGGCGCGCTCTGTCGCTTTCGGGCGACACGGTCGTCGCCGTCGACCTTCAGGTTTCGCCGCACAGTGTCGACCTGACCCGGGCCGACGCGACGATCACGGGATCACCGGAGACGTTGGGGGACGTGTCGTCCGAGGGTGCCGAGCAATGGCGCTCCCTTGCCTTGGTCACCACGACGGCGGACCTGGTGGGCATCGCCCGGGGCGCGCATGCCGTCGCATGCGACTACGCCAAAATCCGCGAACAGTACGGCAAGCAGATCGGCTCGTATCAAGCCATCGCGCACCTGCTGGCCGAAAGCCTTGCGCTGATCGAGGGCTCGGTGAGCGTGTTGCGGCATGCTGCGTGGGCCGTCGACGAACTGAGTTCCGCCGAGGCGATCCGGGCCGCCCAGATCGCAAAGGTCTACTGCGCGCGCGCCACCCGCACCGTCTGCGAGACGGCCATCCAGGTGCACGGCGGTATCGGCAATACCTGGGAATGCGTGGCGCATGTCTATCTGCGCCGGGCGCTGACCTCGACCGAGCTGTGGCCGGTTGCGTTGAAGGAGATCGATCTTGGACTTTCGTGACTCACCCGAAGAGGCCGCCTTCCGGGAGCGGCTGCGCGCGTGGCTGGCCGCACACGCCAAGGAGTTCTCGGGCTCGGGCGACGAGTATTGGCTGCGCATGGCCGACTGGCACCGCGCCCTGTACGAGAACGGCTTCTTCGGCCTGTCCTGGCCACGCGATTGGGGCGGCCAGGATTTGCCGCCGGTTTACGACGTGATCGTCGACGAGGAACTGGTCCGTGCCGGTGCGCCGCCGCGCCCCAGCGTCGGGTATCTGGTGTACGGCATCGGCGCACACGGCAGCGACGAGCTCCGAAAGCGGTTCCTGCCCGGGATCATCGACGGCACCGAGCGCTGGTGCCAGGGCTTCAGCGAGCCGGGTGCCGGCTCGGATCTGGCGTCGCTGACCACCACCGCGCGCCTCGAGGACGACAACTACGTGGTGAACGGGCACAAGATCTGGACCAGCTACTCCGACGTCGCGGACCGGTGTCTGCTGCTGGCCCGCACCGATCCCGACGCCAAGCGCCACCGCGGCCTGTCGGCATTCATCCTGGACATGAAACAGCCTGGCGTGCAACAGCGCCCGCTGCGGATGATCAACGGGGTCACCAACGAGTTCGGTCAGGTGTTCTTCGATGATGCGACGGTGCCTGTCGACCGGATGGTCGGGGCTCCGGGCGACGGCTGGGCCGTGGCTATGACCGTCGTCGGGCACGAACGCGAGCCCTCCACTCTCGGCTATGCGGCCCGCTACGGCAAGTTGGTGCGAGAGCTGTTGTCGCGCAACGAGGGAGAAGTACCCCAAGAGCTGGCGTGGGCCGCCGTCCAGTCGGATATGTTGACCCATCACGTGCGGCGGCGACTGTCCGAACAGCTCGACGGGGTGTCGCACGGCTCGGAGGGCTCGCTGGACAAGCTGCTGATGACCTGGGTCGAACAATCCGTTGGGCATGCCGCCCTCGCCGTCGCGGGGACGCGCGATCCCGAGTTGCTCAGCGCCTACCTGTACAGCCGGGCGCAAAGCGTCATGGGCGGCACATCACAGATACAGAAGAACATCATCGCTTCACGAATCCTGGGATTGTCGGAGTGATCGCGAACGCGGGCGGAGCCCGGGTGAAGCGGGTCACGACCATAGAAGGAGTGATCGCGAACGCGGGCGGAGCCCGGGTGAAGCGGGTCACGACCATAGAAGGAGTCTGACGTGTACGACATGCCTACCGAAATCGACGTTACCGAAGACGGTCCGCTGCGCATCATCACGCTCAATCGGCCGGATTCGCTCAACTCGGTCAACGACAACCTGCACGTTGGGCTCGCGCGACTGTGGCAGCGGCTGACCGATGACCCCTCGGCCCGCGCCGCGGTGCTCACCGGTGCCGGCCGGGCGTTTTCGGCCGGCGGCGATTTCACGTATCTCGACGAGCTGGCGAACGATGCTGCGCTGCGCGCCAAAACCATTCGGGACGCGCGCGAGATCGTGCTGGGCATGGCCCGCTGCCGAATCCCGGTGGTGGCGGCGGTCAATGGCCCCGCGGTCGGGCTGGGCTGCAGCCTGGTGGCGCTCAGCGACATCGTCTACATCGCCGAAAACGCCTATCTGGCCGACCCACACGTGCAGGTGGGACTGGTGGCCGCCGACGGCGGGCCGCTGACCTGGCCGCTGCACATCAGCCTGCTGCTGGCCAAGGAATTCGCGCTGACCGGCACCCGCATCCCCGCACAGCGCGCCGTCGAGCTCGGGTTGGCCAATCACATCGCGGATGATCCCGTCGCCGAGGCGATCGCCTGCGCCAAGAAGATATTGGCGCTGCCCCAGCAGGCGGTGGAGAGCACCAAACGGGTGCTCAACATCCATCTGGAGCGGGCGGTGCTGGCCAGCCTGGACTACGCGCTATCGGCCGAGAGCCAGTCGTTCGTGACAGAGGACTTCCGGGCGAACGTCGCGAAATTCAATGCGGCCAAGAAGAACTGAGGTCGCAGCGTTCGAAGGCCTCAGGCGTCGTGCGCACGCAGGAAGTCACGCATCACCGCATCAAACTTGTCCGGCTCCTCGATGAACGGCATGTGAGCGCTGGCTTCGAACAACTCGAACCGTGACCCCGGGATGCGCTGGTGCATCTCCCACATGTGCTCGGGCACGCATTCGTCGTACCTGCCCGCGAGCACCAGCGTCGGTAGGGCGATTTCGCCGAGCCGATCGAGCACATCCCAGTCTCGGATCGTCCCCACGATGTGAAAGTCGCTGGGGCCGAACATTGTTTCGAAGATTTCGGCACCCATGTTCCGGAACGCGTCCTCGAGCTCGCGCGGCCACGGGCGTACCCGGCACAGGTAGGTTTCGTTCCAGGTGCGGATGGCGGCTTGATATGCGGGCGCGTGCGTGCTGCCTGCGGCCTCGTGCCGATCGATGGCGGCCTGGGTGGCCTGGTCCAGTTCGGACTTCAAGCGTGCCACCATCTTCGCGAACTCCGGGATGGACGCGATGCTGTTGGAAATGGTCAGGCTCGCGGCGCCGGCGGGCGCCGCGTCGAGCATGTACTGCTGGGCCAGCATTCCGCCCCAGGAGTTACCGAAGAGATGGAAGCGGTCCAGATCGAGGTTTCGTACCACGGCGTCCACTTCGGCCACCGAGCGATCCATCGTCCAAAGCTCCCGATTGGGTGGGCATTTGGAGTTTCCACAGCCGAGCTGGTCCCAGAAGATCACCTCGCGCTCCGTGGCCAACCGGGCCAGTGAGCGCAGGTAGTCGTGCGGCAAGCCCGGCCCGCCGTGGATGACGAGCAGTGGAAGGCCCGCGCCGCCACCGGTGCGGGTGAACCAGATCTCGCCGCCCGGGACCTCGATCGTCCCGTCCGGTGCCGTCGCCGCGTCCGCCATCAGCAGAAGTGTAGGCAGTCGTGGGCACCCGTGCGCGGACCATGACCGAAGGCCCTCCTTGCAACTCGCAATCTCCCGCTGAGAGAATAGTGTTCTCATGACTGTGCGAATGGCTCGCGAAGCACGCGCCTGCTGGACGAACCCGGAGAAGACCTGTGTCCGAAGCCGCGGCGGGATGGGCCCGGCGACGGTGATCGAGGTCGCGACCCCATGACGCGAACATGATCATCGACGATCTGATTACCCGTGCCCGCAACGGATCTCCCCGCGCGGCCGGCCGACTGCTCAGCCTGGTCGAGGGTGAGCAGCGCGACGACGTCTTGGCGAGCATCGGTCCCGCACCGCAAGGCACGGGGCCGGTCATCGGCATCACCGGACCGCCCGGCGCGGGTAAGTCGACGACGGTCGCCGCGCTGGTCGGCGCCTACCGTGAACGCGGCTGCCGGGTGGCGGTGCTGGCGGTAGACCCCTCGTCCCCGTTCAGCGGCGGCGCGCTGCTGGGCGACCGAATTCGAATGGCCGCGCACATCAACGACTCCGACGTGCTCATCCGGTCGGTGGCCACCCGTGGGCATCTGGGCGGCCTGGCCGCCGCGGTGCCGGCGGCCATCCGGCTGCTGGGCGCTATCGGTTACGACGTGGTGCTGCTGGAGACGGTGGGGGTGGGGCAGTCCGAGATCGAGATCGCCGCCGTCGCCGATCCGACCGTCGTCATTCTCAATCCCGGCGCCGGCGATGCGGTTCAGGCCGCCAAGGCGGGCGTGCTGGAAGTCGCCGACATCGTGGCGGTCAACAAGGCGGACCGCGATGGCGCCGAACAGACGGTGCGGGATCTTCGGGCAGAAACCAGCGCCCCGATCGTTTCGCTGATCGCCGCCCGCGGCGAGGGGATCGAAGACCTGATGGCTGTCATCGAGGACCACCGCCGCACCGACAGTCGTGACCGCAGGCTGGCCCGCGCCCGAGCGCAGATCCTGTCACTGGCGCAGACGCGGCTGCGCACCCAGCCCGATCTCGACCGGCTGGCCGCGGCGGTGGTCGACGGCGACCAGGACCCGTACACGGCCGCCGACCGGTTGATCGCACCGCGTTCGTCCCGGACGGATTGACACTCCCGCTGTCCCCCGATTGGGGGACACGCGCATTCATCACCTTTGCGGACCGATCGGCGGAGGTGCGGCCCGCGCGATCGCCGTACGTTTCATTCGTGCTCGACGCGTACGTCCGGATCTCCGGCGGGTCGGCACCAACGAGATGGCATCAGAGGCAGGAGACTCGGCATGACTCACTTCCCCCAGACCGCGGCGCCGGTTCGCGACGACCGGCTGGAGCTGTACCGGCGAATGTGGGTCCTGCGACGGCTCGACATGGCGTTGGAGGAGCTGCGCGCCGACGGCCTGATCGACGACGCCGCGCGGGGGCAATTCGGGCAAGAGGCGGTGGTCATCGGCACGTTGGCGGCTCTGCGGCCGGGTGACCTCGTCAACGCCGCCGCCGCGCACTTTCGCCACGCTCAGCAGGTCAGCCTGGCGCTCCCGCTGGGCCCGGCCATAGCCGGAGCGATTGCCCCGAAGCCCCGGGTCGGCGGCGCCGACTGGAAACGAGCGCTGGCCAACGAGACCGCTCTGGGCCAATCGATCCTCTTTGCACTGGGTGACGCCAATGCCCAGCGACTGGCCGGCGACGGCGAGGTCAGCCTGTGTGTCATCGCAGACCGCGACGCGCACTCCGTCGAGTTCACCGCGGCCGCAGGAATCGCCGCGCAGTGGCGGCTACCGGTGGTGTTCGTGGTGGAAAACATCCGCGGCGCAACGGGCGCGCGCCGGCGCGCGTACGACTGTGACGCGACGTCCGTGCTGTCCGTCGACGGCAGGGACGTTGTGGCGGTGGCGGACTCGGTCGCCGAGGCGGTGCGCCGGGCCGGCGTCGGCGACGGCCCTACTCTGGTCGAGGCGATCACCTATCAGTCGAATCACCCCGTTGCCGTCGACCCGTTGGTCTTCGCGCGTCGGCAGCTGATCGCCGCCGGCGGCAACGACGACCACCTCGACGAGGTGGAACGCCGGGCGCGCCACCTGGTGGCCGAGGCCATGGTCGTTGCGAGAGCTTTGGTTCGCGCGCAGCAGATTCCGTCCGCGTCCGAGTCAACTCCCTGGCCGGCCGCTAGCTGAGCAGACCTTGCCGCATTGCCTCGGCGACGGCGGCCGCGCGATCGCTGACGCCGAGCTTCTCGTAGAGGCGTTGCACGTGCGTTTTGACCGTCGACGGGGCCACGAAGAGCTCACCCGCGATCGCGGGGATGTTCTGACCGCGGGCGATCCTATTGAGCACCTCGCGTTCGCGCGCACTCAGCACCGGCGCCGACGGCTCCGCGCGCTGCCGGATCTCCGCGGCGAGGCCGCCGACGAGCGTGGGCGCCACCACGTCGTGACCCCGTGCGCAGTCGAGCACGGCCTTGACGATCTCGCTGCGCGTCGAGTCCTTAAGCACGAATCCGGCCGCGCCCTGCTGCAGCGCCTGATACACGATCGCCGACTCGTCGTGGGCCGAGATCAGCAACACGCGGGTGGCCAATCCCTGGGCCCGCACCGCCGCCGCCACCTGGGCGCCGTCCATGCCGGGCATCCGGTAATCGAGCAGTGCGACGTCCGGCACGTGCGACTTGATCAATTCCAATGCCGCAGAGCCGTCTTCCGCCTCCGCGACGACGTCGACCGAACCGCTCGACGACAGCGCGCGCACCACGCCTTCGCGAAACAGCGGGTGATCGTCACCGACAACCACCCGCACCATTTCCGGGGTAGCCGCGCCGACCATGGCGACGAGTGTAGCGGTTTGCCCACCAGCGCCGTTCGCATTCTCCGGGCGGCATGATGAGTGGTTTTCCAGTTTGCTTCGGGGCGGCGGACGCGGATGAGTACGGTGATCGGGTGGCGGTAGCCGGCGACGCAGAGCTGCAACGGGTGCGCGCGGTTCACCAGTTGCGCTCGTACCGCATCGGCGCGGTGCTGCGCATCGGAGTGGTCGGCCTGATGGCCGCGGCGATGATCATCGGTACCAGCCGAACGGAATGGGCGCAGCAGAGCGCGCTGATCGTCCTGTACACCTGTGTCGCACTGTGCGCGCTGGGGTTGGCTTTCGCACCATTCCGGCGATGGATCGGGATGGGCCGATTGGTCGCGCTCGGCCGGCTGGAGCCGTTTGTCTTCACCGTCATCGACATCGTCGCGCTGACCGTCTTCCAGCTGTTGTCCACCAACGGGATCTATCCGCTGCTGATCATGGCGATGCTGCCGGTCCTGTTGGGGCTTGACGTCTCCTCGCGTCGGGCGGCGGTGGTGCTGATCTTCTCCATGCTCGGGTTCGCCATTGCCGTGCTGCAAGACCCGGTGATGTTGAGCGCGGTCCGGTTGCCGGAGGCGGGATTTCGGTTCCTGCTTTACGCATTCCTGTGCTGTGCAGCCTTCTTGGTGGTGCGCATTGAGGAGCGCCACACCCGCTCGGTGGCCGGCCTGAGCGCCCTGCGAGAGGAACTGCTCGCCCAGACGATGAACGCCTCGGACGAGGCGGCGCGCCGGATCTCGGAATTCATTCACGACGGACCGCTGCAGGACATCCTGGCGGTGCGCCAAGAGCTCGTCGAATTGGAAGGGGAATTCGGCGGCGATGAGCGCTTCGGCCGGGCGATGTCCGGATTGCAGACGGCCTCGGAACGGCTGCGGCAGGCCACTTTCGAGCTGCATCCGGCGGTGCTGGAGCAGGTCGGGCTTGGCGCCGCGGTGCAGCAACTCGCGGAATTCACCGCACGACGTTCCGGCATCGACATCACCACCGAGATCGACTATGCGACGCAAAGCGACATCGATCCCGTCATGTTCGGCGTGGTGCGTGAGTTGCTGTCCAACGTCGTGCAACATGCTGCGGCGCGTCATGCGACGGTCGTGCTCGGGATCACCGACCAGACCTGCGTGTTGCACGTCGTCGACGACGGCGTGGGTTTGCACCAGGAGACCGTGGTGCGTCGTCTTGGCGAGGGACACATCGGACTGGCGTCGCATCGGGCCCGGGTGGAGGCAGCCGGGGGAACTCTGGTCTTTCTCGACGCCTCGGTAGGCACCCACGTCTGCGTGGAGGTGCCGCTGAAGGGTTGGTCGCGCGTGCGGGCCGGGAGACTCGCATAGGGCGAGTTTGAGATGCGCGGGCATCGGCGCTATCACGCTTGGGAATCACCTGTTGGCCGCTCGTGCAACGTCTTGCATCGTCAACCGCAGTCGCTGACCAGTAGGCGGTAGCGAACGTCGAGTTGCTGTCTTTCCAGCAGGTCCGCGTGCTGTTGCGGCCATCGTCCGGGGCGCGGCCCCGGCTACTTCAGGTCGACCGACTTCCCGGTGGCGGCGGCGTGGCCCGCGCGATAGCCGAAAACCATTGCCGGACCCAGGGTTCCACCGGCACCGCCATAGGCTCTGCCGGTCACGCCGCCCATCGCGTTGCCCGCGGCGAACAGGCCCGGTATCGGCTCGCCGCCGACATGCAGAACGCGGGCGTCGTGATCGGTGCGCGGGCCGCCCTTGGTGCCCATCGCACCGATGCTCACCGGCACCGCGTAGAACGGGGCGGCGTCGATGGGGCCCAGTGTCTTGCCGGCCGGCGTGGTGGCCCTGTCGTCGCCCCAGTAGCCGTCGTAGGAGCTGGAGCCGCGGCCAAAGTCGGGGTCCGCGCCGGCGGCCACATGACGGTTCCAGTTCTCGACCGTGCGGGTCAGGCCATCGGCATTGATACCGGTCTTGGTGGCCAACTCCGCGAGGTCTGCCGACTCGCAGAACCAGTCCGGAACGGGCTGTCCCGGCTCGATGCCGAGAAATCCATAGCGCCGCAGGTGAATCGAATCGAACACCATCCATCCGCGATCGTTGATGTAGCCGCCGCGCGGATCCAGGTAATGGAAGGCGCCGGCCATCGAGTTGTAATCGCACGCCTCGTTGACGAAGCGCAGGCCGGCCGCGTTGACGATGATGCTGCGCGGCCGCGTCCTCTCCAGGCGCACGCTGCGGCTGCGTGGCTTGCCGTCGATGGCGTCGCCCGGGATTTGCACGATCGGCACCCACCATGCCTCGCCCATGTTGGCCAGCTCGGCCCCCTGCTCCATCGCCATGCGAAGCCCGTCGCCGGTGTTGTTGGGCGGAGAGACCGCGCCGTGCATGGGCCCGCGCAGAAAGGCTTGCACCGCAACCGGATCCCACTCGAAGCCGCCGGTGCCCAGAATGACCCCGCGCCGGGCGCGAACACGGACGATCCCGTCCGGCCCGGCGACGCGCACGCCCGTGATCTCTCCGCTTTCGGCGATGAGGCCTTCGGCCCGCGCGTTGGTGTGGGGGGTGACCCCGGCGTCCAGCAGGCCCTTGAGGAGGCCCGCGATCAGCGCGGTGCCGGCGACGCACAGGTGGCTGGTTCGCTCGTCGATAGCCGCGTGCAGGCGCGCCCTGGTCTCGGCGTCGAAGCCGACGTTGGACCAGTCGGCCGGGAAAGACGTTATCCGCGTTGCCCATTCGCCGAGTTGGGCCAGGTCGAAGGGGGCCGCGCTCAATGACCTGCCCCCGGTCGGCCGCCCGCCCGGCAACTCGGGGCGGTAGTCAGGGAAGCCGGTCGCGATCTCGAACTGAAGGCCGCTGTGCGCCTCGATGAAATCGAGCATCGCAGGCCCGGTGCGCACGAACGTTTCGACCAATTCGTCGTCCATCGAACCGAGCGACTGGGCCCGCAGGTACCGCAACGCGTCGGCGGGCGTCAATTCGCCGTCGGGAGAACGGTTGTGGGCGGGGATCCACACGATGCCGCCGGACACGGCGGTGGTCCCGCCGACGGTCGGGGCCTTTTCGTAGACCGCGACCGAGGCGCCCGCGACGACCGCCGTCAGCGCGGCGGTGAGGCCGGCGCCGCCACTGCCGAGCACGACGACGTCAACTTCGTGGTCCCATGACATGGACTGGTATCCCTTCAGCTCAGTAGCTCGGAAAGCTGTTTGGCGGCCTCGACCACCGCGTCTTTTCCGCGCATCACCACGTCTTCCCGGTGCGAGATGAGGTTGATGCACGTGGGCGGGGAGGGCGCCGGGCGGCGCACCCCGACGGCCAGGCCGTAGGTATTCGGTTCGATCTCACCGTAGGTCGTCACCCAACCGCGTTCGCGCGCACGGGAAACCAGCTCGCGTTCGCCCGGCCGCGGAGGCATGCAGGCGAGCAGGGCGATCCCGGCGGCACCGCGCTCCAGCGGGTATCGACTGCCTTCGTGGAAGGAAAGCTGGTAGGCGACGTGGCTGGGCACGATCACCGCGATCGCCACCTGCTGGTCGCCTTCGGCGATGAGCAGGGACACCGTCGTGCCGAGCTCGTCGGCCAGGGCACGCAGCGTCGGCAGGCTGACCTGGCGCACGTTGCGGTCGAAGCAGGCGCCGAGCA
Source organism: Mycobacterium sp. 94-17 (assembly GCF_035617725.1). Lineage (NCBI taxonomy): Bacteria > Bacillati > Actinomycetota > Actinomycetes > Mycobacteriales > Mycobacteriaceae > Mycobacterium > Mycobacterium sp. 94-17. Next base: position 398,225 of record NZ_JAPIYN010000001.1, read on the forward strand.
CCGCCAGGCCGGCGGCAGGCCGGTAGCGGCCGTCGTCTCCCTTGGCCAACAACCGGAATTCGGCCAACGTCGTCAGCAACCGATACGCGATGGTGCGGTGCACCCCGACCTGGTCGGCGAGCTGTTGCACCGTCAGTCCACCCGGGGAATCCGCCACCACCTGCAGCGCGGTCAGCCCCCTGGCCAGGGTCTGCGAACCGGTATTGGACCCCGTCACGGCCTTGACAGACCTTCCCCCGAGAGCCAAGCTCTATATATAACGCACATCAGTGTGCGATATTAGCACACATACGCCCAAAACGAGGACGAGATTTCCCCGATCTGGAGGCCGGAGAGCACCGTGGCGGAGTTCGAGAGCATCTGGAGCGATCTCCAGGGCGTCGCGTTCGAGCAGGGCTACCTCGACGCCGGAGGGATACGGACCCGCTACCTGCGCGCGGGTGATCCCGGCAAACCGGTGCTGGTGCTGCTGCACGGATCCGGCGGGCACGCCGAGGCCTACGTGCGCAACCTCGGCGCGCACGCCGAGCACTTCTGGACCTGGTCGATCGACATGCTGGGCCACGGTTACACCGACAAGCCGGGGCATCCACTCGAAGTCGCCCATTATGTCGAGCACCTGATGGCCGTGCTGCGCACCATCGGCGTGAACCGCGCCTACCTCAGCGGCGAATCGCTCGGGGGCTGGGTGGCCGCGCGCGCCGCGGTCGACCACCCGGATGTGGTCGAGCGACTGGTGCTCAACACCGCCGGCGGTTCGCAGGCCGATCCCGTGGTGATGCAACGGATCATCACACTGTCCATGGCGGCCGCTGAGGACCCGACCTGGGAAACGGTGCAGGCGCGCATCAAATGGCTGATGGCCGACAAGTCCAAGGGTTACGACGATTTGGTCGCCAGCCGCCGGTGGGTGTATCGCCAACCGGGATTCGTCTCGGCCATGAGCGACATCATGGCGTTGCAGGATCCCGAGATTCGCGCGCGCAACATCCTCGGCCCGGACGAGTACGGGTCCATCATCGCTCCGACGCTGGTGCTGTGGACCAGTGACGACCCGACCGCCGACGTGACGGAGGGGCGGCGCATGGCCTCGATGATCCCGGATGCGCGCTTCGAGGTGATGCCCGGCTGCGGTCATTGGCCGCAGTACGAGGACGCCAAGACCTTCAACCGGCTGCATCTCGACTTCCTGCTGGACCGATGATGGTCGCCGCGGGGCAGGAGGTTCCTGACATCGAGACCGACGTCCTCGTGGTGGGCGCGGGCCCGGTCGGCCTGACCCTCGCCAACATCCTTGGCCTGCAAGGTATCCGGACGATAGTGGTCGACGAGCGGAACAGCCTCATCGACTACCCCCGCGGCGTGGGACTGGATGACGAGGCGCTGCGCACCTTCCAGTCGATCGGGCTTGCCGAACGGGTGCTGCCGCACACCGTGCCCAACCAGATACTGCGGTTCGTCGATGCCAAGCGCCGAGTGCTCGCCGAAATGGCGCCGCCGGACGCACGTTTCGGCTGGCCGAAGCGGAATGGCTTCGTGCAACCGCTCGTCGATGCTGAATTACTCTCCGGCCTGGACAGATTTGAGCACGTCCGGGTGTGGTGGGGACGTCCGATGACGGCATGCCGGGAAGGCGCCGACGGGGTGACGGTCGAACTCGGCGGCGGCGCGGGCAACGACGGCGACAGTTCGCGGGTGCGGGCGAGCTATGTGGTCGGGAGCGACGGCGGCCGCAGCATGACCCGCCGGGTGATGGGCGTATCGTTCGACGGCACCACGTCGTCGACGCGCTGGCTGGTGGTCGACGTCGCCAACGACCCGCTGGGGCACCCGAACAGCGAGGTCGGCGCCGACCCCGAACGCCCGTACGCCTCGATCTCGATCGCTCACGGAATTCGCCGCTTCGAGTTCATGATTCATGCCGACGAGACCGATGAGCAGGCCGAAGATCCGGCCTTCCTGACGCAGATGCTGGCGCGGATGGTGCCCCACCCCGAGCGTGTCGACGTAATCCGGCGCCGGGTCTATACCCACCACTCGCGGATCGCCGGCGCGTTCCGCCAGGGCCGGCTGCTGCTCGCCGGGGACGCCGCCCACCTGATGCCGGTGTGGCAGGGGCAGGGCTACAACAGCGGGATCCGGGATGCGGCGAACCTGGGCTGGAAGCTCGCCGCGGTGGTGAGCGGTCGCGCCGACGAGAAGCTGCTGGACACCTATGACGTGGAACGCCGCAAGCACGCCCGAGCGATGATCGACCTGTCCACCATGGTGGGCCGGGTCATCTCGCCGACCAACCGCAGGGTTGCGACCGCACGAGACCTCCTGGTGCGCTCGGCGTCAATCGTGCCGTCACTCAAGCGATATGTGCTGGAAATGCGGTTCAAGCCGATGCCGCGCTACGAGCACGGGGCCGTCGTGCACGCGGCGTCCGGCCGCGCCGACTCACCGGTGGGAACGCTGTTCATCCAGCCGCGCGTCGACACCCGGGATCGCCAGGACGTATTGCTCGACGACGTGCTCGGGTCGTGGTTCGCAGTGCTGTGCTGGAACAACAACCCCCGCAAGATTCTCGGGGAGGCGGCGTTCGAGGACTGGAAAGCCTTGGGCGCCAGATTCTTCACGCTCCGGCCGGTGACCCAGCTGCACTGGGCCGGACACGACGACCCCGATGTCATGGTGGTGGGCGATCGGCACGGTGGGCTGAAGTCCTGGTTCGACACGCACTGCGAGTCGGTGCTATTCCTGCGCCCCGACCGCTGCATCGCAGGGGCGTGCATCGCTCAACGCGCACCCGACCTGAGCGCCGCACTGCTCGACGCCCTCACCCTCACGCCGCGAGGGGGTGATCCGCAAAGTGGTACTGGCTCTGTGCTGTATGTCGCACAGCCCGCTCCTGAATCTTCCGGGGCCGTCGCAGGCCCTGCTTGAAGACATCGGCGGCGCGATCGCCGAGGCGCGGGACTTCGTCGAAGAATACGACCCCGAACTGGTGGTCAGCTTCTCTCCGGATCACTACAACGGCTTCTTCTACAAGGTGATGCCACCCTTTTGCATCGGCACCAGCGCCTGCGGGGTGGGCGACTACGGCACCCACGCCGGCCCGCTGAACGTGCCGGAAACCCTTGCCGCCGAGTGCGTGCAGGCGGTCCTCGACGCGGGCGTCGACATCGCGGTATCGGCCAGCATGGACGTGGACCACGGCACGGTCCAGCCGCTGGAGAAGCTCTTCGGTGACGCCACCGCGCGCCCGGTGATACCGATCTTCGTCAACGCCATCGGTGTGCCGCTGGGCCCGATGAGTCGCTGCCGCGCGCTGGGTGCCGCCGTCGGCGACTTCCTGTGCACCCTCGACAAGCGGGTTCTCATTCTGGGATCGGGCGGGCTCTCGCACAGCCCGCCGGTGCCGACCCTGGCCACCGCGCCCGCGCCGGTGCTGGAGCGGATCGTGCACGGCCGGCCCATGACACCCGAGCAGCGGCAGGCGCGGCAGGCCGCAGTCATCGACGCGGCAAGGGGTTTCGCCGCGGGCGACAGCGAGCTGCAGGCACTCAACCCGTCGTGGGACCGCCGCTTCCTGGACATCGTCGACCGAGGTCGGCTGAGCGAATTGGACGGGTGGTCGAGTTCATTTGTGGCCCAAGAGGGCGGCAGCTCCGCGCAGGAAATCCGCACCTGGGTGGCGGCGTTCGCGGCGCTGGACGCCGCGGGCCCCTACGAGACCACCAAGCGTTACTACCAACCCGCGCCCGAACTGATCGCCGGTTTCGCCATCCGAACGGCGGTTCCGGCATGACGGCCGCGCTGGACGGCTTCGACCACGTTGTCGACGTGCTCATCGTCGGGTCCGGCGGCGGTGGCATGACGGCCGCGCTGACGGCGCAGGCCGCCGGGCTTGACGCGCTGGTGATCGAAAAGTCCCCGCACTTCGGGGGTTCCACCGCGCTGTCGGGCGGCGGCATCTGGGTGCCCGGGGCCCCCGCCCAGCGTCGGGAAGGATACGTACCCGCGCCCGAAGCCGTCGTGGAATACCTACTGCGGATCACCGACGGCCTGGTGAGCGAAGCGCGGATACGGCAGTACGTCGAGGCCGCCCCGCAGATGCTGCAGTTTCTGGAGCAGCTGTCCGGATGGTTCGAATTCGTCTGGAAGCCCGGCTATGCCGACTACTACCCCGAACTGCCCGGCGGCTCCGAACTCGGCAGCACGATCAACGTGCCCGCCATCGACCTTCGCACGTTGGGCCCCGACGAGCAGAAGCTGCTGCAACCGCTGGCCCTCGCCCCGAAGGGAATCTGGCTGGGGCCCAAGGATCTACGCACGTTCTACCGGATCAGGCAGTCATGGGCGGGCAAAGGGGTGCTGCTCAAGTTGATTGCGCGGATGGCCCGGGCGAGGGTGCTCGGCGAGCGGATGGCGGCGATCGGACAGTCGCTGGCCGCGCGGCTCCGGCTGGCGCTGAGGGAACGTGGTGTCCCGCTCTGGCTGGAGTCGCCGATGGCGCGCCTGCTCACCGACGCCGACGGGTCGGTCACCGGCGCGGTGGTGGAACGCGGGGGCACGCCGCAGTGGGTCGGCGCGCGCCGGGGCGTCATCCTGGCGTCGGGCGGATTCGACCACGACCTCGCGTGGCGCAAAGAACTTCTGCCCGAGGTGGACCAGGACTGGAGCTTCGGCAACCCCGCGGCGATGGGCGACGGCATCCGCGCCGGCCAAAAGGTCGGCGCAGCAACGGACCTGCTCGACGAGGCCTGGTGGTTCCCGGCTATTCAGTGGCCGGGCGGGCGTATGCAGTTCATGCTCAACGAACGAATGATGCCCGCGCAGTTCATCGTCAACGGTGCGGGCGAGCGCTTCATCAACGAGGCGGCCCCCTACATGGACTTCGGCCACGCCATGATCGAGGGCCAGAGGTCCGGCGTCACCCATATCCCGTGCTGGCTGATCACCGACCACCGATCGTTCAACCGCTACGTCGTCGCGGGACACCTTCCGATACCCAAGATCCCGGGCGCTCCGGTGCCCACCGGCCGCAAGATCCCCCCGGCCTGGCTGGAATCCGGCGTGGTCAAATCGGCCACGACGTGGGGCGAAATGGCGGCCAAGATCGGCGTGCCCGCCGGCCGGCTCGCCGAAACCGCTCGCCGCTTCAACGAACTCGCCCGCAAGGGCCACGACGACGACTTCAACCGCGGCGACAGCGTGTACGACAACTACTACGGCGACCACACGCTGCCCAACCCGAACCTGTATCCGCTCGGCGATCCGCCGTACTACGCCTTCCGGATCGTGCTCGGGGACCTCGGGACGTCCGGTGGACTGCTGACCGACGAACACGCCCGGGTGCTGCGGGCCGACGGCAGCGCGATTCCCGGGCTGTACGCGGTCGGCAACACCGCCGCGCCGGTGATGGGCCGCAGCTACGCCGGCGCGGGGGCAACTATCGGGCCGGCCATGACCTTCGGCTATGTCGCTGCGAAACACGTTGCGGCCCAAGCAGCCAACCGAGCCCTTAAAACTCATAGGAGGTAACGATGAAAATCTCACTGTTCTACGAATTCGCTCTGCCGCGGCCCTGGGCGCCCGACGACGAGCACGTCCTGCTGCAGGACTGTCTCAACGAGGTCGAGGCCGCCGACAAGGCGGGTTTTTCCACGGTGTGGCTGACCGAGCACCACTTCCTCGAGGAGTACTGCCACTCGACGGCACCGGAGATCTTCCTGGCCGCGGCGAGCCAGCGGACCAAGAACATTCGGCTGGGGTTCGGCATCATGCACCTGCCGCCGGTGGTCAACCACCCGGCGCGGGTGGCTGAGCGCATCGCCACCCTCGACCTGCTCTCCAACGGCCGCGTCGAATTCGGCACCGGCGAGTCGTCCTCGGTCGGTGAGCTCGGCGGCTTCAACATCGATCCCGCCGACAAGCGGGCGCAGTGGGAAGAGGCCCTCGAGGTCTCGATCCGCTGCATGATCGAGGAACCGTTCACCGGCTTCGACGGCGAACACGTCCAGATGCCGGCGCGCAACGTCGTCCCCAAGCCGCTGCAAAAGCCGCACCCCCCGGTCTGGGTCGCCTGCACCCGGCCGGCCAGCGTGCAAATGGCGGCCCAAAAGGCCATCGGCGCATTGAGTTTCGCCTACACCGGTCCCGGGCCGCTGACCGAGCGGGTCAACGGCTACTACAAGGAGTTCGAGGAGAACGGCACCCCGGTCACCCCACGGATCAACCCGAACATCCTGGCCATCGGCGGAGACCTGTCCATGATGGTGGCCAAGACCGACGAGCAGGCCCTGCAGCGGCTCGGACAAGGCGGCGGGTTCTTCTCGTTCGGAATCATGCACTATTACATGACCGGAGTGCACACGCCGGGCCGGACCGGGGTCTGGCAGCGCTATCTCGAAGAGGTGGAAAAAGATCCGACCCTGGCGTACGGGCCCGGTCGCGGTGCCATCGGCTCGCCGGCCACGGTGCGCGAGTTCCTGCGCGGCTACGAGGAAAGTGGCGTCGACGAGATCATCTTGCTACTCAACCCGCGCAGCCACGAGGGCACCATGGAGTCCATCGAGCTGATGGGCAAAGAGGTGCTGCCCGAATTCATCGAGCGGGACGCGAAGGCCGTGGCGGAAAAGGCGAAACGGCTCGAGCCTGTCATCGAAAAGGTGGAGGAGCGACGGCCGAAATCGAGCGCACCGCAGTTCGACGAGAACTACTCGTTCGGCGGACTCCCGACCGGTCGCGGCGGTAAGTTCACCGCCAGCGAGATACCGGAAGCCATGGCCGAGATCAACGAGGGCCGGGTACAGGCCGCCCAGCGCGCAAAGGAACAGCAGAAGTAGTGCCGGTCGGCACCTGAGTCGGAAGAATGTCGGGGCGAGCGTTGCTGGAGATCGACAAGCTGTGGCGCTACGACGGCCGCCGTGCGGTGGTGACCGGATGTGCCTCCGGCATCGGCGAACACGTGGTGCGGCAGCTCACCGGGCTCGGCGCCGAGGTGATCGGCTTGGACAAGCGCCGACCGAATTTCGCGATCGACGAGTTCCGTGAGGTCGACCTGGCCGATCAGGCATCGATCGAGTCGGCCGTCGCCGCGGTCACCGGTCGAGTGGATGCGCTGTTCAACGTTGCGGGCGTGTCGTCGGGGATCGGCGACCCGCCACTGGTCGTGACGATCAACTTCTTGGGCATGCGCGAAGCCACCGAGGCGCTGATTCCGAAGATGGAGGAGGGGTCGTCCATCGTGTGCGTGTCGTCGCTTGCCGCGGCCGGATACCGGGAGCACCTGTCGGAGGTGGCGCCGCTGCTGCACACCGCGACGATGCGGGAGGGCATCGACTGGTGCGCCCGGCATCCCGACGCGCTGGGCGCCGGCTACCAGTTGTCCAAGGAAGCGATCATCCTGTACACCATGCGCAGCGCGACGCCACTGGGCGCACGGGGAATCCGCATCAACTGCACCGGCCCCGGGGTGACCGAGACGCCGATCCTGGACCAGCTGCGCACGGCCTACGGACAGGGCTTTCTGGACGACATCCCCAAGCCGCTGGGGCGCGTCTCCGGTCCCGCCGAGCAAGCCTCGGCACTGCTCTTCCTGAATAGCGATGCCGCCAGCTATATTTCGGGCCAGGTGTTGTGGGTCGACGGCGGAAATGTGGGTGCCGCAATCGCGGGTGAACTCGAGGAAGGGCGTGCTCCGTGGCCAGTGTGACCGACTTTCGCCGGGCCGCCCGCGACGTCAGCAACTGGGGCCGTTGGGGTGATGACGACGAGCTCGGCACGCTGAACTTCATCACCGAGGATAAGGTCGCCCAGGCAGCGAGTCTGGTCCGGCACGGCAAAGTGTTTCCGCTCGGCGTTGACTTCGGCTCGTCGGGGCCGCAGGGCGCCTTCGGTTTTCGCCACAACCCGATCCACGTCATGACGGTGGACGGCGGTGACGCGGACACGCTGGCCCGGTACGGGCCGGACTGGAGCCGCAACCCGACGGCCGCGCAGATGGGCCCGTACTTCGTCGACAACCTGTTTCGGTTCAACGACGACATGATCATCATGCCCTTGCAGGCGGCAACCCAATGGGATGCGCTGTCGCACGTCTACTACGACGACCAGCTCTACAACGGGATCCCGGCGGGCTCGGTGACCAGCCTCGGCGCCCGCCGGTTGGGCATCGAGAAGGTGGACGGCAAGGGCATCACCTCACGCGGCGTGCTGCTGGATCTAGTGCGCCATCGCGGTGCGGAGGTCTTCCTGGAGCACGGAAACCCCATCACCCCAGAGGAATTGGACGATGTCGTTCGCGCGCAGGGCGTAACCATCGGGCGCGGAGACATCCTGCTCATCAAAACCGGCTGGTGGACAAGGTACCTGCAGACGGGAAACAAGACCGAGTGGTACTCCGGCCTGGACTGGCGATGCGCGCAATGGCTGCACGATCACGAGATCGCCGCCGTTGCGTCCGACAACCTGCAAGTCGAAGACCCGCTGTCCGGGATCGACGGCGTGTTCTTGCCCTTCCACCTGTTGACGCTGCGCGACATGGGGCTGATGCTCGGCGAGTACTGGGACCTGACCACACTGGCGGCCGACTGCGCCGCCGACGGGGTGTACGAGTTTCAGCTCATCGCGCCACCGCTGAGATTCGTTGGGGCAGTGGGCTCACCGGTGAACCCGATCGCGATCAAATGATGCGGCGCCAAACCCTCTCGGTGGACGGGCTGACCACCGGCTATCTGGAAGCGGGCGACGGCGACCCGGTGGTGCTGCTGCACGGCGGCGAGTTCGGCGCCGGCGCGGAGCTGGGCTGGGAACGCAACATCGACGCGCTCGCCGCGCGCTATCGGGTGCTGGCGCCCGACCAGTTGGGCTTCGGGGAGTCCGCGAAGGTCATCGACTTCGTCGACGGCCGCGGCATGCGGATCCGGCATGTGGCGCGGTTCTGCGAAACGCTCGGTGTCGGCTCGGCGCACTTTGTCGGCAATTCGATGGGAGCCATCAATCTGCTCACCGACGCCACGTCGGACACACCGCTGCTGCCGGCGCGCAGCCTGGTGATCATCTGCGGCGGCGGCGAGATCCAGCAGAACGAGCACTTCGAAGCGCTGCAGAATTACGACGCGACGCTGCCGGCCATGCGCCGCATCGTCGAAGCCCTGTTCTTCGACGCCCGCTATCCCGCCGACGACGGCTACGTGCGCCGCCGCCACTTGTCGAGCACGGCGCCGGGGGCGTGGGAGGCCATCGCCGCGGCCAGGTTTCGCCGTCCCGGTGCCACGCCGTCGGCGACCCCGTCGACCGCGCGAGCCTACGAACGTATCGGCGTGCCGACGCTGGTCGTCGAAGGGGGAGGGGACAAGCTGCTTCCGCCCGGCTGGGCGGCCGAGATCGCCAAGCAGATCGACGGCGCCCGCTCCGTCGTGGTCGATGCGGCCGGGCACTGTCCCCAGATCGAGCAGCCCTCGGTGGTCAACCAGTTGCTGCTGGATTTCCTCGGCTCGGCCTGAGCGCTCAGAAGGCGTAGTCGAGCCGGGTGATCATCCCGGCCACCTGGTGATAGGTGTTGTGGCAGTGCATCATCCAGGTGCCGGGATTGTCGGCGACCAGAGCGGCGAGAAGCCTCTGCTTGGGCAGCACCATGACGGTGTCCTTGCGCGCACCCGGGCTTCCGTCGGCCCTGATCACCTGGAACGTGTGCCCGTGCAGGTGAATTGGGTGGTACATCATCGTGGTGTTGTCGAAAGTGATGGTGGGCCGTTGCCCCTGGCGCACGTGCAGTGGATTCGTCCCGCCGTAGGGCACCCCGTTGATCATCCAGTTGTACTGCATCATGTTGCCGCCCAGTACCACGGGCAGGTTGAGGTCGGGGTCCGGACGTCCCAGGTTGACCGGCGTTGTGGCCGTGAACATCTCGACGGTGCCCACCCGCTTGGTCAGTTCGCCCGGTTGGAATTGCGGGTCCGGCGCGGCGCCCGCGGCCGTGGCGAACAGCGCGCGCGCCAGGCCGTTCTTGCCTTCGGCGAGCGCGACCAGTGGGAAGACGCCGTCCGCGGCGATCACGGTGACGTCGTAGCGTTCGGCCATCCCGATCAGCAGGGCGTCGACCTGCGCGGGGACCACTGGGTAGCCGTCGGTGTGCGTGACCGTCATCGGGTGGCCGGCCAGCGCGACCCGGAAGGCGGTGTCGGAGGCGGCGTTGATGAAGCGGATCCGGATGTGCTGACCAGGCTTCGCATGAAACGTTGTGGGGGAAGCGGCAATTCGTCCGTTTATCAGATAGTAGGGGTAGGCGATGTCTCCGGCGTCGCCGCCGAGTAGCTCGCTGGTGCCGACGCTGCCGGCGCCGGGCCCCGGCGCGCTCGAGGTCGTGTCAGTCGTCATCTCGGGCGTGGGCCGCGCAGTCTTGTTCGGGTTGTTCAGTTCGCCGTAGAGCTGTTGGGGACTCTTTCCGGCGCCGTCGGTCCAATCGTCGAGGACGACGATCCATTCGGCGTCGTAGTTGCCCTCGGTCGGGTCGTGGACGATGAATGGCAGGTAAAGGCCGGTGTCCTCGTCGAGGCCGGTGTGCGGGTGTGCCCAGTACGTGCCCGAGTTGGGCACGGAGAAGCGGTAGGTGAAGTCGTGGCCGGCCGGGATGTAGGGAGTGGCCGGCTCGGCGCCGTCCATGTCGTTGCGCAGGGCGATCCCGTGCCAGTGCACCGACGTCGGATGATCGAGCCGGTTCGACACCGTGACCGCGACCTCGTCACCGATGCCGGCGCGAAGCACCGGGCCCGGGATGCTGTCGGCGAAGGCCAACGTGCTGACGACCGGCCCGCCCAGGTCGACCCGGACCCGCTGGGGCGCCAGGCTGGCGGTGACGGTGCGGCCGCTGTGCGGCCGCGCGGCCTCGGCCGCGGCGATGGCGGCGGCCATCCGGGCGCCGCCCGACGATTCAGGCTCGGAGTGACCGCACGCCGCCAGCGCCAGGCCGCCGGCGATGCCTGCGGCCATGAAACCGCGCCTGGTGAGCAGGGCTCTGTCGAAGGGAACGCCACTTGCGGGTTGCACGGTGCTCCTCGTCTTCGGCCCACCCCCAACGTTCACGTGCTTGGATGCTAGGCGGAGCGCAACCGCCGCGCTAGACCTCCCGACAATCGCGCGCCGCACCGGCACCGCGGGAGCAGCGCCCGTTTGACGTCAGTGTGGCTGCGCCCGAACGTATGTGGACCGAGCGGCGCTTCATCGGAGTGGCCGCTATCGGGCAGAGCGCGGTGTCTGCGCGGCCAGCCAGTCGCTGAACGTGGTGGGGTAGACGACCGCGTCTTCGTCATCGGTGGGAACGATGCTGCGGTCGTCGAGCACGGCACCAAAATAACGAGCGTCGTTGTCCGTCACCACCGTGCGCGCGTCGTCCGTCGCCGCAAACCGGGTCCGGATGAAGTCATCCATACCTTGCTTTTCCGGACCGGCGATGTTGATCACCCGGTTGGCCGGGTCGCCCGTCGCCGCACGGGTGACCGCCAACGCCACATCCGCGGCGGCGATGGGCTGGAACGCCGCGTGCGGGGCGCGCACCGTATCACCGTCGGCGAACGAATCGGCTATGCCGCCAATGAATTCGAAGAACTGAGTCGCCCGTACGACCGAATACGGCGATCCCGATTCTACGACCACCTCTTCCTGTGCGACCTTGGCTCGCATGTAGCCGCTTTCGGCCGCCCGGTCGGCGCCCACGATCGACAGGACGACGTGATGCCGCACCCCCGCGGCCCGCTCCGCCTCCAGCAGGTTGCGGGTGGACGTGGTGAAGAAGTTCAGGACGTCGTCGTCGGCCCAGGATGGCGAGTTGGACACGTCCACGACCGCATCGACTCCGGCGACGGCGCCGGCAACACCCTCACCGGTCACGGCGTTCACGCCCGTCCGTGGCGATGCCGGGACCGCATCGTGTCCCAGCTCGGTGAGATTGGTGACGACCTGTGAGCCGATCAGCCCGCTACCACCGATTACCAACACCTTCATGATCACGCCCTTCGCGTTTGCTGACCGACCGGCCTTCAGCATGTCGCAGATGTCGACGGGGTGGAACCCCGGGTAGGGCCGGTCATACCGAACTCTGGGGACTACGCCAGGCCCATAGTTAAATCAGTTGGTTGACTTAACGCGGCATCCGCCGATTAACTCGTCGGGTGGTTAACGAATTGGACGGCACGGTCGCCGTCGTCACCGGCGCGGCGTCCGGCATCGGCCGCGGGCTCGCGGAGCGGTTTGTGGCCGAGGGCGCGCAGGTCGTCATCGCCGACATCGAGACCGACCGCGGGGAGGCGCTGGCGGCGTCGCTCGGTCCCGACGCCGCCTTCCGGCAGACGGACGTCTCCGACCCCGAGCAGGTCACGGCGCTGGTGTCCGGTGCCGTCGAGACGTTCGGCGGCCTGCACGTCATGGTGAACAACGCCGGGATTTCCAGCCCGTTGCGCAGGCTGCTCGACGACGATCTCAGCGACTTTCACCGCGTGATGGGAGTCAACGTGCTCGGCGTGATGGCGGGCACCCGGGACGCCGCGCGGCACATGGCCGAACACGGGGGTGGGTCGATCATCAACATCACTTCGATCGGCGGCCTCCAGGCCGGCGGCGGCGTGATGATCTATCGCGCGTCCAAGGCGGCGGTCATCCAATTCACCAAGGCTGCGGCAATTGAGCTGGCCTACCACGAGATTCGGGTCAACGCCATCGCGCCGGGCGGCATCCCGACGCCGATTTTGGGCAAGTCCGCGGCCGGCATGGACCCCGAGCAGCTCCAGGAGTTCGAGGCGCGGATCCGCCAGGGCATGCGCGACGACCGTCCGCTCAAACGCGAGGGCACCCCCGACGACATCGCGGAGGCGGCGCTGTATTTCGCCACCGACCGGTCGCGCTATGTGACCGGGACCGTGCTCCCGGTCGACGGCGGGACGGTGGCGGGCAAGGTGATCAGGTCCCGCAAGCGCACCTGACATCACCGACGGGCCAGACCGCTGGGGATGCTCCAATTTAAATCAATCGCTTGACTTAAACCGCGCGGCGCGGTTGACTGGCCCAATGACCACGGCCGGAAAGACCGTTCGCACGGAGCGGGCCACCTCTACCCAGGAAGCGATCCTGGTGGCTGCCGAGCGCCTGTATGCCGAGCACGGCATGTTCGCGGTGTCCAACCGGCAGGTCAGCGAGGCCGCGGGCCAGGGCAACAACGCCGCCGTCGGCTACCACTTCGGCACCAAGGCCGACCTGGTGCGAGCGATCGAGCACAAGCACCGCGGACCCGTCGAGCAGCTTCGCGAACAGATGGTGTCCGACCTGTTGGCCTCGGGTGATCCCGGCGAATTGCGCTCCTGGGTGGCTTGTTTGGTGCGCCCGCTCACCGATCACCTGGAGCAGCTCGGGAATCCGACCTGGTATGCCCGCTTCGCCGCGCAGGCCATGACGGATCCGGCGTACTACAACATCGTCGTCAAGGGCGCGCTCAGTTCGCCGTCGCTGGTCCAGGTCGTCAACGGCTTCAACCGCTGCCTGCCCAACCTGCCGGCCGACGTGCATTTCGAGCGCAACATCATGGCCCGAAACCTGTTGATGCACACCTGCGCCGACCGTGAACGCGCCTTCGCCGCGGGCACTCTGACATCCCATCGCCCGTGGCGGGCCGCGGCATCCGGGCTCACCGACGCGATCGTGGGCCTTTGGCTGGCGCCCGTCACGCCGTACGAGTGAAGAGTGTGCAGATGAAAGTGATCGTCGACCAGAACATTTGCGCTTCGTCGGGGAACTGCGTCATGAATGCGCCCGAGGTGTTCGACCAGCGCGACGACGACGGCGTCGTCGTCTTGCTCAGCGAGCACCCGACCGGCGATCAGGCCGAAGGCGCGCGCCGCGCCGTCGCGGCGTGCCCGGCTCAAGCGATCCAGATTGAGGAATGAGATGTCGGAGGTTCTGACCAGCAATAGCGCCGGGACGGACGCGGCGATCCCGGAGTATCCGATGGCCCGGGCGGCGGGCTGCCCGTTCGCCCCGCCCCCCGACGTGATGGCGCTGGCCGCGGAGCGACCCCTGTCGCGGGTCCGGATCTGGGACGGCAGCACCCCGTGGCTCATCACGGGCTACGAGCAGTGCCGCGAACTGTTCTCCGATTCCCGGGTGAGCGTCGACGACCGGGTGCCGGGCTTTCCGCACTGGAACGAAGGCATGTTGGCGACGGTGGACAAGCGCCCTCGCTCGGTCTTCACCGCCGACGGCGAGGAGCACACCCGATTTCGGCGGATGCTGTCAAAGCCGTTCACGTTCAAGCGCGTCGAGGGTTTGCGCCAGTCCATCCAGCAGATCACCGACGAGCACATCGGCGCGATGTTGGCCGGCCCGCAGCCCGCCGATATCGTCTCCGCGATCGCGTTGCCGGTGCCGTCCCTGGTGATCAGCCAGCTGCTCGGGGTGCCCTACGGGGACGCCGCGATGTTCCAGCACCACGCGAACATCGGGCTGGCGCGCTACGCCACCGGTGAGGACACCGCCAAGGGCGCGATGAGCCTGCATAAGTATCTGCGTCAGCTGGTGGAAACCAAGATGGAAAACCCGGCCGAAGACGCCGTCTCGGACTTGGCCGAGCGGGTAAAGGCCGGTGAGCTCAGCATCAAGGAAGCCGCGCAGCTGGGTACCGGCTTGCTCATCGCCGGCCACGAGACCACCGCCAACATGATCGGGCTCGGTGTGCTCGCGCTTCTGGTGAACCCCGACCAGCTGGCCGTGATCCGCGATGCCGAAGACCCGAAAATCGTGGCCAGTGCGGTGGAAGAGCTGCTGCGCTACCTCAGCATCATCCAGAACGGCCAACGCCGCGTCGCGCTCGAAGACATCCACATCGCCGGCGAGACGATTCGTGCCGGCGAGGGCATCATCATCGACCTCGCACCGGCCAACTGGGACGCGGACGCGTTCACCGAACCCGAGCGACTCTACGTGCACCGCTCCAACGCGGACCGCAACGTCGCGTTCGGCTATGGCCGGCACCAGTGTGTGGGACAGCAGCTGGCCCGCGCCGAGCTGCAGATCGTGTTCCAGACGCTGGCCCGGCGCATTCCCACCCTGCAACTTGCCATTCCGATCGAGGAGGTGCCGTTCAAGGACGACCGACTCGCCTACGGCGTCTACGAACTGCCGGTGTCCTGGTAGCCCCGATTTTCAGCCCACGAGAGTATTCGAGAGGTCAACGATGACAAGTACGCTGTATCCGCCGAAAGGCTTTGGCGCACCGAAGGATCGCCGTGGTCACGCCCTCGACAGCAACCTCGGCCTGCCCGCCGGGACGGAGGTGTTCTCGGCGGACAACCACATTTCACTGGCCTCCGACATCTTCTACGAACGCTTCCCCGAAGACCTCAAGGACAAGGCGCCGCGCATCTGGTACGAGGACGGCGCATACCAGGTCGGCCGCAGGGGGCAGTCGTTCCTGCCCGGCGACTTCAGCGCGGTCCTCATGCAGTACGACGACCTGCCCGGCGCCGCCAGCACCAACATCGAAGCCCGCATTCAGGAATTGCGCGAGGACGGCGTCGACAAAGAGCTCGCCTTCCCCAACGCGGTCCTGGCGCTGTTCCACTACCCGGACAAGGAACTTCGCGAGCTCACCTTCCGCATCTACAACGAGTACATCGCGGAGCTGCAGGAGAAGTCCAACGGGCATTTCTACGGCGCAGGCCTGATCAACTGGTGGGACCCGCAGGGCACCCGCAAGACTTTGGAAGAGTTGAAGGCGTTGGGGCTCAAGACATTTCTGCTGCCGCTGAACCCGGGTAAGGACGACGACGGAAACGTCATCGACTACGGCAGCACGGCCATGAAGCCGGTTTGGGACGAGATCGAAGCGGCCGGGCTTCCGGTCACCCACCACATCGGTGAGACCCCCCCGAAAACCCCGTGCCAGTTCAACAGCGTCGTGGTCGGCATGATGATCAACATCGACGGCTTCCGTGAACAGTTCGCAAAGTACCTCTTCTCCGGAATTCTCGACGATCACCCGGGGCTGCGGATCGGCTGGTTCGAAGGCGGGATCGCCTGGGTGCCTTGGGCGTTGCAGGACGCCGAACATTTGGTCGCCTCCTACCAGCACATGTTCAACCGGCCACTCGAGCACGACGTGCGCTACTACTGGGACACGCATATGAGCGCCTCATTCATGGTGGACCCGCTGGGCCTGGAGGTGATCGACCGGATCGGCGTCGACAAGGTGATGTGGTCCAGCGACTACCCGCACAACGAAAGCACCTACGGCTACTCCGAGAAGTCGCTGGCGGCCGTCGTCGACGCGGTAGGTAAGGAGAACGCGGTGAAGATCGTCAGCGACAACGTCACGAAGTTCCTGGGCCTGTAGTGACGACGCTCGCGCAACCGGGCACAGACACCGGCACCGGCCTGGTGATCCCCGAAACGGCCGACCTGGCTCGCCTGCGCCGCGAGACGGGCGCGCGGCTGCGCGTGGCGATGGCCCAGCGTGGCGTCGACGCGATGGTCCTGCTGGGCAACAACGCGGTGGTCTACGCCACCGGCGCCAACTGGCCACTCGGCGACGCCGGGCTGTCCTACGTCGAGCGGCCGGTGGCCGTGGTGCTCGCCGACGACGAGTGGCCGCACCTGTTCCTGCCCTTCCGCGAGGGCGCCGCGCAGGAGGCCGACCTGCCCGCTGACCACTTGCACGGGCCCGTCTATCTCGAATTCGACGAGGGGGTACAGCATTTCGCGCGCCGGCTGGCCGACCTCGTTCCGGCCACGGCGGTGGTGGCGATCGACGAGCTCACCGGCGCCATGTCGCGCGCCGCGAAGCTGCTGTTCCCGGGCGGTGCGCCGGCTGACGCCGTGGCCATCGTCAGCGCCGCCAAGTCGGTGAAGACGCCGGACGAATTGTCTTGTATGCGCACCGCGATCCGGATCACCGACGAGGCGATGGTCGAGGTCCAGAAGCGGCTGGCACCAGGAATCCGCCAAATCGATTTGTCAGCAAGCTTTTTGCGCCGCGTCTTCGAGCTGGGGGCCACGGCCAGCATGCTGGAGCCGATCTGGCAGGTGATGCCGCCGAGCAAGGCCGAGGGCGTGTGGACCACCCACGGCGACCTCGCGCTGCCGCTGCTGAGCACTGAACGCGAGTTGGCCGAGGGTGACGTGCTCTGGACCGACGTGAGCATCACCTTTCAGGGCTACTGCTCGGACTTCGGGCGGACCTGGATCGTCGGCCGCGATCCGTCACCGCGTCAGCAGGCACAGTTCGACAAGTGGTTCGAGATCATGAGCGCAGTGCTCGGTGTCGCCAGGGCCGGCGCGACGGCGGCAGACCTGGGCCGGATCGCGATCGAGGCGAACGGCGGCACCAAGCCGTGGCTGCCGCACTTCTACCTCGGTCACGGAATCGGCGTCAACGCCGCCGAAATACCCATGATCGGAACAGATCTCGGGCAAGAGTTCGACGAGAGTTTCGTCCTGGAATCCGGGATGGTGCTGGTGCTGGAGCCTGTGGTGTGGGAGGACGGCACCGGCGGCTACCGCAGCGAGGAGGTCCTGGTGATCACCGAGGAAGGCTGGATCCGCTTGACCGACTATCCCTACGACCCGTATGGCCCCCATGTCCGTTGACGTCTGTCCCGACGAGCGCACGCTGCGCGCCGGCCGCCGCCGGCGGGCCCTGGCCGAGATGGCGGCACACGACCTCGACGTCCTGGTCCTCGGCCGGCAGGCGAACGTCCGTTACGTCACCGGGGCTCCGCAGCTGTGGGTCGCGGGCACCCGGCCCTTCGGCCCGACGTGCGTGCTGGTGCGTGAGACCGGCGCCGTGCACCTGCTCAGCACATGGGACGAGGGCGTGCCGGAAGACATCCCCCACGAGAACCTCTACGGCATCTCGTGGAACCCGATGAATACCATGGCGGCGCTGCAGCGCATCGAGGGCGCGGCCACCGCACGCCGCGTCGGAACCGACGCTCTCTCCCCGGTTTTCGCGCAACTGCTGCCGACCGCGTTTCCCAACGCGCAGCTGTTCGACGGCGAGCTCGCGATGCGGGCGGCCCGCCGCATCAAGACGGATGAGGAGATCGCCGCCCTGCGGGAGTCCGTCGCGGTGACCGAGTCGGCGCTGGCCGCCGCGGTCTCCGAGTTGCGGCCGGGGGTCACCGAACAGGCGCTGGCCGGGGTTTTGCTGGAGGCTGCCGCCGCCGGCGGCGTGAGCACACCGTCGAATCAGGACGTCGCGTGGGTGACGTCGCGCAACCACCCGTGGCGGCGGGCCCACGGCGACGGTCGCATCCGTGACGACGATCTGGTGGCGTTCTCGGCCGGAGTGCTGGCGGGAGGCTATGTCGGCGAAGTGGGCCGGACGTGGCCCGCCGACAATCGGCATGCGCCCGTCGGCGCGGCCGCGCTGCACGGGCGCTGGGAACGGCTGTGGGACAAGCTGATCGCAGCCTGCCGGCCCGGCGCGGGAGCCGGGGAGCTGCTCGGCGCCTACCGGGCAGCGGGTGAGCCCGAGCCGCCGATGCCGGTGGCCCGCGGCCTGGGCATGGGCTTCGACCCTCCCGTCGTCTCCCGGGATCTGCCGGCCACCGCCGCCGACGACCGCCTGGAGCCCGGGATGGTGCTGGCCGTGACGGGCTATGTGTGGGAAGAGGGAATCGGCGCCGTCTTCGGGCGAGAAGCGGTGCTGATCGACGGCGGCGGCCCCGAAGTGCTTACCGCGAGCCCGTTCTGGCAGCCCTAGCCATGCCCGCGCCCGCACAGCCGGCGGCCGAAGAGATCATCCGGTACCACAAAGACGCCACGACGCGGATCGCCACGATCACATTCGACCGGCCCGACTATCTGAACGCGGCGACGATCGCCGCCCGCCCGCGTTACGCGGACCTGCTGCGCCGAGCCGGAATCGACGACGACGTCAAGGTTCTGGTGATCCGCGGCGCCGGCGACGATCTCGGTTCGGGCGCAGACCTGACCGAGGTCAAGCGCGTCCGAGACGCGGCAGAGCAGGGCCCGCGGCTCGCCGAATACCGGATCGACGCCGACGAGATCCGCTACCCCCCGCCGGCCGCTTTCCGCAACGGTGCCACCCTGGCCCAGTGGTACGCCAACCCGAACTCGGGCATCCGCGGCCTGCAGGACTTCAAGACGATCAGCATCTTGGACGCCAAAGCGAAGAGAAGGAAATAGTGGCGCAGCACCGCGTCGAACTCCCGCTGGACGGCTACACGGTGATCGATCTGTCCACCGGCATAGCGGGCGCCTATTGCACCAAGCTGCTCGCCGACGGCGGCGCCGATGTGGTGAAAGTTGAATCGCCAGAAGGTGATCCGCTGCGCGGTTGGTCGGCGTCGGGCGCCGCCGTACCTGCGGGCGGTGACGGTGCCCTGTTCAGCTTCCTGGCCGGATCGAAACACGGCGTCGTCACCGATCCCGCCGCCGGCGACGACACCGAGCTGCTGAACCGGCTGCTGGCCGCCGCGGACGCGGCGGTGTGGTCGCCCGGCTCGAAAATGGCTGAGCACCCGGACTTTACGCCACGTGCCATTCACCAACGGCACCCGCATCTCACCGTCACCTCGATCACAGCGTTCGGGCTGGGGGGCCCCTGGCGCGACCGCGCGGCGACGGAGTTCACGCTGCAGGCCTGGTCGGGAGGGATCATCGGCCTCGGCCGCGGCGAGCAGGAGCGCCCGCCCGTGTTCGTCGGCGGTCAGGTCGGTGAGTACCTGGCCGGTGCCTACGCCAGCGCGGCCACCCTGGTGTCGCGATGGCGCCGAATCGACGGCGGCGCGGGGGAATTGCTCGACCTATCCATGCTCGAGACGCAGATTCTGTGCCTGACGTACTACCCGGTTTCCTACTTCGAGGTGCTCGGGCGGCCGTGGCGAGACATGCGGCGGCCGACGATTCCGGGGGTGGCCCAGGCGAGGGACGGCCTGGTGGATGTCGGCTGCGGGACGGCGCAGCAATGGTTCGACCTGTGCGCGATGGTAGGCCACCCAGAGTGGATCGATGAGGAATCGCCGCTGTCGATCACCGAGCAGGCCAACATTCACGCCGAGGAGATCTTCTCCTGGCTGGCCGACACCACGGTCGACGAAATCCGGGAACTGGCCTCGGCGTTCCGGATTCCGAACGCGCCTGTCGCCAACGGCGCCAACGTCACGTCGTTCGACCAGTTCGTGGTGCGCGACTCGTTCGTCCGCAGCCCGCGCGGCGGCTTCTGGCAGCCCGGCCACCCGTATCGGCTGCGGCCCGCGCGGTTGCGCCCGCCGCAGCCGGCGCCGCGGCTCGGTGAGCACACCGAGCATTACCGCGCCGCGGACCTGCCGGCGCGACCGGCGCCGTACGGTCAGGCGAAAGCGTTGCCGCTCAGCGGTCTTCGAGTGTTGGACATGACGACCTTCTGGGCGGGACCGTGCTGCACCCATGCGCTGGCGTTGCTCGGCGCGGAGGTCATCCACGTCGAATCCACCCGCCGCCCGGACGGCACCCGGATGATCGCCGGCATAGCGATCAGCGAGGACCAGTGGTGGGAGAAGTCGCCGATCTTCGAGGCGCTCAACACCAACAAGAAGGGCCTGACGCTGGACCTGCGGCACCCGCGCGGCCGGGAATTGTTGCGCGAGTTCATCGCGACGTGCGACGTGGTCGTGGAGAATTTCACGCCGCGAGTGCTGGACCAGATCGGACTGGATTTCGCCGCCGTCCAATCGATTCGGCCTGACATGGTGATGGTGCGGATGCCCGGCTTCGGCCTCGAGGGTCCATGGCGTGACAACCCGGCGTTCGCCTACGCGATCGAATCCGCGTCCGGCGTGAGCTGGCTTACCGGATACCCGGATCGCACACCGTATGACCCGTATTCGGTGGGCGATCCCAACGCCGGGGTGCATGCGCTCAACGCGATACTGCTGGCGCTGGCACACCGGCGCCGCACCGGCGAAGGCGTGTTCGTCGAAGCGGCGATGGTCGACGCCGCGCTCAACATCTCCGCCGAGCAGGTGATCGAGCACTCGGCATACGGCGCGCTGCTGGAACGCGAAGGGAACAGGGGTCCGGCCGCCGCGCCGCAGAATCTCTACCTCAGCGCCGACGTCGACGAGTTCGGCCGGCTCGACAGCTGGGTCGCCATCGCCGTGGCCACCGACGACCAGTGGGACGGTCTGTGCCGGGCCCTCGGATCACCCTCCTGGGCAAGCGATCCCACGCTGTCGGCCGAGGCCGGCCGGCGCACGCATCAGGATCAGATCGACGCGCACCTCGCCGCCTGGTGCGAGCGCCGCAGCCGTGACGAAATCGTCGCCACCCTGTGGGACGCCGGCGTGCCGGTCGCGAAAGTCATGCAACCGCATCGCCAACCCGAGCTGGAGCAGTTGGCGTTCCGGGATTTCTTCGAAGTGGTCGACCATCCGGTCAACGGTCCGGCTAGGCTCAGCACCGTGCCGATGCGGATCTCAGCCGGGCCCCACAAGTTCCACACCGCGCATGCGCCGCTGCTGGGGCAGCACAACCACGAACTGCTGTCCGGGCTGGGGTTGTCTGATTCGGAGATCGCGGGCCTGGAAGCCGACGGCGTGATCGGCGGCGCACCGGCCATGGGCGCGAGGGGCTGAGCGACGATGGCGATCGATCCCTCCGACATTCTCCTTACCGGCCGGGTGGCCGTAGTGACGGGTGCGGGGGCGGGCATCGGCCGCGGTATCGCGGCCGGGATGGCGGCATTCGGTGCCCGGGTGGCGATCTGGGAGCGCGACCCGCAGACCTGCACACAGGCGGCCGAATCTATTGGCGCCCTCGGCATTGTCACAGACGTCCGAGACGGCGAGCAGGTCGACGCCGCGCTGCGGCAGACCACCGCCGAACTCGGCACGCCGGTGATTCTGGTCAACAATGCCGGCGGAACGTTCTCCTCGCCGTTGCTTGCGACCAGTGAAAACGGTTGGGACGCACTGTATCGGGCGAACCTGCGGCACGTGCTGCTGTGCACGCAGCGCATCGCGCGCCAGTTGGTTTCGGCGGACCAGGGCGGCAGCATCATCTCGGTGACATCGATCGAGGGAGTGCGCGCCGCGCCGGGCTACGCGGCCTACGCGGCGGCCAAGGCCGGCGTCATCAACTACACCAAAACCGCGGCACTGGAACTGGCGCCGCACCGGATCCGGGTCAACGCGATAGCGCCCGACATCACCCTCACCGAGGGGCTGGCAGCGCTCAACAGCGATGCGGCCGCGGACGCGGTGGCAGGCACCGTCCCGCTGGGACGCGCCGGACACGTCGACGAAATCGCCGGCACCGCAGTGTTTCTGGCCTCCGACATGTCGGCCTATCTCACCGGGCAGACGCTACACGTCGACGGCGGCACCCACGCCGCGAGCGGCTGGTATCACGACCCGCAGACCGGCGAGTACCGGCTGGGCCCACCCGGTTAGTGTTTCCACCCCTCGGCGGCCTGCTGGTCGAAGGTGTGGTCAATGCGCTCGAACCTGCGCCTGACCGAGGCCCGGGCCGCCTCGTGCGGCAGGATGTACAGGCGGTTGGCCAGGATCGCGTCGGCGGTGAGCCGCGCCACGCCGTCGACCGACACCCTGTCATCCTGTGTCGGCGGGAGTTGCCCGAGCCCACTGGTCATATCGGGCGCCGACGCGAGCCCCCGATCCGCGCCGCGTAATCGTTCCGAGTTTGCGACCAACCCCGTCTCGATGACCATCGGGCAGAGCACCGAAACCCCGATGCCGTTGGGCCGGACCTCACGCGCCAGCGTTTCGGCCAGCCCGACGACGCCATACTTGGCAACGCCGTAAGCGCCGAGGCCGGCGTTGGGCACCAGCCCGGCGAAGGACGCGGTGAAGGCGATATGGCCGCCCTTGCCCTGCTCGATCAACTTGGGCACGAAAGCCTCGACCGCGTGGATGGACCCCCACAAGTCGATATCGATCACCCAGCGCCAGTCGTCGTGCGTCATCGCCGCGAGCGGGCCCGCGACCACGATGCCGGCATTGCTGAATACGACATCCACTTGACCCAGCAGCCGGAAGGCCTCCTCCGCGAGGTGGACCATCTGATCGAGGTGCCGCACATCGCACGTCACCCCGTGTGCATCGAACCCCCCGGCCGTCAACTGCGCCACGGCCCGTTGCAGCGCGGACTCGTCGACGTCCGAGAGCACCACCCGGGCACCCCGGCGGGCGAATTCGGTGGCGGTGGCCAGGCCGATGCCGCTTGCACCGCCGCTGATTACTGCGCCGCGTCCCCGGAAATCGTCCATAGCTGCCGAGCGTATTACCCGTGCGGGCAGCGATGTGAGAGACATCATGTAGATAGGACACTAATTATTAGGGCACGATACAAGGCATGGCCGCTCCGACCCTGCGCGACGTCGACCCGCTGGCGCTCGAACACCAGGTGTGCTTCGCGCTGGCGAGGACCAACCGGGCCGTGCTGGCGGTGTACCGTCCCCTGCTGGAGCCGCTCGGCCTGACCCATCCGCAATACCTGGTCATGCTCGCGCTGTGGGATCACCGCAAGGCTCTCGGGGCGGACCGGTTCCCGTTGTCGGTCAAGCAGATCGCCGCCGCGTTGCAGCTGGATTCCGCCACGCTCTCGCCCATGCTCAAGCGCCTGGAGGCGCAGGGACTGATCACTCGCGCAAAGAACCGGGCCGACGAGCGCACCACCGACGTGATGCTCACCCAGCGCGGAATCGCCTTGCGGGAGCGGGCTGTGAAGGTCCCGCCCGCCGTCGTCGCGCGGCTGGGTGTCGAACCTGCCGAACTCGAGAACCTGCATCGGGTTCTCACCCGTACCAACGCCGCGGCCGTGGCGGCGGGCGCACTACAGTCGGAGACATCACTTTGAGGAGCCACCATGACCGACGCGAAACCTAATCTGTGGCAGCGGATCGGCTATTCCTATGGCCGGCGCCTGCCCGACTCGATGCGCAGCTGGGTGGCGCACGACCTGGCCGGGGAGGGAGCCATCCGACGGCACATGATCAGGTGGGCCATACCGCCCCTGCTGGTCCTGGCCCCGTTCTGGCTGCTACCCGCCTCGCTTTACGTGCACACGGAGATGACCGCGCCGCTCTACATCTGGGCGCTGCTGATAACCCTTGCGCTGAACAAGGTTTGGCGCCGCCACCGGCTGGCGGTCCACGGGCTGGACCCGAACCTGGTCGACGTGATCAACCGCCGCAAACAGGCGCGGATGCACGAGGACTACATCCGCCGCTACGGGCCGCGGCCCGAATCCGCGGAATGGCAGTCCAACAGCAGCCCCTTCTAGTAGCTACTTCAGGCAGCTGCCCGCATCGATGGGCAGCGTCACGCCGGTGATGTAGCGGGCTTCGTCGGAGGCGAAGAACAGCACCGCGTTGCTGATGTCGATCGGCTCGACCCAGGGGATGGGCAGCGTGTGGAAGAGCTGGCAGATCGGTGCCATGTCGTCGGGGCCCGGGTTTTCCAAGTCCGGGCGGAACATCTTGAAGGTGCCGTCGTTGTGCAGCATGGGCGTCTTGACGTGCGTCGGGTGCACGGAGTTGACGCGGATCATGTGCTGCCCCAGTTCAACTCCGAAGGCGCGCATCAGTCCAACGACACCGTGCTTGGCCGCGACGTAGTGGCCGGTGTGAGGGTAGGCCTTGAGCCCGCCGACCGAGCTGGTCAAGATGATCGACCCACCGCGGCCGCCGGCCAGCAGGTGCGGAACACCGGCTTTCACGGTTTTCCACACGCCGGCCAGGTTGATGTCGATCATCTCCGTCCAGTCTTCTTCGCTGGTCTTGTCCAAAGTCTCTCCGCCGTTGCCGATTCCGGCGTTGGCAACGATGATGTCGAGCCGGCCGAGCTGCTCGACGCCGCTGTCCACCGCCGCCTTGAGGGCGGCGAAGTCGCGCACGTCGACCTCGGCCGTGAAGATCCTGCGGTTGTGTCCCTTGACCAGGTCGGCGGT
The DNA here is from genome assembly GCF_035617725.1 of Mycobacterium sp. 94-17. NCBI lineage: Bacteria > Bacillati > Actinomycetota > Actinomycetes > Mycobacteriales > Mycobacteriaceae > Mycobacterium > Mycobacterium sp. 94-17. The sequence goes on from NZ_JAPIYN010000001.1 coordinate 423,170, forward strand.
CTCGGCGAGGTCGCCGGGCGTCGACGCGGGGATCGCGGTGTCCAGCACACCCTCGCGGATGGGCTTGCAGATGTCGACGGCGATGATGTCGGCACCCTCCTGGGCCAGCCGCACCGCGTGGCTGCGCCCCTGGCCGCGCGCCGCTCCGGTGACGAGAGCGATTTTGCCCTCAACACGTCCGGTCATGGCTACCTCAACTCCTGACTTGATCTGATCGGCACGCCGCGCGGAGAACGAACGCGCGCGAAGGACCGCGGGGGTCTTGCCGCCCTAGAACTCTGTCATCGCGCCGTCACGGGTGTCAATCACGAATCCATTTCGGCTATTTGCGATTCTAGATATTAGAGAATCTCATTCTCAGCGGCAAACTGCGTGCGCTATGTGGTCAGCAGGAGACGACGGGGTTCGGGCCCGCTATGCGACGAATCCGCGCGCGCAGAAATCCCACACCTCGTCGGCGGTGATGGGATGGGTCGTGGCGTCGTCTGGGCCGCCGCTGGACTGCGCGATGAACATGACGGTCTGCATGGTCATGGCGGCCACCCGCTTGGCGTTGATGGTGTCGCGCAGCACGCCGGCGTCGCAGGCCGCCTCCATCAACTCCGTCAGCAACGCGAGCAGCGGCGCATGTGCGACTTTGACCTCGGCCGGATGGGTCACTAGCAATCGCGGGGCAAAGTCGGTGAAGAGCGGGCGCTTGGCCGTCGGGTCGGGGCGGGACGCCTCGTAGAGGAGTTGGACCGCCACATGCAGCCGCTCCAGCGGATCGCTCTGGCTCTCGGTGGCCGCGCGGATCTGGTCGGCGGAGCGGCTCAGGGCGTCCTCGAAGAGCGCCAGCAGCAACTCGTGTTTGCCGTCGAATTGCAGGTAGAAGCTGCGCAACGACTGGCGGGAGCGGTCGACGACTTCCTGGACGGTAAAGTCCGTGCTGCCCTTTTCGATGATGATGGCCTGGGCCGCGTCCAGGAAACGCTGAACGCGCTGCGCCGCACGCAGTTTCGCAGTCTTGATGGACCGCTCGACGGCTCGCTGCTTCCAGGCCGGCTCTTCGCTGGGATTGGTCACGGCCGGCTCAGGTGACTGCCGCGAGGGGAGAACATGATTGGACTCTACCGGAGAACGCCGTGACATCGCTGCGCTCGACCCCCTCACGGATCACGTGTCGGAGATTGTAACTTTCTTACCGCGAGAATACTATTCTCTCAGACGTGTGTAGGGAAGCCTAATCGTAAGAGTGACCCGCGTCGTCGGTGGAAACCCGGATCTACCGACGACGCGGTGCGCTCGGGACCATTTCGGGAAGTGCTGTGCAGCTGACGTTCGACGACGACGTGGAGGCGTTCCGAGCCGAATTCGTGGCTTTCCTCGACGCTCACCTGCCTCCCGAGGCGGAGGCGCTGGTGCGGCCGCGGTCCAGTTCCGACATCCCGGAGTGGGCCCGCCGATGGCAACGCCTGCTGTTCGACAGCGGATGGCTGCAGCCCGGCAACCCGCCCGAGTCCGGCGGCCGCAACGCCACGCTGTTGCAGCAATACGTCTACCAAGAAGAGCTGTCCCGACGGCGCATCTACCAGAGTTTCAACCCGCAGGGCGTGGGCATCATCGCGGCGTCGTTGCTGTCGTTCGGCACACCCGAACAGAAGCGGCGTTGGGCGGTGCCGATTTTGCGCGCGGAGATCACCGCGTCGCTGGGGATGAGTGAACCCGGCGCGGGCTCGGATCTCGCTTCGCTGAAGACACGTGCGGTGCGTACGTCCGATGCGGACGGTGAGCACTTCGTCGTCAACGGTCAGAAGGTGTGGACATCCGGAGCGCATCACGCCGACGTGTTGCTGACATTCGTGCGAACCGACCCGGACGCACCAAAACACAAGGGCATCAGCGCTTTACTGATTCCGACCGATACCCCGGGTGTGGTCCGTCGCCCGTTCGCCTCGGTGGGTGACATCGACGACGTCGACTTCAACGAGGTCTTCTTCACCGACGTGCGCGTGCCGGCCGAGAACCTGGTGGGGGACCTCAACGGGGGCTGGCGCGTGGCGACCGGTTCGCTTGGCCATGAACGCGCGATGCTGTGGCTGGATTACGCAGACATGTTGCACGCGTTGACCGTCGAGTCCAGGCCGGCGGGACCTGTGCAGCGGGATCACTACGCGACGCTGGTGATGGATTTCTACGCGATGCGGCTGCTGGGGTCGGAGACGCTGGCCAAGGCCGCACGCGGCGAGGTGGACGTCCCCGCTCAGTCGGTGCTCAAGCTGCTCGGCTCGGAGGCGGTGCAACGCGCCTGTGAGGACGCGCTCAACGCCAAGGACGGCGACGGGCTGGCGCTGCGCGCGGTCACCGCCGGGTTCGCGCCGCTGAATTTGGACAGCCACTACGGCAGTTGGTTCGACCGCTACGCCCGTACCTTCGCCGCGACCATCGCCGGCGGCACGTCGGAAATACAACGCAACATCGTCGCCGAACGCGTGCTCGGGCTGCCGCGCAATTGAGCGGCACGGGTACGGCGCCGTCCGCTAAAGCTGTGCAAGCCGCGGCGCAGACCCGTTCTGCAACACCGCTTTTCCGGCCTCCTGCGTCAGCTCTCGCGAGCTGCCCAGCAGTCCGTCGAGAATCAGTGATCGCTTGATGTGATGGTGCAGCGGATGCTCGGCGGTAAAGCCGATACCGCCGAGCACCTGCTGGCAGTGGCGCGCGGAGGTCAGCGCTGCCTGACCGGCCGCGGCCTTGGCCAGCAGGGCGGCCAGCCCTTGCGGATCGTCGCATTCGGCCGCGGCCTGCAGGGTGGCCTCGGCACCCTCGATCGCGACGAGTGTTTCGGCCAGCCGGTGCCGGATCGCCTGGAAAGAGCTGATGTGCCTGCCGAATTGCACGCGGTCCACGGCGTGCTGACGCGCCAGTGACAGCATGGCTCGGCTCGTGCCGACGAGCCACCACCCTAACGCCCGCCGGCCCGCGCGCAGCGCGGCGGGCGACAGCGAATCCCCTTGCGGCACGCGGTGTATCGGCAGCGGTTGGTCGATCGCCGAGCCGGGGCGGTCACGCCGCTCCCACAGCACCCAGGATCCGCCGGCGAACGGCAGCGCCAGCGTGCCCCCGGCCGCGTCGCCCGCCGCGCACAGCACCACGTCGTTGAGCACCGGGGCGTGCGCGCCGGTCTCACCGAGCAGCGTGAAGACCAGAGGTATCGCGATGTCCGGCATCTCGTCGAGCATGTCGCGCCAGCCAAGGTCGGTCAGCGCGACGTCGAGCTTGGCTCCCGAGGCGGCGCTCATCGTCGTCCGCACCGAATCTGCTAGCAGGCACAGCGATTCGGGGTCTGACACGGCGTCGGCCGAGGGTGCCACGGCTCACTCCTTCCCGAGATCGAGCAGCCGTCGCGCGATGATGTTGCGCTGGATCTCGGCGGTGCCGCCATAGATCGTCGCCGCGCGCGAGTACAGGTATTCCGGGCGCCACGGCGTGTCGTCGAGTTCGAGCGCCCCCGGCAACAGGTCGCGCACGGTGTCGTAGAGCCGCTGCTCGGCGGAGGCCAGCAGCACCTTGTCGATCGACGTGTCAGGTCCGAGGCGGGCACCGTCGCGCATCCGGTGCTGGGTGGCGCGCGACCGGCAGCGCAACGTATGGAGCGCCAGATAGGCTCCGCCGAGCGCGGATTCGTCGGGCTCGCCGGCTTCGGATGCCGTGGCGATCAGATCGTCGAAGCGCGAATACAAATAGGCGATCCGCTGCCAGAAGCACGCGGAACGCTCGTAGGGCAACAGGTCCATGGCCAGCCGCCAGCCATCCCCGGGGTTGCCCAGCATCCGGCCGGCCGGGATCACCACGTCGTCGTAGTACACCTCGCAGAATTCGTCGACGCCGTGCATCGTCCGTAGCGGACGGACGGTGATGCCCGGGGTGTCGAGATCGACGAAGAACGCGGTGATCCCATCGTGTCCGGGCGCGGTGCGGGTCAGCAGGACGCACCGGGTGGAGAACTGCGCGAAGCTGGTCCAGACCTTCTGTCCGTTGACGATCCAGTTGTCGCCGTTTTGGACCGCCCGGGTGGTCAGCGATGCCAGGTCACTGCCCGACCCAGGTTCGGAAAAGCCTTGACACCATTGCTCTTCCCCGCTGAGCAAGCGCGGCACCATTTCCTTGGCGAGCTCCGCCGACGCGTAGTCGATCATGGTGGGCGCGAGCACCTCGAGCATCGAATAGGGTCCGGGTTCGGCCAAGCGGCGGCCCACGACCTCTTCGCCGACGATCGCGCGCAGCACCGCGGGACCGCCCAACCCACCGACCTCGACCGGCCAGCCGAACCGCATCCAGTCGGCGTCGTAGAGCGCGCGGCTGACGCGGGCGAACTGCGCCATGTGCGCCCGCAGCGAGTGGTCGGGCCCGGGGGTCAGATCATTGTCGTCGAGCCAGGCGCGCAGGTCGGTTCGGAACTGCTTGACGTTCACCGCACTGTCGATCGGTCGGCTACTCAAGTCGTTGCCGGCGCCGCGGCGTCGCCGGCGGGGCGGCCCACCGCGTGCGGGCGTCCGGAGTCGTGCACACCGTTGCGGCGGATGAAGGTCATGGCGCGCGTCTGCAGTCTCCACCCGTCGGCGGTTCGCACATAGGTGTCGCGGTAGTAGCCGATCCTCATGTCGTGGGTGGCGTGATCGATGAAGCACAGCGGCTGGGTGCCGCTGGCCGTGTCCCCGTCGAGGTCGACCACCGCGGTTCCGGTGAGAAACAGGCCTTTCGGGGCCGCGGCCACCAACTCCGGGAATCGGCTCAGGCTGTAGGTTTCGCCGAAGGCGCTGTAGGTGCCGTCCTGTGCGAAGACGGCGACGAGGCCCTCGATGTCCTCCTGGGTGATCGTGACCGCGTAGCGACCCAGCAGTTGCTGGATCTCGACCAGGTCCTCAGTTCTGGTTGGCATAAACCTTGCCGCCTTTCATGACGAAGCTGACGTTGCGGATAACCGTGATGTCTTCCAACGGGTTTCCCGGCACCGCGATGATGTCGGCGAGCTGACCCTTCGCCAGGCGGCCCCGGTCGGTGACGTTGATCAACTCGGCCGCGGTCGTCGTGGCGGCCCGCAGCACCGCCAGCGGTGGCATGCCCCATTCGACCAGCGTCACGAGTTCGTCGGCGTTCTTGCCGTGCGGTATGGCGGGTGCGTCGGTGCCGACCGCGATCTTCACGCCGGCTTCGTAGGCGGCCTTGATCGACGTCTCCGCTTTGGGAAACATCTCGGCAGCCTTGTCCTGCAACGCCTTCGGGGCGCGGGACACATCCATCGCCTGGGCGAGCCTGCGGGTGGTCACCAAGAACCGGTCGTTGTCGACGAGCATCTTGATCGCCTCGTCATCCATCAGGAAGCCGTGTTCGATGCAGTCGATACCACAGGCCACCGCATGCTTGACCGCTTCTGCTCCGTGCGTGTGCGCCGCGACGCGCAGCCCCCTCCGGTGTGCCTCGTCGACGATCGCGCGCAGTTCCTCGTCCGAATAGTGTTGTGCGCCGGCCTCACCCGTTAAAGACATCACACCGCCGGACACGCACACCTTGATCAATTGGGCGCCGTGCTTGATCTGGTAGCGCACGGCCTTGCGGACCTCGTCGACGCCGTTGGCGATGCCCTCTTCGACGGTGAGCTCGAGTGCGCCCGGCATGAACGCCGCGAACATCGTCGGGTCCAGATGGCCGCCGGTGGGCGTGATCGCGTGGCCGGCCGGGACGATGCGGGGCCCGTCGATCCACCCCGCGTCGATGGCCTTGCCCAGGGCGACGTCGAGCAGGTAGCCCCCGGTCTTCACGAACAGGCCGAGGTTACGCACGGTGGTGAAGCCGGCGCGCAGCGTGCGTCGGGCGTTGCCGACCGCGCGCAGTACCCGCGTCGGGGGGTCGTCTTGCACCTGGGACAGTCCCGGCGTCTCGCCATGCCCGCCCATCAGGAGGTTGACCTCCATGTCCATCAGGCCGGGCAGCAGGATCTGATCGCCGAGATCGATCGCGGTGTCATCGGGACCCGTCGGGCCCGAGCGGCCGACGCCGACGATGCGATCGCCGTCGACCCGCAGGATTCCGGGCGAGACGATTTCGCCGGCGTCGACGTCCAACAGCCCGGCGGCCTTGAGCGTCAGCACCTGTCAGATCACCGGCTCTCGAATGACTTCCACCCACGCCGCACCGCTGTCGGGCACCCGCGGCTGCTTCCACGCCTCGATCGGGAACGACACCATCACCAGTGACTGCATGATGTGCATCAGACTTTTCGCGTCGTCCGGGAGGTCGTCCATCGGAAACCTGTCGCAGTAATCGATCACGTCGTTCAGCTTCGGGAACGCGACGTCGTAGAACGCCTGCATCTCGGCCATCGTCGAGGCCAGCCGCTTGGCATAGCGCTCGGGCTCGGTGGCCAGATCCCAATCCGAATAGGGCTCGAGGGCAGCGAATTCAGACGGTAAGTTTGCCATTGCCCTGGTACTCCTTCGCCCATTTGGCTACATAGTCGCCGGTGGTCTTGTGCAAGTGGCGGATCAAGACTTCCTGGTCGCACAGCAGGAACTCCTTGACGGCACGGGTGCCGATCATGGTCTGGGTGGCTTCCAGGGTATTGGCGTCCTGCAGCGCGTACTCCTTGAACGTCACCGCGGCCAGCTCCTGGGCAAGTCGCTCGCGGGCGTTCTTGGGTGGCACGAAGTGCAGCGTCGACTCGAAGATGTGCTTGTCGACCGCGGTTGGCCAGTAGTGGTAGGTCAGGAACCAGCCCGGCTCCCAGATCAGCAGCATGAAGTTGGGGTAGAACAGCCACGAGTCGATGCCCCACTGCGGCACCCGCTTCACGTTGACGCCCGGCGGCAGCTCCAGGTTCTGGATGATCTCCGGCTTGTCCCACGGACCGAACAGCCCGCTGCGCAACACCTGATCCAGCGGCTTGACCATGGACATGTCCGCAGGCGGCGCCTGACCACCCCAGGTCGACTGCAGGTTGTGCGGGCCGGCCAACTCGTAGTGCAGCGCCTCGTAGCCGTACTTCTGGATCTTGGCGGCTTCCTCCTTGGTGTACTGCCCCTGGTGCAGGATCGGCGCGTGGTAGAACTCGACGAACGCGTCGATGAACAGCTTCCAGTTGCTGCCCACTTCGGCCCGATAGGAGTAGGTCTCCGTCATCTCGCCGAACGGGTAGCCCTCGATGCTCTTGGCCAGCGGACCGAGGTAGTCGACCAGCGGCGCCGCGTTGTCGTCGAAGTTGATGAAGATGAAGCCTTCCCACACTTCGCAGCGCACTGCCGCCAGGCCGTAGTTGTCCTTGTCGACATTGAAGAACTCTTCTGGCTGCTGGATGAAGGTCAGGTCGCCGTCGAGGCTGTAGCGCCAGGCGTGGTATTTGCAGGTGAACTGCCGGCAGGTGCCGGAGGTCTCCTCGTTGGGAAAGTCATTCCACATCAACTTGTTTCCGCGGTGCCGGCAGACGTTGTGGTACGCCTTGACCGTCCCGTCTTTGGTCTTGGTGACGATCACCGACGTGCCCTTACCGGCCGACGGCAGTTCCCTGGTGAAGTAGCTGCCGGTCTTCGGGAGTCGCTCGACCCGGCCGACGTTGAGCCACGTCTTCTTGAAGACCGCGTCGCGCTCGGCTTCGAAAAACGCCGGATCAATGGAGTCGGTGTAATCAACGGGCGCTGTGCCCAGGTCGGGGTAGTTTTCTGTCCAGCTGCCGGCGGCCGGCTTCGGGAAGTGGGCCAACGTTCTAACTCCTCTTGTCAGTGCTGTTCGGCGCGTTCGGGCTGGGTGCCAAAAGTGTTGAAGGCCATGGCCAGCAGGGCATAGCAGCCGACCGTGAAGACGAAATCCATGCGTTGCTGGTCGTTGAGGCGCTCGCCGAGGGCCGCCCAGGTCTGGTCGGACAACTCCGACTTTTCCTCGAGTTCGTCGACCCCGGTGATCACGGCGCGGTCGAAGGGATCGGTGGCCGCGCCATTCTTGACCGCGGCGATCTGGTGATCGGTGATGCCCTCGTCCTTGGCCATGCCGACGTGGTGCGACCACTCGTAGGCGCACTGCCTGCGATGGGCGACCCGCAGGATGGCCAGTTCGCGGATGCGTGGCGGCAGTGTCGACGACGCCAGCAGGTGGACGTTGAACCGAAGAAATGCCTTCGCGAGCGCCGGATGGTGAGCCAGCGTGGACAGCGCGTTGTTGGTCTCCGCTCCGCGCATGGCGGACAGGGCCTGGCGGGTAGCCTCGTCCCACTGTTCGGCGGGCAGCGGCCGCAAGCGCATCGACGGCGTCCTCTCGGTGGAAGAGAATCAGATTCTCATTTGCAACTAACAGACTGGCACGAAACGTGCCGCCGGTCAATGCCGACGCCCCGGCCTGCGGCGCGCGGGGGCGCTACCTGGTGCACACGGCCGACTGGACGGCCCGAGCCCGCCTGGCACGCGGGGCGATGCGGCACGCCGGGCCCGCCCCGGCGCACCGGCGCGCGGGGCGCGGGTTTTTATCGGCGGGTTCGGCCGCTGGTCAGGCGGGCGGATGCGGCCTGGGCAGGCGTTGGATGTTGATTCTCGTCTGGCGAGAAGATAGTTTTCATTTTAACGATCTTGGCACGGGGCAGCGATTCGCCGAGGCTGTAATCGATCCGGTGGATCCGATGGAAGGGACGGCCATGAACAAAGAAGACATGATTTTGATCAGCGTCGACGACCACACCGTCGAGCCGCCTGACATGTTCAAGAACCATCTGTCGAAGAAGTATCAGGACGACGCGCCCCGGCTGGTGCACAACGCCGACGGTTCGGACATGTGGAAGTTCCGCGACACCGTCATTCCCAACGTGGCCCTCAACGCGGTGGCCGGACGGCCGAAGGAGGAGTACGGCATCGAGCCGACGGGGCTCGACGAGATCCGGCCGGGCTGTTACAACGTGGATGAACGCGTCAAGGACATGAACGCCGGCGGCATCCTGGCCTCGATCTGCTTCCCGTCGTTCCCCGGCTTCGCGGGCCGCCTGTTCGCCACCGACGACCATGACTTCTCGATCGCGCTGGTGCAGGCCTACAACGACTGGCACATCGACGAGTGGTGTGGCGCCTACCCGGCGCGATTCATCCCGATGGCGATCCCGGTGATCTGGGACGCCGAGGAGTGCGCCAAGGAGGTGCGCCGGGTGTCCAAGAAGGGCGTGCACGCGCTGACCTTCACCGAGAACCCGGCCGCGATGGGCTATCCCAGCTTCCACGACGCGTACTGGAACCCGCTGTGGGAAGCCTTGGTGGACACCGACACCGTGATGAACGTGCACATCGGTTCGTCGGGGCGCCTGGCCATCACCGCGCCGGATGCGCCGATGGACGTGATGATCACGCTGCAGCCGATGAATATCGTGCAGGCCGCCGCCGACCTGTTGTGGTCGCGGCCGATCAAGGAGTACCCGGACCTCAAGATTGCGCTGTCCGAGGGCGGAACCGGTTGGATCCCCTACTTCCTGGAGCGCGCGGACCGGACCTTCGAGATGCACTCCGCCTGGACCCACCAGGACTTCAAGGGCAAGCTGCCCAGCGAGGTCTTCCGCGACCACTTCCTGACCTGTTTCATCAGCGACAAGGTCGGCGTGGCGCTGCGCAACATGATCGGCATCGACAACATCTGCTGGGAAGCCGACTACCCGCACAGCGACTCGATGTGGCCGGGCGCGCCCGAAGAGCTGTGGGATGTGTTGTCGCTCAACAATGTTCCGGACGACGAAATCAACAAGATGACGTACGAAAACGCCATGCGGTGGTACTCGTTCGACCCGTTCACGCACATCTCGCGCGAACAGGCGACGGTCGGTGCGCTGCGCAAAGCCGCCGAGGGGCACGACGTGTCCATCAAGGCGCAGGGCCACGACAAGGACAGCCGGGGCGGCTCGGCGTTCGCGGACTTCGCGGCCAACGCCAAAGCCCTCTCCGGCAACAAGGACTGACCGACACCGAAGCCGGTGCATTTCGATCGAAGGAGACCAGAGCAGTGCCCGGCGCGGGAATGAACTTCGAGCTGACCGATGACCAGGAACTGATCCGTCGGTCGGTGGCAGAGCTGGCGCACAAGTTCGACGACCAGTACTGGATGGAAAAAGACCAGGCGCACGAATTCCCGACCGAGTTCTACCGCGCCATCGCCGACGGCGGCTGGTTGGGAATGACCATCCCGACCCAGTACGGCGGCCACGGACTCGGCATCACCGAAGCGACGATCCTGCTCGAGGAGGTCGCCAAGTCCGGCGGCGCCATGAACGCCGCCAGCTCCATTCACCTGTCCATCTTCGGCATGCAGCCGGTGGTGGTGCACGGTTCCGATGAACTCAAGGCCCGCACGCTGCCCGCGGTGGCGACCGGCGAGGTGCACGTGTGCTTCGGCGTCACCGAACCCGGTGCCGGACTTGACACTTCGCGCATCACCACGTTCGCCAAGCGCGACGGCAATCGCTACATCGTCAACGGCCGCAAGGTCTGGATCTCCAAGGCGATGGAGTCCGACAAGATCCTGCTGCTCACCCGGACGCAGAGCTACGACGAGGTCACCAAAAAGACCGACGGGATGACTCTGTTCCTCACCGACCTCGATCGCAGCCGGGTCGACATCCGCCCGATCCGCAAGATGGGCCGCAACGCCGTCAGTTCCAACGAGCTCTTCATCGACAACCTCGAGGTGCCCGTCGAGGACCGAATTGGGGAGGAGGGCAAGGGTTTTCAGTACATCCTCGACGGCCTCAATCCCGAACGGATGCTGATCGCGGCCGAGGCGCTCGGCATCGGCCGGGTGGCACTGGAGAAGGCGGTGAAGTACGGCAACGAGCGCGAGGTGTTCGGCCGGCCCATCGGCATGAACCAGGGGTTACAGTTCCCGCTCGCCGATTCCCTGGCCCGCCTCGACGCCGCCGAACTGATGCTGCGCAAGGCCACTTGGCTCTACGACAACGGCAAACCCTGCGGGCGCGAGGCCAACACGGCCAAGTATCTGTGTGCCGACGCCGGCTTCACCGCCGCGGACCGGGCGCTGCAGACCCACGGCGGCATGGGTTACGCGGAGGAGTACCACATCACGCGGTACTTCCGCGAGGCCCGGCTGATGAAGATCGCGCCGGTCAGCCAGGAGATGATCCTCAACTTCCTCGGAGCCAACGTGCTGAAGTTGCCGAGAAGCTACTAGGTAGTTTGTTCGTCATCGAACGTGCACTGACGGCGAGATTTCTCGCCTTTTCGCCCCCAGTGCACGCTCGGCGAGCGAGAGGTGAGGTAGAGATATGCGTGAAACGGTCATCGTCGAGGCCGTGCGTACACCGGTGGGGAAGCGCAACGGCGCGCTGTCCGGCATGCATGCCGCCGACCTTTCCGCGGTCGTCCTGACCGAACTGATCGAGCGCACCGGCATCGGTCCCGACATCGTCGACGACGTGGTCTGGGGCTGTGTATCCCAGGTGGGCGACCAGTCCAGCAACATCGGCCGCTATGCGGTGCTGGCCGCCGGTTGGCCCGAGACCATTCCCGGGACCACCGTCAACCGCGCCTGCGGCTCGAGTCAGCAGGCACTGGACTTCGCCGTGCAGGCGGTGATGTCGGGCCAGCAGGACGTCGTCGTGGCCGGTGGCGTCGAGGTCATGAGCCGCGTTCCGCTCGGTGCGGCCCGGGCAACCGGCATGCCCTATGGCCCGAAAGTGCTTGCCCGCTATGACGATTTCTCCTTCAACCAGGGCCTGTCGGCGGAGATGATCGCCAAGAAGTGGGGATTCTCCCGCACCCAGCTCGACGAATTCTCCGTCGAATCCCACGAGCGGGCCGCCGCGGCCCAGGACGGCGGCGCCTTCACCGAGCAGATCGTGCCGGTGTTCGTCGAGGGGGCCGAGAACAACGTCTTCACCGCCGACGAGGGCGTGCGGCGCGGCAGCAGCGTGGAGAAGCTAGCCGCGCTCAAACCGGCGTTCGCCGAAGACGGCATGATCCACGCGGGCAATTCCTCACAGATCTCCGACGGTGCGGCCGCGCTACTGGTGACCACCGCCGAGATGGCGGTCTCGCTGGGCTTGACCCCGATCGTGCGGTACCTGGCGGGCGCGGTCACCGGAGCCGATCCGGTGCTGATGCTCACCGGTCCCATCCCGGCGACCGAAAAGGTGCTGACGAAGACCGGCGTCGCGCTGTCCGACGTGGGCGTCTTCGAGGTCAACGAGGCCTTCGCGCCCGTGCCGCTGGCGTGGCTGGCCGAGACCGGCGCGGACGGAGCCCGGATGAATCCGCTGGGCGGCGCCATCGCGCTGGGACACCCGCTGGGCGCATCGGGGGCGGTGCTGATGGCCCGCATGGCGCACCACATGCGCGACAACGGCATCCGTTACGGGTTGCAGACCATGTGTGAGGGCGGCGGCACCGCCAACGCCACGCTGGTCGAGCTGGTGGACTGACCTCGGCGGCCCGCGCACTCGAAAACCCGCGTCACGTGACCCTTGTCACTGCGGCCAAACTAACCTACTGTCTATTCATTAGGTTGGTTCCGGTGTCGATACACCGCGGGTCGAGGGAGTTCCGGTGACCGTCGCACGGCGATACGACACGCTGCTCGCCAAGGGGGAGGACCGCAAGCAGCGGATTCTCGAGGTCGCACAGCGCTTGCTCACCCGCAACGGCTGGCGCAGCACGACGCTCGCCCAGATCGCCGGCGAGGCCGGGGTCACGCCCGCGGGGCTGCTGCATCACTTCGAATCGAAGGAGCAGCTGCTGCACGCGGTGCTCGATGCCCGCGACCTCGACGACGACACCCACGCCGACCGGACCGGTGATCTCTTCGACCAGATCGCCGCGGTGGCAGACCGATTCGACCGGGCCCCGGAACTGGTGGGCACGTTCACGGTGCTGCTGGTCGAGAACATCCTTCCCGAGGCGCCCCTGCACGACCGGATGCTGGCCCGGCACCGGGCCGCGACCGATATCGTCGCCGACCTCATCCGCCGCGGTCAGGCCGACGGTCGGTACCGCGAAGACATCGACCCCGCCGTCAAGGCAGTGGAAATTCTTGCCTTCGTCCACGGAATGGAAACCACATGGTTACTCGATCCTTCGACACCACTAGCCGAGGCGTTCAAGCAGTACGCCGAGACACTGGCGCGGGATTTCGCGCGCCCGATGAATCCTGGGACGACATGAGATACCGGCTCGACGTCGTCGCGGCCACCGTCCTCGACGTGGTGCGGTTCGCGGGCGGCTGGATCTTCGACCGGTCGATGGCGGGCTGGGACGTCACCGTGCTGGTCGCCGACCACCGCGACGACCGGCCGCTGCAGATCGTCGGCGCCCAGGTGCTCGACCTCGAGGACGCGCTGGCGTCCGCGTGGTCGCGTCCCCGGCCGCAGGCCCTGGCGGCAGCGGCGGACCTGTTCGGCTGCGACGCGCGGGTGCGCCAGGGCGTGCTGCAGGCCCTCGATCACGGCGTCACCGAGGTCACTTTGTGGGGGGAGAACTGGCCGTCCGAACTCGATGACAGCGTCGGCCTGGTGCAGCACCAGCTCAGCACGGCCGCGCGGATATTCAAGGCCCAAGCCCTGACGGCGGCGGCCGCTCCGCACGGCCCGGCCGGTCAGGTGGAGACCTTCCGGAGCGGGCTGCTGGCGTGGCCGTCGGTCGCGGCCGACCTGGTTCCCGCCAGCTAGCGGCACCGCCGACTGCGTGCGCCCGCCCGGGTTCGGCGCACGTTTCGAGGCCCGGGCGGGGGTCCGTCGTTGACGCCCACCACCCCGTGTGAAAATGTAATACTCATACGCGAGAGGCACGTTCTCACTAGCTGAGATTCGAGGAGCAGGAGATGAGGAACGAATTCTCCGAATTGGACTTCTTCCGCGGCAGCGAGCTCATCGTCGACCCGTACCCCTACTACGAGGCGTTGCGCGGGCAATGCCCCGTCACGCGCGAAAACCACCACAACGTCACCATGATCACCGGCTGGGACGAGGCCTGCGCGGTGCTCAACGACGCCGAGACGTGGTCCTCGTGCATCTCGGTGACCGGGCCGTTTCCCGGCTTTCCCGTGAGCCTCGAAGGTCGGGAGAACAGTGACATCACCGAGCTGATCGAGCAGCACCGCGACGAGCTGCCGTTCAGCGATCAACTGCCCACGCTCGACCCGCCGACCCACACCAACCACCGCTCGCTGCTGATGCGGCTCATCACCCCCAAGCGCCTCAAGGAGAACGAGGACGCCATGTGGGCGCTGGCCGACCAAGCGCTCGATGATTTCCTGGCGCCCGGACGTGGCGAATGGATCAAGGGCTTCTCCGGTCCGTTCACGCTGCTGGTGATCGCCGACCTGCTAGGCGTGCCGATGGAAGACCGGGACAAGTTCATCAAGGGCATCCGCGACCACTCGGGTGGCGGCATCGGGGGCACCGGCAAGGAATCGTTGGCGCACAGCCCGCTGGAATTCCTCTACGGCCTGTTCTCCGACTATGTGATCGACCGCCGGCGCGAGCCACGCGATGACGTCCTGACCGGGCTGGCGACGGCCACCTATCCCGACGGGACCGTTCCCGACGTCGAGGACGTCGCCCGCGTCGCCGCCAACGTCTTCTCCGCCGGCCAGGAGACGACCGTGCGCCTGCTCGGGGCGGCCCTGCAGACGCTGGGGGAGCGCCCCGACATCCAGGCGCAGTTGCGCAAGGACCGCAGCCTCATCCCGAACTTCATCGAGGAGTCGTTGCGCCACGAGAGCCCGGTCAAGGGTGACTTCCGGATGAATCGGGTGCCCGTCAATGTCGGTGGCGTCGACTTGCCCGCAGGCAGCACCGTGATGATCGTGCAGGCGGCCGCCAACCGGGACCCGCGCCGGTTCGAAAAACCCGCCACCTTCGATCCGGCCCGCAAGAACGCGCGCCAGCACATCGCCTTCGGGCGCGGCATCCACAGCTGCCCGGGCGCGCCGCTGGCGCGCGCCGAGACCCGGGTGGCGATCGAACGCCTACTCGACCGCACTACCGACGTCAGGATCGACGAGAGCGTTCATGGGCCGGCGGATGACCGCCGCTACCAATATGTTCCGACCTACATCCTGCGCGGCCTGACCGAACTACACCTGAAGTTCACGCCGGCATGAAGGTATGGGTAGACGACCAACGGTGTCGCGGGCACGGCATGTGTCTCACGCTGTGCCCCGACGTGTTCAGCCTGACCGACGACGGCTACGCCGAAGCCATAGAGTCCGCAGTGCCAACGGAATTGGAGGCGGCGGCTCAGGAGGCGATCGAATGCTGTCCCGAGCAGGCGATCAGCGAGCCCGACGACGGCAACTGACCAGATCCGGATCGACCTAAGGAGATTCGCAGTGGCGAACGAGCCAAAAGGCTACGTGATCCTCACCGAGGCCATCAAAGATCCGGAGGGCATGAAGGCCTACGCCCGCGCCGCCGGATCGGCGATGAGCGGTGCCACCATCCTCGCGGTGGACACCGCGCCCCAAGTCCTCGAAGGCGACTGGCACGGCGACCAGACCGTCGTGCTGGAATTCGAGTCGGTGGACGCGGCACGGGCGTGGTACGAGTCGGAGGGCTATCAGAAAGCGGCGAACCTGCGGCAGAGTGTGGCCGACTGCAACGCGGTCATTCTCGCCGGCCTCTGACCGCTACTCGCCGACGATGGAGATGGCCTGCCGCGGGCATTGACGAACTGCCTCGCGGACGTCCGCCTCGTTCTCCGGGGTGACTTCTTCCTGGTGGACGGTCAGCATGTCGTCGTCGCCGAGCTCGAAGATGTCGGAATTGATGCCCATGCAGACGCCGTTGCTCTCGCAGAGTCCCCAATCGACTTCGATCTTTCTCGTCACCGTGACCCCCTCACCGAAGCACCCGGACGGGCACGTTCTTCCAGCCCGCGACGTTTTGCATGTTCACCCGTTTGCAGCCCGCCCAGTCCACCTCGTAGCGTGGCATGAAGTCGAGCAGCCTCTCGAGCGCGAGCCGGCTTTCCAATCGGGCCAGCGCGGCGCCGAGGCAGCTGTGAATCCCGTAGCCGAGCCCGAGGTGCTGCGCCTCGGTCTGGTCACGCTCGATGTCGAATGTGTCGGCGTCGGTGAAGGCGTCCGGGTCGCGGTTCGCCGCGGCTCCGCAGAGGAATACCGGCTTTCCCGCGGGGATCACGCCGCCGCTGACGTGCGCCTCCTTCAGGGTGTAGCGGACGTTGTATTGCACCGGTCCCTCGTAGCGCAGTAGCTCTTCGACGGCGCCGGGGATCTTGTCCGGGTCCTCCCGCAGCTTCTGCCACTGGTCGGGGTTTCGGGCGAAGATCACCGCCGCGTTGCCCATCAGTTTGGTGACGGTCTCGGCCCCGGCGCCGCCCAGAAGGGTTGCGAAGCCGCAGATCTCGATGTCGTCGAGCTGGCGCATCTCCCCGTTGTCACCGGGGATCTCGGCCGCGATCAGCCGGCTGATCATGTCTTCCTGCGGCTCCTGACGCCGCTCTTGGACCAGGCCGAAGTAGTACATGGCCGTGTCGATGTTGGCCTGCATGCCGGCTTCGCTGATCTCGATCTGCCCCGGCTCGTGCGACAGGCTGGTATCGATCCAGTGCCGGACCTGCTGGCGGTATTCCTCCGGCACCCCGGCCATCCGGGTGATGACCTCCACCGGGAATGGCCCGGAGAAGTCCTGCACGACGTCGAAGTTCTCCGGGTCGGCGTTGCCCAGGTACTTGTCGATGACCTCGATGATCGTCTCGCGTTGCGACTGAATCGCCCGGGGAGTGAACGCCTTGTTGAGCAGGCTGCGCATGTGGCGGTGCTCCGGCGGGTCCATGAAGATGATCGACTTCTGCTCGGGGGAGACGCCCTGGCGCACCATCGCCAGGTCGCAGCCGCGCGCGGAGGAATACGTCTCGAAGTCCTTGAACGCTGCTGCCACGTCGTCATGGCGGGTCAGCGCGTAGAAGTCCTCCTTCTCGTCGTAATACAGGGGCGCGTCCTCGCGCATCCGCCGATAGATGTCGAAGGGATTGTTGAAGTAGTCCTCGGAGTACGGATCGAAGACGACCTTCGGTTTTGTCACTGAATCCTCCTCAGCGGCGAGGTCGGGCTGAACCTTTACAGCGGAGTCCCTGACTGTAACGCTAACGGTAATACCTTCGTGACGAACCGGAAAGACCAAAACACTGGCATTTCACACCCTCTTCGCGGCGGTCGTCGCTACGGGCGGGGCCGAGTCGGCCCGGCAACCAAGAGCGCCTGTACCCGGTCAACCGCTTGGTCGGTGTCGCCCGCGAACACCGTGAGCCGCCCCGTGCCGATGAATCCGACCTCACCGGGGGTGGTCCATCAACGTCAGCGCCGCGTCCGCCGCGTCGAGCACGGCGCCGCCGTTCGCCCCGGCCCGCTCGGCGAGGTCGACCAGCAGCCGGACGTCCTTCTGAAGTAGCCCGCCCGCAGCGCCGGCCAGCCGGTCCAGGCCGCCGATGCCGCCGAGGGCGTCGAGCGCGAAGCTGTTTCCGCTGCTACGCGAGACCACCTCGATCAGACGATCCGGCTCCACACCCAACTGCTCTGCCAGTGCCAACGCGGTGGCCGCCGTGGCCAGATGGGCGGTGAACATCAGGTTGTTGAGCAGCTTCGTGGTCTGTCCGGAACCCAGCTCGCCGAGGTGGACGACGGGATCGGCATAAGTTTCGAAGACCGGACGGCAGCGCTCGACGGCGCCGGCGTCGCCGCCGGCCATCACCAGCAGTCGGCCCTCGGCCGCCGCCGCTCCCCCTCCGCTCACCGGCGCGTCGATGACGGAAACGCCTTGCGGGGCAGCCTTGTTCGCCAGCTCGCGGCAGGTGTTCGGATGCACCGTGCTGTGCACGGCGATGATGCTGCCGGGCTTCATCGCCCACAACAATCCCTTTTTGCCGCAGGCGAGTTCGTCGATGTCGGCGTCGCCGATCACGCAGAGGCAGACCAGGTCGCTGGCCGCGGCGAGCTCGGCCGGCGACTCGGCGATCTCGGCCCGGGTGTCGGCGAATGCCTCGAGGGCCTCCGGCCTGCGGGCCCACAACGTGGTGGGGTAGCCGCCCTCGGCGATCCGCCGCGCCATGGGCCCTCCCTGGCTGCCCAACCCGATGAAACCGACGTGCATCAGCCGGCAGCCTCATTCTCCGACGGAGGCGCGGCAACACACTCGGCGACGAACGAGAGAACCTGCGCGTGATAGTCCGCGGCGGCGTGCCCGACGCTGATGTTGTGCCCAGAACCGAGTTGCCTGTGCAGGGTGAAACGCGGCGCGCCGGAGAACATCGCGGTGATCTCCTTTACCGCCGAATCATCAGCCTGCCACACCTTTTCGTGTTCCGCGATGCTGAAGTGCACCGGCACCCGCACGGCGGGCGCCAGCATCGGAAAGGTGTGGCGTGCCCAGTCCGAAACCAATTTGTCCTCATATGACGGCGCCGATGGGGACACTGTCGCACCGCCGAGGACCTCGGGCGGATACAGCTCCTCCGGGCTCCACAGCAACTCGCGCATGCCCGACGGGCGTCGTTCGCGCGTAGCCGTTTTGAGGATTTCCCTCGCCGCGGGGTGATAGTGCCGGCCGGTGCCGGCCAGTTCGATGCCGAGCAGATCGTCGCCGCGCTCATCGGCCGCCATCCGCATCGTCAGTTCGCAACCGCCCGAATGGCCCCACACGAATATGCCCGCGCCACTTGGTCGTCCGCCGATGATGCGATCCAGGGCCCCGTAGGCCAGGTTCACGCGCTGGTTGCCCTCGACCATCGCATCGGGATAGGGCGCCGAGCTGCCATAGCCGGGCCGGTCGATGGCCACCACGGTGAATCCCGCTGCCGCACCGGTCCGTAACAGCGAGTACGACGGGTGGCCGGGGCAGTCGAAATAGATGGCGGTGGTGCCCCCGCCGTGGATAGCCAGGATCACGGCCTTGGGGTCGTCGGCTTCGGCGACCAACGCCGACATCGGCACGCCGTCCACGATGACGAGCCGGGGGCGCGGCGCGGTACCGCTCATCTGTCGGCCCGCAGCAGGATCACGCCGCTGGGAGTCAGGCCGCCGCTGCTGACCACGCCGACGCGGGCGCCGGCGACCTGGCGGTCACCGGCCTCGCCACGCAACTGCGTGACGGCCTCGTGCAGCAGACCCATGCCGTGGGTGCGGCCGTGCGAAAGCTGACCGCCGTGCGTGTTGAGGGGCAGCTGGCCGTCGCGCGCGATGTTCTTGCCGCCGTCCAGGAAATCCTTGGCCTCGCCGATACCGCAGAAGCCCAGCGCCTCGATCCAGGACAGGCAGTTAATGGTGAACCCGTCGTACAGCTCGGCGACATCGACGTCGGCCGGCCGCAGCGGGGTACGCGTCCACACGTGCGCGGCCTGGCCCAGCACCTGCGGCTCGTGGGTGAGAGTGCTTTGATCCCAATCGATTCGCTCGATGATCTGCGTTCCCACCGCTTCCACCAGCACGGGTGGCTTGGCCAGGTCGCGCGCGGCGTCGACGGCCGAGACGATGACCGCGATGGCGCCGTCGCAGGGCACGTCGCAGTCGTAGAGACCGAACGGCGTGGTGATGGGCCGCGCGCCCAGGTAGTCGTCCATCGTCATCGGTGACCGGTAGATGGCGGTCGGGTTGAGCTCGGCGTTGGCGCGCTGGTTCAACGCGATCCAGCCCAGCGTTTCCTTGCCGGTGCCGTACCGGTGAAAGTGCCGCTGCGCGTTCATCGCCAAGGTGTGTGCCGCAGACGTGGCGCCAAATGGCATCTGCCAGCCCGACATCCGGCCCATCGACGGCGTGATCGTGCCCTGCTTCATCAGCTCGCCGCTGGTGGCTTCCCACAGCGTCCGGAAGCACAGCACGTGACGCGCCAAACCGCAGGCAACCGCGAGCATCGCGGCGATCACCGAGCCGCCCGGGCCGAACGTCTCCATGGCGCCGTTGTGCCATGTCGGCCGAATGCCCAATGCCCCCTCGAGCGCGGTGACACCACCCTCGCCGAATCCGCCGACATTGATCGCACCGGGATAGGTGGATAGGCCGTCGATGTCCGCGTACGTCAGGCCGGCGTCGGCAATCGCGGCCTCGCACGCCCGCACCGTCAGCGCCAGCGGCGGCTGCATCAGCCGACGGCCGATCTGCGACATGCCGATTCCGGTCAGCGCGACCTTGTCCTCGAACTTTTCCGTCGTGAGCATTGGCCTGACGTGTTCGCCGAACCGCTCCGGTGCGATTTCGTCGTCCGGCAGGGGAGCGGGCTCGGCGTCCGGGATAGGCCGAAACTGCGGAAACCACACGTCCTCGACCTGCTCGAACACCACCTCGACCTGTTGGCCGAGTTCAAGGTCGTCGAAGTCGCAGTCGACGATGTTGGTGGTCAACCGCACCCGGGGGTCTTCGGCGATCGCCACTTGCGCGATCACGTAGGGCGCCGCCAGCCCGGGCAGACTGAACCGCTCGTTGATCGTGAATCCGGCGAGCGTCGCCCTGCCGGAGAGCGTGCGCACCCCCACATCGAGTGAGCGGCAGTAGCGGCACACCGGCGCCGGCGGATGGATGAGGGATTCGCAGGCCTTGCATTCCTGCAGTCGCAGTTTCCCGTCGGCGCCCGAGGCCCAGAAGAATTCGTTGTCCTGCGTGATCAGGGGCAGGGGGCGGCCCGGTGCTGCTGACACGTCACCTCCGCGAGTCGAACGGCCCCGGCTGCACTTCGGTAGGACCGTTATACGAATCGGAGAATTACGTTATCACTGCCATGCCGTCAGAGCGGCACCCAGGCGCCGCCTGCGTAAAAGCCCCACTGGTGGTATCGGGTGCTCCACATCGGGACCTGCGGTGCCCACGGTGGCTGCGTCGCTGGCGGCGGCGGCACGTCCTGCGACGCGAATGAGGGGGCGTACGGCGGCGGAGGCGTGTACCACGCGGGCGGCGCGGGCTGCGGTGTGCATTCCAGGGTCGTGCGATTCCACGACATGTCGCACTGCGCCGAACTGATCGCCGGCGCCGCGATCGACGCGCCCGTCATCGCTGCGAAGGCGACCGCAACGGCCGCGCCCGGACGACGGACAAAGCACCTCATGGTGGGCCTCCCGGTGGGGCCGATTGGGCCGTGGGTGTTGTCAGTTTATTCCGTTGCCACCGCCGCGACCATAGAAAATATTCGGGCACTCGCCCGGAGTCGGCTTTCGCGGCTTTTGCTTTCGGCGGGAGCTATGCTCCAGCGTGGTATCAAGTACTTGACATTCGGAGGCCGGTTGCTCCACGCAGAGAAGATCCTCATGACCGGCGCGACGGGCAAGATCGCGTTTCCCATCGCGCGTGCCCTCGCCGCGGCGGGGAACGAGGTATAGGGCGCCGCTCGCCTGAAAGATCCGGCGGCCCGGGAAAGCTGGTCGCCGCCGGCGTCAAGCCGGTCGCGCTGGATGTCGGCGCCGGCGACTGGAATCGCTGCGTGCAGACGAACACGCAGATGTCCGGCGAACTGCTGTACCACTGTTGCGCCGCAACGGGTTTCGTCGTCTGCTCCACCGGCTCGATCTACGCCTAACAGGGGCGGCGGCCGCTGGCCGAGACCGATCCGCCCGGGGTGCCGCTGCGGGCGAACTACAGCTTCTCCAAGGTCGCCGGGTAAGCGGTGTGCACCTGGATCGCCAAGCGCTACCGCGTTCCGCTCACCATCATCCGCGTCCGCTCGACGTACGGCCCCCAGGGCGGTGCGCCCGCTGAGCGCCCCGATGCGATGTTGGCGGGCACGATGATTCGGCTGCATCCGGACAGACCGAACGACTACAACCCCATCTACGAAGACGACTACGTGGAGCGCGGCATTCGCGCGATGGAGTCGCGGCCGTGCCGCCCGTCGTGGTCAACTGGGCGGGCAGCGAAACCGTCGGCGTCGAGGACTACTGCGAGTTCATGGGCGAACTGGTCGGCGTCGAGCCGATCTTCGAGTACACGCCGCAGGCGCACACCCCGCTATGGCCGGACGTCACCCGCATGCACGACGTGCTCGGCCGCATGAAGGTGCCCTGGCGCGACGGCTTCCGTCGCATGGTCGCGGCGCGTCACCCCGAAATAGTGCTGCCCCAGCATGATTCGACGAAGGCCTGAGGAACGCCATGCGTGTTCCCGGCACGCCATCGCATGGGGTCCCCCGGATCCTTGCCGCCGGACGTGGCGAGATCACCACGGGTGCCGGCCGAAATGGGCAGCGCGCTGATTCCCTTGTGCCGCGGCGCGTTTGGGTCAGTGCAGGATGTTTGCGTTACGGCCGCCGTATTCCCGAGGGTTGCCCGGCAGCTTCGACGTCGGCCTGAAAGGTGGGTCGCACGGCACGACTTTTCCGGGCGCCTCAGCGGGTGAATCCCCACTCCGCTTCGTTCTCTTCGGTTTTCAGGTGTTCGGCCGGGTCGTCGGTGTCGGTCAGTGGCGGCTGAGAAGAGCGCCGGGTGCGCTCGCCGAGTTCGGTGATGGCGTGCACGGGGCAGTCCAGCAGCGCGCGCATGACCGCATCGCGATCCGCTTCTGCCACCGTGCCGTCCCCGATGAGGGATGCATAGCCCCAGTCATCGAGCGAGAAGTATCCCGGAGCGTGCTTGGCGCAGATGCCGAAGCCGTCGCAAATGGTGCGGTCCAGACGGATTTTCATGCTTGCCTCACAGGTTCCGCCTGGTACGGACGGTCCGCGCGGAACGCGCCGCGGGTGCACTCCGGGCACGCGCCGTCGAGATGCGTGGCCACTTCGTACCGGAACTGGTCGAGCAGGCTGGCGGCGATGTTGGTGGCGGCGTCCAGCGTCGCGCACGCGCCGCGGCCACGCAGCAACACCGACCAGCGGCGCAACCGCTCCACATCTTCTGCCGTCGCGGCCCCGTCGCGCAGCGCGCCGGTGGCCGCGGCCATCGCCGCCGTCCCATTGAAGCACGATCCGCATTGCCCGGCGTTTTCGCGGTCGAAGTACGCGAGGACCGACGCCGCCACCGCGACGGGGCAGTCGTCGGTGATGACCGAGATCGCGCCACAGCCCAGACCGCTGCCGACGCGTCGCATCGTCTCGTGGTCCAGGGTTGTCTCCAGCACAGAGCGATTGAGCAGACCGGCGAAGTAGCCACCCATCAACGCTCCGCGCACCCGGCCAGCCGAAACACCGTGTACTGCAAGCAGTTCGGTGAATGCCAGGCCGTGCGGGAGTTCGTAGAGCACCGGAGGCTTACCGGCCCCGGTGACGGTGGCCAAGAAGGTCCCCGGCGACAGCGTCGTGCCCCGCGACCGATAATCGGCGGCGCCGTGGCTGTGCAGATACGGCAGGTTTGCCAACGTCTCGACGTTGCTCACCAACGTCGGCCGGTCGTCGACTCCCACTTCGAAGGGCCGCGGCGGTTTGTCCGTCGGCTTGGCCGGTCCGCCGTTGATCGCACGTACCGCGGCCGTCTCCTCGCCTGCCACGTACCCCGGCTGGACGGTGAGCATGTCGATGGTGACGCCGAGCGCGTCGGGATCCAACTCGGCGAGCGCGGATTCGACGCTGTGCGCGGATTCCTGGTCGGACACGTAGACATAGGCGCGATCAGCGGCGACGATCGTCGCGGCGAGCCGCAGCCCGTCCAGGACCAGGTGGGGGCGATTGCGCAGCAACCAGCGGTCCTTGACCGAAGCCGGTTCTCCCTCTTCGCCATTCGCGACGACGACGGGAACACCCAGAACACTGCCGTTGTTGCGCACGGTCCGCAGCTTCACCGCAAGCGGAAACGCCGCGCCGCCGCGACCGGCCAGGCCACTGGATTCGATCTCGCTCAGGAACTGGGCGGCGTCGCCGAGCGGCTGGTAGCCCCCGAGCTTCCGATAGGCCGCCAGATCTTCCTGGGCTCCGTCCGGTTGCGCGTTCAGCAGCCGCGGCGTGCACCCGGGGAACGTCGCGGTGGTGATGGTGGTGGACTCGGCGGTGTTCAAAGCCGGCCTGCAATCGTGTTGGTTAGGCTTGCGCACATGCGAACTGCGGTGGTGCGCGTCAACGTCGACCCGGACGGCGCGCTGACCCCCGCACAGCTACGTGATGGCATGGCGGCGCTCCTCGAGCTCGTGGCCACAGCGGGCGTGGACGTGGTCGAGAACGATCTCGCGTCCATGCCCGCAAGCCGCCGCGAAGTCGAATTGCTCATCGCGGCCGAGGACGGCGACGAGGCACAGGACACCGCGATCGGACTGTGCGCCAACGCGTTCGAGCTTACGCCGGTACCCGGCGTGATCACCTTCGTCAGCCGGGGGACCGACGACGACGCGCACGGGGTGCTGGCCGCGTTCGGGCTGACCGGTGACATCGAGCGCGCGCCCGGCGAGGATGGATTCGACATCGTCCATGTGACACTTCGCGAGAAGGACCTCGACCGGATTCCGGAAAGCCGCGTGCACACGGCGCTGGAGGCGTCGCTGAATTGTGAGGTCCACATCCGAACCGTGTAGCGCCATCACGCGCCCAGGAATTCCAGTATCGCGGGCGCTGCCTGCACCCAGGTGTCGAACATGTTGAAGTGCTGCACCCGGCCCGCGGCGCGGTCTTCGGATGCCCGCTCCCAGGCGTCTTCGGGCCAGGGCGGATCGATCAGCTTCGATCCCTTGATCAAACAGCTGACTTCCAGCGACGTCCGCTTCGGGTGGTCCATGTCGTTCTCGCCGCCGCGAATGATCAACGTGGGAACCTTGATCCGGTCGAACATCTCGTCCTCGACGCCCGGAATCGTCTGTCCCGGCTTGGAAACGAAGGCGTTGAGCCAGCGCAGCATCACCGTGAGGAACTCGCCGGAGTCGAAGTCGAGGAACCGCTGCTTGTTGTCCGGGTTCTCCTCGATGCGCTCGCGCCACTCGGCCACCTTCACCACGCCGTCCATGCCGGTGCCGCGCACCGCGAGGATGCTGGGAATGATGTAGAAGGAGCCGAGCACGAAAGTGCCGTAGATGCCGCCGACGATGTTCCACACCACGAGCTTGGTGACCATGTCGGGGTAGAGCATTGTGGTGAGCATGGAATCCCTTGCCCCACCGGAACCCCCGGCCAGAATACAGCGCTCGAAGCCCAGGCCGGTCACCAGCTTGTGTAGCGTCTCGGCGCGCATGTGGGACTCGCTTTGCCCGTAGAACTGCACATCGGAGGCGCCGCAGTTGGGCCGGTCCCACAGCAGCACCCGATAGCCACCCGCGGCCAGGGCGTCGGCCAGCGGACGCAGGCCGGGGATCTCCTTGCTGAACCGCCCACCGGGCGTCAGAGCAATGAGATCGCCGGAGTCACCGAGGATTTCGTAGACGACGTTTCCCCCGTTGATCTCGATAGAAGGCACCCGATTCTCCTGTAGCTAGGCCTGAACCAAAACATCGTTGCCGACGACGCGC
Source organism: Mycobacterium sp. 94-17 (assembly GCF_035617725.1). Classification (NCBI taxonomy): domain Bacteria; kingdom Bacillati; phylum Actinomycetota; class Actinomycetes; order Mycobacteriales; family Mycobacteriaceae; genus Mycobacterium; species Mycobacterium sp. 94-17. The sequence continues at coordinate 448,526 of NZ_JAPIYN010000001.1, forward strand.
ACCGGATAGGTGCGGATACTCCACTCGGGCTTGACCGCGGTGGTGCCGGTGGCGAGCTCGAAACCCCATTGGTGCCAGGGGCAGTAGATGTATTCCAGGTCGCGCACCATGACGGAGTCGCCCGGCGCGGTCTCGTCGACGATCGTGCGCCCCCTGGCCCGTCCCGAACACAGCGGCCCGCCTTGGTGAGGACAGTAGTTCGCGATGGCGTAAAAGGTGCCATTGACGTTGTAGACGCCGACGCCGTGCCGTCCGATCGGCACGAGTTTGTGTGAGCCCGGCGGGATTTCGTCTATCGTGGCAACGACATGCTCGCGGCCCTGCGCCAGACGGGGCTCGGGCCGTTTGGTTTCTTCCGTCAACTCAGAGCACCCGGGTCTGACCCTCGAGAACCGGAACGGTCTCGGGCAGGTGATAGGTCGCGATGCCGTTCTTGTACATGACCGCGTCGCGGGCGTGCTTGGGCAGGTGCTTCACCAGCCAGCGCGGGTCGTCGAACGTCCAGTGCGGGTAGTCGGAGGAGAAGAGCAGAATCTTCTCGCACTCCATCCATTCCAGCGCGCGGGTCAGTTGCGTCTTGTCTTCCGGATAGTCCAGCGGCTGGGTAGTGAACTTGATGTGGTCCTTGACGTACTCCGACGGCTTGCGCTTGATGCCGAGCCACGACTTGCGTGCGTCGTAGATCGCGTCCATGCGCCACATCAGCGGAAGGATCCAGCTGAACGCGTGCTCGACGAACACGATTCTCAGGGTGGGGAATCGGTCGAAGACCCCGTCGAAGATCAGGCTCATCACCTGGTTGGCCGCCAGCAGGGAGTAGGTCACCATGAAGTCGTGGTTGTAGCTGGGGAATCCCACCGGCGGGATCGGCAGCTCATCGAATTGGCTGCGGGACAGGTGGCAGCTGACGGTGATGTCGTGCTTGGTGGCCGCCGCCCAGATCGGGTCGTATTTGGGGTGGCCCCAGGACGGTCTCGGCTCGGCCTTGATCAGGATCTGCGCCATGTAGGGGTGCCCGGCCCAGCGTTCGATTTCGCGGGCGGACTCTTCCGGCTCCTCGATGGCGGCACAGATGGAACCGCGCCACCGCTCGTGCCAGTTGTTGTGGCTGTCCAGCCAGTGATTGGCCTGCCAGTCGTTCAACGCGGCCGACATCGCATGCTGCGCCTCGGGCAGGCGGGCCGGGTAGGCGCCCGGTTCCAGGATCGCGATGTCAGAGCCGGCTTCCATGATCAGCTGACGGAATGCCAAATCCGGGTCGCTGCAGGGAAACTCGCCGTTGGCAGGAAAGGAGTCCACCCGCATCGCGTAGGAGTGCGCGTAGTCCGGCGCGTCGTAGTAAATCTGCTCGCCAATGGAGCGAGTGAGGAAGTATTTGCTCCGCCACGGCTCGGGAATGTAGGGGAGTAGCTCCCCGCGCCTGGGGGCCGGGTGGACATCCGAGTCGACGCAGCGGACGGCGATACGCTCGGCAGCGGGAACCCGCTCCTGCGAATGGGTCAACGTCATCTGGCTCTCCTCAGTCTTTCGCGATCCTTCTACTGTGCGCCCACCCCGGCGGGAATGTCTATGCCGTAGAGCCGCGCCGCGTTGCGCCAGCACACCTTCTCGCGCTGCTCGGCGGACAGAGCGCTGGGCAGCTTCTTGATGTCGCCGAGCTGCCAATGCGGGTAGCTGGAGCCGAACATCACCATGTCTTCCTTGCCGGTGAAGCTGAACCATTCGCCGGCGAACTCGACGTCGCCGGGGCCGTCGAGACTGCCCTGCACGAAATAGACGTGGCCGGGCAGGTAGTCGCTGGGAATCCGCGGGGCCCACGGCGTCTGCTCCAGGTGCGGCCGCCCGAACGTGTCCATCCGCCAGATGAACGGCGTGATGAAGTCGGCGGCGCCGTCACCCCAGACGAACTTGAGGCCGTCGAACCGCTCGAACACCCCTTCGGCGATCATGTTCATCTGGTGATACAGGTAATTCAGTGCCATGAAACTGACGTACTGCTCGTAGGTACGGGTATTTCCGGACGGCGTCGGCGGAAACGCAATGCCCGACCCGACTTCGATGTGCGCGGCGACGGGCAGACCGGCGTCGACGGCGGCCTCCCAGATCGGCCAGAACTGCGGTTTGCCGTAGAGCTCGCGGGACTGCAGGGGGACGCCGATCTGGACGACCCGCGGGTGCGCGCGCCATTTCTCGATTTCGCGAAGCGCGCCGGGAATGTCGTCGGGGTTGACCCGAATGGTGCCGCGGAACCGCTCGCCGAATTCGCTGGGCTCCAGCCAGTTCGACACCATCATCTCGTTGTGCGCGGCGTGCAGCGCGCTGCCCAGGTGCCGGTCCGGCATGATGCCGCGCGCCATCGGATGCAGGACCGCCACATCGACGCCGCGCTTCGAAAACAGTTCATTGGCAACGAGATCGGGATCCGAACCCGGGTACTGGCGGTCCGGACCCTCGGTGTTGGGCGCGTATTCACCGCCGGGAGCGCCGTACCAGTCCATCTCGTAGTCGGGGAAGCCGCGGCTCTTGAACGGCTCGCGCAGGGTCTTCCGCAGCGCTTTGTTGGACGGGAAGAAGATGTGCACGCTCGCGTCGATCAACGGTGTGCTGGTTCCGTCGGCGTGTGTGATCACCAAGGCCACCCTTCGGCTGCGGCGGTCGAGGCCAGCCGCGCAAGGTCATATGATAGCCAATCTAACATTTTCCTAAGCGGTCCATCAATGAGTTTCCGGTACGCATCTCGTTTAGCAATCATCCCTGGTAGAGGGAGTTCCTGGGTCTTTCGGACAATTGTCGTTCTTTTTTCCGGATAATACCATTCTCGGACGTGCGACGGGTGCCGGCCGCATGGTCCGTCCGTACGGTCCCGCCCGCGCGGGGCGCGCCCGATCGATTCAGTCCGACGACCGGCCCGTGACGCCGGCCGCCCGCTCGAACGGTTTGATCACCGTCGTGAAATCCGAATCGGGCCCTTCGGCGCGGGCGAGCGCGTCCCACAGCCGGCCGATCGTCTCGGCAACCTCAGCGGGCACGCCGAGCGCTCGCGCTTCGTCGAGGTACAGGCGCACGTCCTTGAGTATCAGCCCGGTGGCGAAGCCGTAGTTGAAGGTGCGCGGCAAAATCGCGCGGGGGAACTTGTCACGGCTTGCGCTCGTCGCACCCGATCCGGCATTGAGTACCTCGATCACCCCCGCCGCGCCCGTCGCCACCTGAAGGGACGCGCCCGGGGTGGGAAGGCTGGCGAGCACCGTGCCGGCGCGATCGGCGACCTCCTTGGGCGACGACGCCGCGCGTGCCCCCGGGCCACGGCGCGCTCGATCGCCTCGCTGCGCGTATCGAAGGCGATGACGTCGTGCCCCGCCTCAATGAGGCGGCATGCCATGGGGAAGCCCATGTTTCCCAGCCCGATGAACCCGATTTCCCCGATGAGCTCGTTCCTCCGATGGTGGCGACCCGCTGCGCCCGGCTCCGCCGCGCTAGCGATCGCCACTGTCCCGATCCAGTTCGGCGAACGCCTCTTTCGCGATGCGGAAGCTGTCGACGGCGGCCGGCACGCCCGCGTAGATGGCCACCTGAAGGAAGACCTCGCGGATCTCCTCGCGGGTGACACCGTTGGTCAGTGCCGCCTTGACGTGCGTGCGCAATTCGTTGGGCCGGTTGAGCACCGAGATCATCGCCAGGTTGAGCATGCTGCGGGCCTTGCGCGGCAGTTCTTCGCGGCCCCACACGGCGCCCCAGCAATACTCGGTGACGAGATCTTGCAGCGGCCCGGTGAAGTCATCTGCGCCGGCGAGCGCTCTGTTGACGTACTCCTCGCCCAGCACCTCGGAGCGGATGCGCAGCCCGCGCTGGTAGGTTTCGCGATCCAATGGTTCTCCTCCTTCAAAGGTTGGGCCAGCGCTCATTGTCGGTGTCGTGCGTACGCTGCCCGAGTTCGGATTGCCTGAGCGCAGTCTCGCACCCTGGCGGCTTTGCGGGGTCTACAGTCGAGGCGCGAATCGGCCTGCCCGGGTGCGTCCTCGCTACCCTGGGGAGATTGTGGGAACCTCGTGTCTAGCCAGTTCCCTTGCGGCGGTGAGTGATACGAATGTTGGGGCGCGGGCGCGGGGGCAAGCCCAGATGTTGAGGAGCGAAGCGACCAGAGCAAGCTCGGACATCTGAGAAGTGATGTCGACGGCCCGAACTATCCGGCTCTTCACCGACGAGCCGACTTTCGGGTGGCCGCCCGGGCCCGGCGGCTCGGCGCCTGCCTGATCAGCTGGGCCTCGTACGGCGGCGAATAGCTGCTCAGGGGCGCCGTCGGTGTGCCGGAGGGCTGGATGATCGCGGGCCACATCGTGGTCGGGTGGCCCAAGGGCAATCATGGTCCGTTGCGCCGTCGCCCGCTTGCCGAGTTCGTGAACCTCGACCGCTGGGACAGCGCCGCCGACGGCCTCGTCGACGGTGCGCCAGCCCCCGGGTAGCCGGGCGGTCGAAGCCTTGAGCCCGGGCGGCCGGGCGCTCGACGGGGGAATTGCCTGTTCCGGTGACCCGATGCCCGAATTCCGAGATTATTACTTCCGCAACCGAGAATGTTATTCTCGCCTCACAGTCACGACGAGAGGCGGCGCGGATGCTGTTGGAGTTCGATGCTGATCAGCGCCTGTGGCAAGACACCGTGCGCGACGCCGTCGCGAAGCAGTGCCCGCCGTCGCTGGTGCGCAGCGTGGCCGAAGAGGGTGTCGACCCGGGCCCGCTGTGGAAGTCGTATGTGGACCAGGGCTGGACCGAGCTCAGCGAGGCGGACAGCGCCGTCGAGCTGGCCATCGTCCTCGAAGAGCTCGGCCGCGCCACCGACCCCACCCCGTTTCTGGCAACGATGAGCCAGTTCGCGCCGCTGGCCGGGCACCGGTTCGACCCACACCAGTCGGGCACCGCGGTCTACGGCGGGGTCGCGGCGCACCGCGACGACGAGGGCTGGGTGCTGGACGGCACCGCCCGCCACGTGCTCGACGGTGACCGCGCGGATCGGCTGGCGGTGGTGACCGACGCCGGCGTCTTCCTCGTCGAGTCCGGTCAGGTGTCGACACGGCGCGCGGCGGTGTTCGACCCGGTGCTGCACGTCGCCGACCTGTCGTTCGCGGACGTCCGGGTACCCGACAGCGAGCGGCTGACGGTCGACGCCGAACGCGCCCACCAGCTCGCGCTGACCGGCATGGCCATCACCATGGTCGGCGCCTGCCAGCGCATCCTCGACCTGGTGCTCGAGCACGTCAAAACCCGCCAGCAGTTCGGCGTGGCGATCGGTTCGTTCCAGGCCGTCCAGCACAAGGCCGCCGACATGCACGTCGCCGTGCAACGGGCGCGGGCGCTGGCGTATTTCGCCGCGTTGACGATCGCGGCCGACGATCCCCGCCGCCGGCTGGCGGCCGCGATGGCCAAGGCCTCGGCGGGGGAGTGCCAGTCGCTGGTGTTCCGCCACGGGCTACAGCTGCATGGCGCAATGGGATTCACGTGGGAGAACGACCTGCAGTTCGCCCTGAAGCGGGCCAAGGCCGGTGAGCTGATGCTCGGCGGCGCAGCGGCGCACCGGGCGCGGATCGCGGAGGAATACCGTGCAGCTGACTTTTGATTCCAACGTCGAGGAGTTCCGGGCGGAGTTCTCGGCGTTCCTCGACGAAAACCTGCCTCCCGCAAGCGAAACGCTCGAGCGCCCCCGGTCGGTCTCGCACATGCCGCAGTGGGCGCGCGACTGGCAGCGGCTGCTGTTCGACAACGGCTGGCTGCTGCCCAGCCAGCCGCCGGAGTTCGGGGGCCGTAACGCGTCGGTGATTCAGCAGTTCGCCTATCTCGAGGAGCTGAGCCGCCGCCGGATCTACCACAGCTTCAACCCGCAGGGCGTGAATATCGTTGGGGCATCACTGTTGTCGTTCGGCAACGACGAGCAGAAGCGGCGCTGGGGGGTGCCGATCCTGCGGGCCGAGATCACCGCCTCGCTCGGGATGAGCGAACCCAGCGCGGGTTCGGACCTGGCGTCGCTGCGCACTCGCGCGGTGCTTGACGGCGACCACTTCGTGGTCAACGGGCAGAAGGTATGGACCTCGGGCGCCCACGACGCCGACGTCTTGCTGACGTTCGTCCGCACCAACCCGGATGCACCGAAGCACAAGGGAATCAGCGCGCTGATCATCCCCACCGACACCCCGGGCCTGGTGCGCCGGCCGTTCCCGTCGATCTGCGGTATCAACGATCTGGATTTCAACGAGGTGTTCTTCACCGACGTGCGGGTACCGGCCGAAAACCTGGTCGGCGAGCTCGACCAGGGCTGGCGGGTGGCCAACGGGTCGTTGGGTCACGAACGCACCATGATGTGGCTGGGTTTCGCCGATCGCCTCGAGAACATGATCGCCGACTTCCACCCCGGCACCGCGGTGGAGCGCGACCAGTACGCCAGCACGATCATGGACCGCCAGGCGCTGCGCCTGCTGGGCTCGGCGGCGCTGGCCCGCGCCGCGCGCGGCGAAGACGACGTGGCCGCGATCTCGGTGCTCAAGCTACTCGGTTCCGAAGCGGAACTGCGCGGCATGGAACTGGCGTTGACGTCGGCGGGTACCGAGGGACTCGTGCACCCCGGCCTGACCGGACCGTACGCGCACATGAACCTCGACCACTACTTCGCCAGCTGGTTCGAGCGCTACGCCCGCAGCTTCTCCGGAACCATCGCCGGCGGCACGTCGGAAATCCAGCGCAACATCATCGCCCAGCGGGTGCTCGGCCTGCCGCGCGGCTAGCGCCCTCACAGGGATCGCTGAGAAGCATTGCCGGGCAAGGCAATCCGCTTCACACCCGGAGTGTGCAGCTGACCGGCCAGCCACGGCAGCGCGGCGGACCAGGCCATGCCGGCCGTCGGCCAGTCGTGCTTGCCGGCCTGGGCGACCACCGCGCAGTCGATGCCATTCGCCCGGCCCAGCGTGCACAGGGACGACGCGGCCGCGGCCTGGTTACCGGGGTCGGCGGCGGCGGCACGGCCGGCCAGGGTCATCGCGGCGTTGTCCACGGTCGTGATGTCGCGGCGCGGCGAACCGCCCGACGAGATGGCGAACCAGCCGCTTACACCGGTGTAGCGGCCGTGGCGCTCGATCACCGTGCTCGGGTCGAATCGCGCCCACGCGCCGGCATCGCCGCGGAAGAGGGTGGCGATGGTCTGCTCCTTGGTTCCGGTGTTGGGGGTCAGGTCGCCCTCGATGTCGACGAATGAGCTGAACATGTCGGGGTGCATGACGGCCAAATCCACCGCGCACGTTCCGCCCATCGACCAGCCGGCGACGCCCCACCGGGACGGGTCGGGGCTCACCCCGAAGCTCGAGATCATGTAGGGTACAACATCTTTGGTCAGGTGATCGGCTGCGTTGCCACGGCTTCCGTTGACGCATTCGGTGTCATTGTCGAACGCGCCCCCCGGGTCGGCGAACACCAGCACCGGCGCGTCGCCGCCGTGCGCGGCGGCGAAGGCGTCGGCAGTGTCCACCGCGCCGCCGGCCCGCACCCAGTCGGCGGGCGTGTTGAGCATGCCGCCGAGCATCATCACCGTCGGCAGCGCAGGCGGCGGGTAGCTGGCGAACCAGGCCGGCGGCAGGTAGACGAGCTCCTCGCGGTGCTTGAAATGCGATGCGTCGTCGGGGATCACCACCGACACCAGGCTGCCGTGCGCCGGCTTGGCGCCCTTGGCCGCCAACGCGATCACGGCCGACCTGTCGGTCTGGTTGGGCAGCCGGGCGGAGCTGAACTGACTCCACGCGCTCTGCACCGTCTGGAAGTAGCCGACCCATTGGTTGAGCGCGAGCAGCGAGCACAGTACGCACAGAGGCACGGCCAGGATCGAGAGCCCACGTCGCCACCACCGCGCACCGCGCCAGCCCAGGATCAGCACCGCCATGGCCGCACCGACCAGTGCGATCCACACGTACACCGGTTGCGGTGCCGATGTGGAGGCGCCGCCGGCGAGGTAGGAGTGCGCCGCGAGGGCCGTCGCGGCTCCGGCGACCGCGGCGGTGGGCAGCCACAACAGGCGCCAGCGCCGCGAGCGCCACCCGGCCGCGAGTCCCAGCGTGATCGCGGTGACGACCTGAGCCGTCACCGGTACCCCACCGTGGATCAGAGATATGTGGTTGCCCAGTAGCGACATGGCGATTCCTCCTCTCAACTGCTGAGATGAGGATCGAATGCCGGCCTCGGCGGATCCTTGGTGAATCCTTGGGCCGGTCGCTACCAGGGACGCCTACACCGGGTCGAACTTGGTGATCAGCCAGGAGCCGTTGACCCGGCTCAGGCTCACCAGGACGCTGCTGGACGCCATCGCCGGATCGGGATTGTCCTTGCTCGTGGTGCTCTGGTCGACCAGCACGAGCACCACGGCCGAATTCGGACGCAACTCCGAGACGGCGGCCCCCAGCACCCGCGCGTTGGTTTTCAGCGACTTTTGCTTGGCGGCCGGCGCGACGATCTGTTCGGTGAACTGGTTGTAGTACGACAGGAAGTCCCCGGACAGGTGCGACTTGGCGGCGGCGAAGTCCTTGTCGAGTGAGTCGGGCGAGTAGGACAGCAATGCGACCGTTCCATCGGAGGCCGCGCTGACGACCGCGTTCGCGACGCCCGCGTCCGTCTGTTTGTCGGGCCGGTACTGCGTGAAATACAGCCACGTCGCCACGCCGCCCGATATCAGCAGCAGCGAAATCAAGACAATGGGAACGACTTTCACCGTACGCCGAACACGCGCAGCGCTACTTTCGGTGGATTCGTCGGCGGTCTCGGTGCTGTGGTTGTCCTTGCTCACGGAACGAACTCCAGTTTGGACATCTTGTACTGCCCGCCGTCTTCGGTCACGGTCACCTTGAGCCGCCAATTGCGTTGTTCATCTTTGGCGCCCGCGGCGTTGGTGATCCGCGACGTCGCGGCGACGAGCACCAGCGCGGAATTCCCGTCGATCGATTGCAGGGCGGCCGCATTGACGGTGCCCTGGGTAACCACCTTGGACTGCTCGACGACGGTGGTGAAATCCTTTGCGCGCTGCTGGAAGTCGTCCCTGAACTGCCCGGTCGAGCTGTCGATCACCCGCTGCACGTCCTCCTTGGCCTTGTTGAAGTCCAAAGACGTCATGTTGACAACCCCTTGCCGGGCACCTGCGACGAAGTTCGCGACGCGCTGGTTGTGCTCGGTGACTTCGTGGCGATTCCACACCATGTATCCGCTTGCCGCGACGAAGGCACAGATGAGGGCGATGACCGCCGCCTTCCATGCCACAGACCACGACGGCAGCCGCACGCGCCGCCGGGAGCGAGTCGTGGGTTCCGCTTCCGCCTCCTGCTCGGCGGCTTCGGTTTCGGCCTCGGTCTCTCCGGAGGCTTCTTCTTCTTTCGCGTCCTGACTTTCCCCGGTCTCCGCTTCGTCGTCGGTGGCGTCCTCGCCGGCCTTCGCCTCGGTGGTCTCTTCGGTGGTCTCCGGCTCGGCGGTGTCGGTTGTACCGTCGTCGGTGTCCGGGGTTTCTTCGGCGGTCTCGATCTCGGTCTCGGCTTGGGCCAGTGCCTCACGCCGCAGCCGGGCGGCGCGGGCGCGGGCGCGGGCCGCGGCCGCCAGCGCCTCGGCCTCGGCTGCTTCGGCCTCTGCTTCCTCGAGCAACGCTCTCGCGTCGGCTTTCGACGCGCCCGAATCTTGCGGCGGCTTCTTGGCGTCAGCCATCGTGCTTACCTCTCACGCGGCTACCATCGCACGAGCGTGAACGGCCAACTGTCGGTGCCCCCCGGTCCGCCGCCGCAGCCCGTGTCGAATGTCGAGTCGACCTGACCGGTCAGCGTGACCGCGTCCCACGAGTAGACGTCATGCGAGGGAAAGAACTGGACGACGCAGCGCACGCCGTCGGGCACGTCGACGGCCATGATGTAGCGGCCGTTGACCAGGTGTGCGTCGGACTTCCAGGGCGCAGCTTGCCCGTTGGGCTGCGGAACCGCTTGGACGGTCCGGCATCCCGGCGCCTCAGGAGTGCAGGGCCGAATCGCGAAAATCCAGATGTGGCCCGGATCCCGGCTGGTGTCCAACCGGTAGTTGCCGACCTGCATGTCCGCGTGAGCGGCCGGAGCCAGGATCAGCGCGGCTGTGGCAAGCGCAAGGCTCACTCCGAAAGGCTTCACCGAGGCGTCTCCCATCTCTGCACACGTGGCTGGCCTGAATATAAGGCGCTGTCACGCCGAACAGGCCTACTCGGAAAAATTGCGGCAGTCAACGAACGGTTCGTCCAGCCCTAGTCGATGACGGCGGCTTCCTTGCGCTCGGTGACCGGCCTGGCGAGTTCTTGCTCGTCGCACATGCGCTGCAGTCTTTCCAGCGTCTCGTCCAGGCCCGCCCCGACCTTCCGGCCGGGCGTGAACGTGGCAGGCAGCCTGCGCATGCCCTGGATGACACCGATGGTCTCGTAGTGCACGGTACCCTCCGCATCGCACTGATAGTCGGGCATCCGATCGAGGACGGCGGTCAGCATGGATTTGAACACGGTGCGGGCGACGTTCGAGCCGATGCACCGGTGCACACCGAGCCCGAAGCTGAAGTGCCGGTTGCCTTTACGGTCGAGGACGATCTCGTCGGGGTCGTGGAATACCGAGGGGTCGCGGTTGGCCATCGCCCACGAAATCCACAGCCGCTCACCCTCTTTGAATTCTGTGCCGTCGAGCTCGGTGTCGTCGGAGAAGGTTCTGCCATCCCCGGGCGCCGGGGTGAAGTACCGCAGAAACTCTTCGGTCGCGGCGTTCAGCAGGGTCTTGCGTTCGTTGCTGAGCAGCTGCCGCTGATCGGGGCGCTCGGCAAGCCATTCCAGCGAGTGGGCGGTCAGGGCGGTCGTCGTGTCGAAGCCGCCCCCGATCACCAGGCCCAGGTTGCCGAGAATCTCGAGATCCGGAGCGGGCTCGCCGTCGATGCGCATCTGCAGCAGGCCGTTGATGATCCCCGGCCGTGGGTTCTCGCGGACTTCCACCATGTTGTTGACCATGTCGAGCCCCATCTCGCGGTGCATCGCGGTGACGCGCTCGATATCGGGAGAGTGCTCCGGCGTGTACACCGCGGCGTGCACCGGCTCGCTGTACAAGTTCCACTTCTTCAGCGGGATGCCCAGCATCGCCAGCGTGAAGACGGCGGGCACGATGTTGGCCAGGTCGTCGACGAAGTCGATCTGACCGCTCTCGATCTTCTCGTCGAGACAGGCGCGCGTCACGTCATCGATGAACGGTTCCCAGCGCTTGATCGCCGCCGGTGACAGATACGGGTTGAGCACCGTCCGGTAGGTGCGGTGCTCGGGGTCGTCCATTTCCAGGATGCCGCCGCGTACGGCGCTGACCCGGCTGGCGGTGGGGATCGAAATGCCTTTGTAGCCACGGCGTTCGCCGTGGAGGTCGTGATCGTTGGACACGGCGGGGCAACGGGCCAGCTCGAAGACCTCGTGGCTGCCGGCCGCGACCCAGTGGCCGCCATAGGTGTCCGTCCAGGCCATCGGACACTTGGCGTGCATCTCTTCGGTGATCGTCTTGAACTGCGACCGATATGCGGAGGAATGGCGATCGAAATGGTACCGATTCTTCTTGCGGTCGCTGTCGTCCAGGACGTCGTCGACACTCAACGCTTCGTCTCCCTACGTGTATCGCTGGCTGAGGACCCGGGGCCGGTTCAGGCGTCGTCGGTGATCATGATGGCCTGCTCCGGGCAGGACTGCGCGGCTTCGCGCACCTGGTCCTCGCGATCGGTGGGCACCACCTCGTCGACCGCCGATGAACTGCCGTCGATGTCGCTGAGCTGAAACGACTCCGGCGCGATCATCGCGCACAAGGTATGGCCCTGGCACCGCTCTGAATCCACCCAGACCTTCACGGGCTTTCTCCTCTCACACTGGTTTGCCGGGCGCCGCTGACGAATCGCCGCCGCTCAAGTGTTTCGACCCCCGTTGACGCCCAAGATCTGACCGGTGATGTAGCCGGCTTCCTCGGACACCAGAAAGGCGCACGCCGCCGCGATGTCCTGTGGCGTGCCCATCCGGCGCACCGGGGTCCGCGCGATGGTCTCGTCGATGTCGCCGAGGAATCCGTTCTTCTCGGCCGCGCGCAGCATCGGGGTGTCGATGAAACCCGGCGGAACCGCGTTGACCGTGATGCCCTTGGGCCCGTACTCGAGCGCGAGCGACTTCGTCAGGCCGTTGACCGCCGACTTGGCCGCTACATAGTGGCTCATGTAGGGCGCGCCGGAGTGCGTGCTCGACGACGAGATGTTGACGATGCGTCCCCACCCCGCCGCGACCATGTCGGGCAGCACCGCCTGGATGGTATGGAAGACGCCGTTGAGGTTGACGTCGATCACCCGTTGCCAGTCCTCGAAGGTGATGTTGTTGAACTTCTTGAATCCGTCCAGTCCGGCGGCGTTGACCAGAACCGTCACCGGCCCGAGCTGAGCCCGGATGGCCGACAGCGCCGCATCCAGTTGCGACCGGTCGGTGACATCGGCGGTGAACGCGAAGTCGGTGTCCGATGGGCGCAGGTCGATGGACGCGACGTTCAGACCGTCGGCCCGCAGGCGTTGCCCGACGGCGAGACCGATGCCGGACCCGCCACCGGTGACTACCGCAGTCTTCATGTTGTGGTCTCTACTCCGAAGGGGCCCATTTCAGTCATAAAGAATCTCCCTTGCAATTATGAGAACCTTACTCTCCACGCGGAGCGGCGTGCAACATGCGCGCAACACCGCGTCCGGCCTGCATGGAGAGGCGCAGACCGTGAGCGTACGGGCTTTTCCGGCCCTGGTCAGCGCCCCGATCTCGTTCCTGAGACTTTCTTGAATTATCGAGACTCGAATGTAAGATTCGCCGAGGAAGAGAATGAAGTTATCGTGACGGCCACCACATCAGGGGGTACGGAATGCCTGCCCAGGACACGGCAGAGCCCGCCGCTGGGACCACAGCGACCATCGCGGGTGCCGCGCCTGAGTCCCACGTCGACCGCCGCGCGTCGAGCGTCGGCGCCCACCCCATATCCCCCGCGACGGCGAAAGGAGCCGGCGCATGAGGCCGCTCGAAGGAATCCGCGTCCTCGAAGTCGCCATGTACGGATTCGTTCCGTCGGCGGGTGCCGTGCTCGCCGAATGGGGCGCGGACGTCATCAAGGTCGAGCACGCGGTGACGGGTGACCCGCAGCGCGGGCTCCGGCAGACCGGGATGCTGCGCGTCGAGGGCGATCCCAACCCCAACATCGAGCACGCCAACCGCGCCAAGCGCAGCATCGGGCTGGACATGTCGGTGCCCGGGGGCAAGGACGTGCTCTATGAGTTGGCCCGTCGCGCCGACGTCTTCCTGACCAGTTTCCTGCCCGACCACCGGAAGAAGTTCGGCATCGACGTCGACGACATCCGGGCGGTCAACCCGAAGATCGTCTACGCGCGCGGCAGCGCGCTCGGCCCGCGCGGCGACGAGTCGACCAAGGGCGGCTACGACATGACGGCCTTCTGGTGCCGGGCCGGAACCGCCGCCACCATCACTCCGGCGGGCATGCCGGGCATGATCGCGCCGCCCGGGCCGGCCTACGGCGACACCATCTCGGGCACCAACCTCGCCGGTGGCATCGCGGCGGCCTTGCTCAAGCGTGAGCGCAGCGGCGAACCGTCCGTGGTCGATGTGTCGCTGCTGGGCAGTGGGCTGTGGTCACTGGGACACACCGTCGCGCTGACAAAGCATTTGGGTCAACGACTAGAGTCGCCGCCGCCGGGCGTCCACGGCGCGCCCAACAACCCATTGGTCGGTCTGTACACGACATCCGACAATCGCTACATCTCCTTTGTGATGATGCAGCCAACCAAATTCTGGGCCGACGTGTGCCGCCATGTCGACCTGCCGGAGCTGGCCGATGACCCGCGCTTCGACACGGTGGAAAACATCGCCGCCAACACGGCCGACGCGGTGGAGCTACTGACCAAGGCTATCGCCGCGCGCACGCTGGCGGAGTGGAGCGAGCGCTTCGCGACGCTCTCCGGGCCCTGGGCTCCCGTGCAGGACACCCTGCAAGCGGCCGGCGACGCGCAGATCCGCGCGAACGAATACCTGGTGCAGGCGGGCGAACTCGAGCTGGTGGCCAACCCGGTACAGTTCGACGTCGCCGCGCCACAGACCGGGCCGGCACCCGGATTCGCTGAGCAGACCGACGAGATCCTGCTGGAGCTCGGCCTCGACTGGGACCGCATCATCGAACTCAAGACGGCCGGCGCCGTCACCTAGAACCGGAGCCGCTTGCAATGTTTCAGCCCACCAACGAAAGTGACGCTGCGTGCTCCCACGCTGCGGCCGCCGGTCGTCCGATAACGGTTCTGCGATTTTCGCCTCACCTGGACTCGGCATGAGTCATAATCGCCGGACGCTTCAAGACGAGGAGCCCTCCGTTTTGAGGCGTCAACTCACGCGAGTGAACGGAGGCCCCGGCGTGAGGATTCGCAGCGCGGCCACGCCGCCGACAGGCGTCGAATCTCGGGTGCACACCGGGCATTTCGTGGTCGGCGGCATTCGCGCGGGATCGCTGGTCGAGCCGAATTTACCTCAGCCGGTGCGCAACAACAAGACTGTCGGTCTCGTAGCTTGCGAAAGGGCAGGGACCCATGGCGACTAAGGGAGCGGACCACTGGTCCACGGGTTTGCCCGCGCTCAGACTCAAGTTCGACCTGTCGGGGCCCATGCACGCCGTGGGAGCCCTGTTCGCGATGTCGGCCGATGCGGTCAAATTCTTGTTCCGCCGGCCGTTCCAGTGGCGAGAGTTTTTGGAGCAGTCCTGGTTCGTCGCACGGGTGTCGCTGGCTCCCACCTTGTTGGTCGCGATCCCATTCACCGTCCTGGTGAGCTTCACGCTCAACATCCTGCTGCGCGAACTGGGCGCGGCGGATCTCTCCGGCGCGGGCGCCGCGTTCGGCGCGGTCACCCAGCTCGGCCCGCTGGTCACGGTGTTGATCGTGGCGGGTGCGGGTGCCACGGCCATGTGCGCGGACCTGGGATCGCGAACGATTCGTGAAGAGATCGACGCCATGGAGGTGCTGGGCATCAACCCGATCCAGCGGTTGGTTACGCCACGCATGCTGGCATCCGGCTTGGTCGCCTTCCTGCTCAACAGCCTCGTCGTCATCATCGGCGTCCTTGGCGGCTACGTCTTTTCGGTCTTCGTGCAAGACGTCAACCCCGGCGCGTTCGCCGCGGGCATCACCTTGCTCACCGGCGTGCCCGAGGTGGTCATTTCCTGCGTCAAGGCAGCCCTTTTCGGCCTCATCGCAGGTCTGGTTGCCTGCTATCGGGGCCTGTCGATCACCGGTGGGGGCGCCAAGGCCGTCGGCAACGCGGTGAACGAAACCGTGGTGTATGCCTTCATGTCCCTGTTCGTCGTCAACGTGGTGGTCACCGCGATCGGCATCAAGATGACGGCGAAGTAGGGGCGGTCGATGGCGCTGAGGGCCGTATACCCACGATTGAGCCGCCAGTTCGAGAGGCCCGTCGCCTTGATGGGTCGGATCGGCGACCACACCTTGTTTTACGGCAAAGCGCTCGCCGGGATGCCTTTCGCCGCGACCCACTACACGCGCGAGGTGGTTCGGCTGGTCGCCGAGATCAGCATGGGCGCGGGCACTTTGGCGATGATCGGCGGAACCGTGGTGATCGTCGGGTTCCTGACGCTGGCGGCGGGCGGCACCCTGGCCATCCAGGGTTACACCTCGCTGGGCAACATCGGAATCGAGGCGCTGACGGGCTTTTTGGCCGCGTTCATCAATGTGCGCATCGCGGCACCGGTGGTCGCCGGAATCGGCCTGGCCGCCACCTTCGGCGCCGGGGTCACCGCTCAGCTGGGTGCCATGCGGATCAACGAAGAAGTCGACGCGTTGGAGAGCATGGCCATTCGGCCGGTCGCCTATCTGGTGAGTACCAGGATCCTGGCGGGAATGCTGGCCATCACGCCGCTGTACAGCATCGCCGTGATCCTGTCTTTCTTGGCCAGTCAGTTCACCACGACGTTTCTGCTCGGACAGTCGCAGGGTTTGTACCAGCATTACTTCAACACGTTCCTGAACCCGATCGACCTGTTGTGGTCGTTCCTGCAGGCCGTCCTGATGGCGCTGACCATCCTGCTGATCCACACCTACTACGGCTATTTCGCGTCGGGGGGGCCGGCCGGTGTGGGCAACGCGACCGGCAACGCGGTGCGCACCTCGCTGATCGTCGTGGTCTCGGTGACGCTGTTGGTCTCGCTCTCTATCTACGGTACGAACGGCAACTTCAACCTGTCTGGTTAGCGGAGGAGGTGAAACAGCAATGACGCAGAATGTGCCGGCAGGTCGCGGCGCCGTCGCCGGCCGGCCCGCGCGCACCGGTCACGCGCGGCCGCCCGGCGACCGGAACTACCTGCCACCTCTGTTGGGTCTGGCCACCGTGCTCATCGTGTGCCTGATCTTCGCGGTGGCGGTGGGTCTGTTTCAGGGCTCCTTCACCGAAAGCGTGCCGGTGACCGTGATCTCGCCGCGCGCCGGCCTGGTGATGAACCCCAACGCCAAGGTCACGATGCGCGGCGTGCAGGTGGGCAAGGTCGCGTCGATCGACCCGCTGCCCAACGGCGAAGCGGCCATCCACTTGGCGATGGACCCGTCGCAGCTGCACTTCATCCCCCGCAACGTGCTCGTCAACATCGCGTCACCGACGGTCTTCGGTGCGAAGTCCGTCCAGTTGATCGAACCTGCCCAACCCTCGGGCCAGCGCCTGCACAGCGGACAGACGCTGCGGGGCCAGCACGTCATGGTCGAAATCAACACGGTGTTCCAGCAATTGGTGTCGGTGCTGGCACACATCGACCCGCCGAAGCTCAACGAGTCGCTGGGTGCGCTGGCACAAGCGTTCAGTGGGCGGGGCCCGCAGCTCGGCCAGTCGCTGAGCGACCTGGATTCGTTCCTGGCCAGGCTGGAGCCGAGCCTTCCCGCGTTCCGGCACGACCTTTCGGTCCTGCCCGCGGTGTCCGACGCCTACGCCGACGCGGCGCCGAACCTGGTGAAGACCGCGAGCAACGCGACCCGGATCAGCAAGACGCTCGTCGACGAGCAGCGCAACCTGGATGCGTTGCTGATCAGCGCGATCGGCCTGGCCGACATCGGCAACGACGTCTTGTCGACGAACCGCCAACCGTTGACGGACGTGTTGCACCTGCTGGTGCCGACCACGGATCTGACCAGTGAGTACCACGAGGTGTTCACCTGTAGCTTCGCCGGGCTGATAAACCTCGGGCACGGTGCGCCGCTGTCGGAACCGAGCATCAACATCTCGGCGAGCCTCACGTGGGGCGGCGAACGTTATCGGTATCCGACCAACCTGCCCAAGGTTGCGGCGACGGGCGGCCCCCAGTGCATGGGTCTGCCGAAGATACCGTTCAACACGCATCCCAAGCAGCTGATCACAGACATCGGCGCCAACCCGGTGGGATACGGAAACCCGCAGCTGCTGATCAACTCCGATCTGCTCAAGCAGCTGCTGTACGGGCCGATCCCCGGACCGCCACGTAACTCCATCGGCGTAGGACAACCCGGATGAGAACACGTGCCACGCTGATCAAGTTCGCGATTTTCGCGGTCGTGATGGCGGTGCTGACCGCCTTCCTGTTCTTCATCTTCGGCCAGTACCGGACGGGTGCGACGACCGGCTATTCGGCGGTGTTCGCCGACGTGTCGCGTCTTAAGCCGGGGCAGTCGGTGCGGGTCGCCGGTATCCGGGTGGGCACGGTCGACAGCGTTTCGCTGCAGCAGGACAAAAAGGTCGTGGTGAAGTTCGACGCCGACCGCAACGTCGTCCTCACCGAGGGCACCAGGGCGGCGGTGCGCTACCTCAACCTGGTGGGCGACCGCTACCTCGAACTCGTCGACGGCCCGGGCTCGCCCAAGCGGCTGCCGGCCGGCGGCCAGATCCCGGTCGGCCGCACCGCGCCCGCGCTCGACCTCGACCTGCTGCTCGGCGGGCTGAAACCCGTTACCCAGGGCCTGAATGCGCGCGACGTCAACGCGCTCACCTCAGGATTGCTGCAGGTCTTCCAGGGGCAGGGCGGGACCCTCGACTCGCTGTTCACCAAGACGACGTCGTTCTCGAATGCGTTGGCCGACAACGATCAAACCGTGCAGCAGCTGATCGACAACCTCAACATCGTGGTCGGCACGATCTCCAAAGACGGCAAACAGTTCTCCGGTGCGGTCGATCGCCTCGAGCAGCTGGTCAGCGGGCTCTCGGATGACCGGCAGACCATCGGCTCCGCCATCGACGCGCTGGACAAGGGAACCGCCTCGCTGGCGGATCTGCTGAGCAACGCGCGGCCGCCGCTGTCCGGCACCATCGACCAGTTGAGTCGGCTGGCGCCGATCCTCGACGGTGACAAGGACCGCATCGACGCCGCAATTGCCAAGGCGCCCAAGAACTACCGCAAGCTGGTCCGGCTCGGCGTGAACGGCTCCACCATCCCGTACTACATGTGCATGCTCGAGCTTCGCGGCACGGATCTTCAGGGCCGAACGGTGAAGGCCCCCATATTCAGGTCAGAAGCTGGAAGGTGCACGGAACCCTGATGCTCAAGTATCGCGGAACTGGGCTCGTCAAGGCCGGACTCATCGGCGTGGTCCTGGCGGTCATGGTCATCCTGGTCGGCCTCTCACCCGATCGCTTCATCCAATGGGCGACGATGGTCCGGTACCAGGCGCTGTTCACCGAGGCCGGGGGGCTCGCGAAGGGCAACCCCGTGGTGGTGTCGGGGATGAAGGTCGGCACGGTGTCGGACGTGAAGCTGAGCCACGGCGACGCTTTGGTGACGTTCGCGATGAAGGGCAACATCCTGCTCGGGTCGGAGACGTCCGCGCACATCCGCACCGGCACGCTGCTGGGCGAGCGGATGCTGACGGTGGAGTCCGCCGGCACCGGCACGATGCATCCGATGGCCCTCATCCCCGTCTCGCGGACGTCTTCGCCGTACTCGCTGACGGAGGCGGTCAGTGACCTGACCACCGACACGGCCGGAACCAACACGACGGCGCTGAACCAGTCGTTGGACACGCTCGCGGCGACGCTCGACCAGATCGCGCCTCAGATGGGGCCGGCCTTCGACGCGCTCACCCGGTTGTCTCGAACCCTCAACAGCCGCAACAAGAACCTGGGCGAGCTGTTCAAGAGCGCCGGCGACGTCACCGGGATACTTTCCGAACGCAGCATGCAGGTCAACAAGCTCATCCTCAACTCGGATTCGCTGCTGCAGGTGCTGGTGGCGCGGCGACAGGAGATCGTGGACCTGCTGGCCAGCACATCGGTGGTGGCCAAACAGCTGACGGGATTGGTGCACGACAACGAAAGCAAACTGGCGCCGACGCTGGAGAAGCTGAATTCGGTGACCGCGATGCTGGAGAAGAACCGCGACAACATCGGCAAGGCGCTGCCGGGTCTCGCCAAATTCGAGATCACGGTCGGCGAGGGCATCTCCAGCATGTACGCGTATCAGGCGTTCGTCCCGAACTTCCTTGCCCCGCAACTCTTCCAGCCGATCATCGACTACCTGTGGGGGTTCCGCACCTTCGACACCTCGAAGGGACCCGGCTATCCGTCGCCGATACCTCGGTCGCTGACTCCCTGGCCGTACAACGGCATTCCGGTGTGCCCGACCTGCACGATGGGCGGCAGGGTCGGAGGATCGCAATGATCGCCCGGCTGCCCCGCACCAGGCTGACCGCCGTGACGGCGGTTGTCCTGGCCGGGCTCATCGTGGCCGGCGCGGCCGTGCTCGTCAGCAATACGGTGTTTGGGCCGAAGACGATCACCGCCTATTTCACCACCGCCACCGCGATCTATCCCCATGACGAGGTGCGGGTATCGGGCGTCAAGGTCGGCAGCATCGAAACCATTCAGCCGCAGGGCACACAGGCCAAGATGATCCTCAAGGTCGACCGCGGTGTGCCGATTCCGGCGGACGCGAAGGCGGTCATCGTCGCCTCGAATCTGGTGTCCGCCCGCTATGTTCAGCTCTCGCCGGCCTATCGGGACAGCGGGCCGGTCATGCACGACGGGGCGGTCATTCCGGTGGAACGGACCGCGGTCCCGGTAGAGTGGGACGAGGTCAAAGCCCAGTTGATGCGGCTGGCAACGGATTTGGGGCCCAAGAGCGGGGTGTCGGGCACGTCGGTGGGCCGGTTCATCGACAGCGCCGCCAATGCGCTCGACGGCAACGGCGACAAGCTGCGGCAGACACTCGGCCAGCTGTCGGGGGTCGGCCGTATCCTGGCCAACGGCAGCGGCAACATCGTCGACATCATCAAGAACCTGCAGACCTTCGTCGCGGCGCTGCGCGACAGCAATGTTCAGATCGTGCAGTTCAACGACCGGCTGGCCACCCTCACCAGCGTGGTCAACGACAGCAAGTCCGACCTGGACGCGGCGCTGACCGATCTGTCGACGGCGGTCGGCGAGGTGCGGCGCTTCATCGCCGGAACCCGTAATCAGACGAGCGAGCAGATTGCCCGGTTGGCCGATGTCACTCAGAACCTGGTCGATCACCACATGGCTCTGGAAAACATCCTGCACGGCGCTCCCAACGCGCTCGGCAACTTCTTCAACGACTACAACGCCGACACTGGAACCATCGTGGGCGGGTTCGGGATCATGAACTTCGCAAACTCCACGTTCTCGGGTCTCATGGTTCCGATACCCGTGCCCGGGTGCACGGCGATCGGCGCGATCGAGAACGTCACCGCGGTCGAATCGGGCAAGTTGTGTTCGATGTTCCTCGGTCCCGGGTTGCGCGTGCTCAACTTCAACAGCCTGCCGATCCCGATCAACATCTTCCTGCAGAAGTCGATAGACCCGTCCAACATTCTCTACACCGAACCGCGTCTGGCGCCCGGCGGCGAGGGTCCGAAACCCGCCGCCCCCGAGATCCCGCCGGCGGTGTCCGCCTACACCGGCCTGCCCGGTGATCCGGTGGGACCGCCGGGCGCGGTGCCGCCCGACCGGATACCCGGCGCGGCGATGCCGCTGCCACCCCCACCGTCCACACCGGTGCCGCCGCCCCCGGCGCAAGACGTGTCGGGCATGCTGCTGCCGGCCGAAGGGCAACAACCATGAAACCGATGATTGCGGCCAGGCGAGCGTTCGTCCTCGGCTGTTGCGTGGCGGTGACGGCGACGGGATGCGCATTCCACGGCCTGAACTCGCTACCACTGCCCGGCGCGGTCGGTCGGGGGCCGGGCGCCAACATCTACCACGTCGAGCTTCCGAATGTCGGCACGATGGAGTCGAATTCGCCGGTGATGATCGACGATGTGGTGGTCGGCAGTGTCGGCAACATGCGGGTGCAGGGCTGGCACGCCGACGTCGAGATCTCGGTGAAGCGCGACGTCGTCGTCCCGGAAAACGTGGTTGCCACCGTCGGTCAGACCAGCCTGCTGGGCTCGATGCACGTGGAGCTCAATACGCCGCTCGGCCAACAGGGCACCGGTCGGCTGCAGCCGGGCGCCACCATCCCGCTCAGCCGGTCATCGGCGTACCCGTCGACCGAGCAGACGCTGTCGTCGCTGGGAGCGGTCGTCAATGGCGGGGGGCTGGGGCAGATCGGGGAGATCGTCCACAATTTCTCCGCCGCCCTGTCCGGGCGTGAGGGCGCGGTGCGTGATCTGATCACGCGTCTCGACACGTTCGTCGGGACACTGGACGATCAGCGCGACGACATCGTCGACTCCATCCAGGCGCTCAACCGGCTCGCCGGCACATTCGCCGACCAGCGCGACGTTCTCACCCAGGCGCTCCAAAAAATACCGCCCGCGCTCGATGTGCTAATCAAGGAGCGTCCGCGGTTGACCACCGCCCTGGACAAACTTCGCGTCTTCAGCAACACGGCCACCCGGCTGGTCAACGACTCTCAGGCGGACCTGGTCAAGAATCTGAAGAACCTGGAACCGACCATCCGCGCGCTCGCCGACGTCGGGCCGGAGTTCGGCTCGGCGATCGCGGCCTCCTTCGTGTTCCCGTTCACCCAGAACTTCGTCGACCGCGCGGTCCGGGGCGACTACTTCAATCTGCACGTCGACTTGGACCTGTCGATTCCGCGGCTCAAGCGAGGACTGATGCTGGGGACTCACTGGGGGCAGCTGGACCAACCGTTGGTGCCGGCGCCCGGCGACCCGTATTACCTGCAGTACACCCACGATCCGATGCACGACCCCATCAGGCCGCCGTGGGTCGATCCCAATGCGCTGCCGCTGCCCCCGCTGCCCGGACCCCCGCCTGCTGCGGCCCCGCGGCCCGGACCGCCGCCGGCCGCGGCCCCGATGCCCGATGCGGGACTTGCCCAAACGGCGCCGCCTGCGCAGACGCCACCGACGGGAGCGGGTGGATAGATGCTGACGCGCTTCGTTCGTATCCAGCTGGCGATCTTCACGGTCGTCGGGACCATCGGCGTGATCGCGATGGTCCTGTTCTACATCCAGGCGCCGACCCTGCTGGGCATCGGTCGTATGACGGTGACGCTGGAGCTGCCCGCCACCGGCGGCCTGTACCGGTTTTCCAACGTGACCTACCGCGGGGTTCAGCTCGGCAAGGTCACCGCGGTGGGTTTGACCCCGACCGGCGCGAAAGCGACGCTGTCGCTGAGCACTTCACCCAAGGTCCCCGCGGACCTGACGGCGCAGGTGCTCAGTGTCTCGGCGGTGGGTGAACAGTACGTGGACTTGCAGCCCAAGACCGATTCGCCGCCGTACCTGCACGACGGTTCGGTGATCGCGGTGCGCGACGCCACGATTCCGCAGCCGGTCGGGCCGATGCTCGATCAGGTCAACGCCCTGGTCCAAAGCATCCCGAAGACCAAACTCGGCCAGTTGCTCGACGAGTCCTTCCAAGGCTTCAACGGCACCGGTTACGACCTGGGGTCCCTGATCGATTCTTCGAAGACACTGTCGCGCGACGCCAACGGCGTCGTCGATCGCACCCGGGCCCTCACTGAAGACACCGGGCCGCTGCTGGATACCCAGGCGCGCACCACCGACTCGATCAGAACGTGGGCGCGCAGTTTCGCGGGCATCTCGGATACGTTGGTGAACAACGATTCCCACTTCCGCACCATCATGGAGCAGGGTCCTGAGACCGCGAACGAAGCATCCCGGCTGCTCGAGCAGATCAAACCGACGCTGCCGGTGTTGCTCGCCAACCTGACCACCATCGGGCAGATCGGCGTCACCTACCACCCCTCGCTGGAGCAGCTGTTGGTGTTGTTGCCGTCGGCGGTTTCCATCGAGCAGGCCGCCACGGCGGAGAACCATCCCGAGGGCACGGCCCAGGGCGACTTCGCACTCACGATCGACGATCCGCCGATTTGCACGGTCGGCTTCATGCCACCCAACACGTGGCGGTCCCCGGACGACCTCACCGACGTCGACACGCCGGACGGGTTGTATTGCAAACTCCCGCAGGACTCGCCGATCGGGGTTCGCGGTGCCCGCAACTATCCGTGCATGGGTCACCCCGGCAAGCGCGCGCCCACGGTCGAGATCTGCAACAGCGACAAGCCGTACATGCCGCTGGCGATGAAACAGCATGTCCTCGGGCCCTACCCGCTTGACCCCAACCTGATCGCCCAGGGCGTCCCGCCGGATGACCGGGTGACCGTCAACGACAGGATCTTCGCCCCGGTGGAGGGGACACCGCTGCCGCCCGGGGCGGTGCCGCGTGGCGCACCCGTGGGACCGCGGGGAGAGAACGCACCACCGGGGACGGCGGGAGCCGCCGTTCCGCCGGTGCCGTCGTCGGGTCCCTCGCTACCGTTGTCGAGAATGTCGGCCGACCTTCCGCCCATCGCGCCGCTCGATGTCTCCGCGCCCGGGGAACTGGCGCCGCCACCCGCGGCGCCCGCGCCGCCCCCGGCACCCGCGCCGCCCCCGGCACCCGCGCCGCCCGATCCCGCAGCAACGGACGCGGCCGGTGGCGCAGGACCGCAGGCCACGCCAAGCTCGTTCGGAGGCAACGCATCCAAGCACCCGCCCTCGGTCGTGGTGGCAAAGTATGACCCGCGCACCGGTCGTTATGTCGGTCCGGACGGGAAGTTGTATCAGCAGTCGGATCTCGTTGCTCCGAAAGCGCCCAGGACGTGGAAGGACATGCTTCCCACCTGAATTCGCGCCGAGAGCCGAGACGAGGCAGCCCGGCGGGTGAGGCGCTGAAGCTACGACCGCCCCGTCAGGAGAGCTGGTCCAGGCGTAGCGGCATCGTGATGTCGAGCCACTGGTTTTGCCCGCAGGCGCCGCTCGGGCCTACCGTCTTGTCCTTGCCGGACAAGGTCCGCGACCCGAGTTGGTAGCCACCGTGGTCGTTCACCGGATAGAAGAAGAAGGTCTGCGTACCGCTGAAGGCGCTGCCGTCCTCGCACCGCTCCCAGTCGGGTACCACGCGTCGGGCCTTCCACATCTCCCCGTCATTCATATAGAGGGGCGCGCTCCAGCCTTGGTCGCTACTCACCGTGCCGTGGCATTCCTGGGTCGAGTCGCACGACGAGCTGATGGTCCAGACTTGGTAGACCGTCGGTTCGCCGAAGTACTGGTCGTTTCGCTGGGCCCAATCGCCAATGGACGTGGCGCGGAAAGTCCCATTGATGGCGACGTCGTCCTTGGTAATCGCCTGGGCTGTGGGTGCCGTGCACAGGCCGCCGAATGCGGTGGCGGCTACCAGCGTTGCGGTGGTGAGAGTTCTAGCTGAACGCATTAGGTGCTCCTCGACGCGAATAATCCGACGGTGCCTATTGGCAGCATTTCGGCATCAATTGCGGCGTTCTCCCGCGATGAAAATAACACCGGTGCCACCGACCGGATGCCGATTGAAATAAAAATGGCGCCGGTCACGACAGCGGGTCCAGGTTCGAGATCAGCCAGGAACCCTTGACTTTCGTCAATGTCACCCGGGCGCAGTTCGCCGTCGTCTGCGTTTGGGGCTTGTCCTTGCTGGTGGCGGTCTGGTCGATGAACACCAGCACGACGGCCGAGTCCGGGTGCAACTCCGAAACGGCGGCCCGGACCACCTTGGTGGTCTCGGTGACGTGCTTCTGCTGTGCCAGCACCGCGATCTGTTCGGTGAACTTGGTGTAGTAGGCGAGAAAATTGCCGGTGAGATATGACTTCGCCGTGGTGAAATCGCGGTCTAGGTGGTCGGGAGAGTACGAAAGCACCGCGACCGCACCGTCTGACGCCGTCCGGAGCGCCCGGTGTGCCGCCGCGTCGCCGACCTGCTGATCCGGCCGGTAGAGCATGAAGAACAAGCCGACGGCGACGCCCACCGTGGCGACGACGAACGCTGTCGCGACTATCGAACGCCACCTGGCCGCACAGCGGCGGACCCAGCGCCGGGGCGCGGCCGGTCGGCCCGCGCGAACCGCCTCCGCGGAAGCGGATGGTGACTCCGTCTGGGCGGGCGGCGACGTTTCCGTGCCGTCCGGCGATGAGCCATGCTCGACAGTCATTGCAGGAAGTCGACTTTCGACATCTTGGGCTGACCGCCGTCGCGTGTGAGGGCAACGCTGATCCGCAACGCGACGGTCGGCCGTTTCGTGTTGTCGGGATTGGTGACATCGGATTTCGCCGCGACAAGCACGACCGCCGAATTGTCGCTCATCGACTCGATGGCGACGGCTTCCACGGTGCCCTTGCTGGTTAGCTTCGATTCCTCCGCCTGCTTGGCCCTCAGCCCTGACAGAGCTGACAGTTGGCTCTTGAAGTCGCCGGTGGAGTAGTCGATCATGCGCTGGAAGTCGTCCCTGACGTGGTTGGCGTCGATGGACAGCAGCGCCGTGACGTCTTGGCGGGCCGCGGCCGCGAACTCCGCGGCGAGCTGTTGTCTGTGCACGGTGACGTAGTGCTGCCACACCATATAGCCGCTCGCGCCGAGGGAAGCGGAGGCGATCACGACGCCGATGCCGGCGGCTACCACCTTGCGCGCCGGGCGGTGCAGCCAACGTGGCCGCCGGGGACGCCGCGGCAACCGTAGCCGGGCCCGGGTCCACTTCGCCGGCCGCTGACGGACGTCTCGGGAAGCGTCGTCCGCGTCGCCGGTCTCGGCTGCCTCGCGCAGCCGTGCGAGGCGTTCCCGGGCCTCCCGCGCGCGGGCTTCGGCGATGGCGACTTCGTCTTCCGCGCCCACGTCCGAGGGGTCGGTGTCAGGCCCGTCCGGATTGCGCACGGAGAAGCAGCTTATCACTGCGGCCTGGGCCCAACGTCGTCGTCGGGAGACCGGCTTCGCAGCCCCTACATGCGGAAATGCCGGGTCGCCGGACACGGGCACAGACGCGCATTGGGGCACACCGGCCCCGAAGGCGGTCCGGCCCGGCTGATCTTCTCCAACCAGGAGAATTTTCTTTTCAGGTGTGGCAGAGTAATCGGGTGCGATCCGTCGTGGCTCTGGTTGCCGCGTTGCTCGGCGCCGGTGTGCTGGCGGCGCCGCCGTCTTCGGCGGGGCCGACCGTCTGTGACTACCCCGCCTGCACCCCGGGCATCATGCCGCATCAGGTGTTGGGCGCGCCGTGCGACAACACCACCTACTACGCGTTCGGCGTCGACGACAGCAACGTGCCCCCCGCCGCGCAGCCCGGCCGGCTGATGTTCTGCGGCTCGCCGCGCAGATACCAGCCCCGCTGGTTCCGCTCGCCGCCGATGGCGGGGGTCAAGGAACTGAACGCCGACTGCCAGAACTATCAGAACTACGTCGCGCAGGCGCCCGACGGCCTGTTCCTAATCTGTTACGCGCACGACGGCATCTTGAGCTGGATCCGCGCCGACACATAGCTGCCTCACTCGGGGGTTTTCCGGGGCAGACCGAGCAGGCGCCGGCTCAAATCGGTGACCCTGTCCAGCAATGTGTCGTCGTCGATGTCTGCGACCAACGGATGCATGACCGCGGTGCTGAGCGCGCCGGAGAACATCGCGGCCTCGATCCGCCCATCGAGACCCGCATCGCTGAGCAGCACCTGGTACAGCCGGTCCATGAAAAGTTGGAACGGCTTGTGCTCGGCCAGTAATCGGACCACGACGGGATCGAATTGCAGCGTGCGCACCAACCGCCGGTCGCGAACGGCCATCTCGATGACGCCCACCAGCAAGGCATCTCGTGCCTGGGGCCCGTCGTCGTAGGCTTCGGCCGTGGCGAGGGCAGGCTCGAGCCGGCCCAGTTCGCGCTCGGTCACGGCGATAACGATCTGCTCTTTGGTCCGGAATTGGTGGTAGACAGCGGCTTTCGTGATGCCGACGGCGTCGGCGATCATCTGCAGCGACGTGCCACTGACACCGTGCGTGGCGAACAGGTCCAGCGCGGCGTCGAGCACTCGCGTCCGGGCCGCGCTGTGCGCGATCAGCCAGAACTGCTCGGCGGCGTCCGGCTGCGGTGCTGTTCCCACGCACCGAGACTAGACGACGCCCTTGACCGTGGCTAGCCGATCGGCTAGCTTCGCTCACTAGCCGAGTTGCGGCGTTGATTTCGTGCGGGGAAGGAGTACCGATGTCCGACGTCGGTCGCAACGATGCAGTCGCCCGCCGATCCGGGCGAACCGCGTCGCGGCGGACCGATGGCGAGCTGATCCTGCTCTGGACATTGCCCGCGGCGCTGATCCTGTGGATCGCCTCCTTCTTCCTGTTCCCCGGATTCATCCCGGCGATGTCGCCCACCATGCCGGCCGAGCGGGTGGCCGCCTTCTACCGCGATCCGGCGCACATCGCCCAGATCCGTTCCAGCATGATCTTGTTCAACTGGTTCGGGGTGTGTCTCGTGCCGATCCTGGCCCTGATCGTGCTGCAGATCCGTCGCATGGCGCACCGGACGCCGATCTTTTCCTACGCCATGCTCGGGTGTGCGGCCGGCGGCCCGACGCTGTTTCTCGTCGCCAACGTCTGCTGGCTGCTGGCGGCCTTTCGCCCGGAGCGCAGTCCCGAGCTGACGCAGCTGCTCAACGATCTCGCGTGGATCACCTTCACCATTGTGGTGCCCTTCCTGATCGGCCAAAGCGTAATCTTGGCCCTAGCAATTCTTTTCGACGATCAGCCGCATCCGGTATTCGGCCGCTGGGTGGCGTTGTTCAACGTGGCGGTGGCGGCCGCGCTGGTGCCGGCGGCCTTTGTCGGCGTGTCGCTGACCGGCCCGCTGGCGTGGGATGGCTTCCTGTCGTTCTGGGTGAAGAACGTCGCCATCGCCGTCTGGATCGTCGTGATGGGAATCGTGTTGGCACGGGCCGTTTGTCGTGAGCGTGCCGAAAACCCTGAGCGCGGGCAAGGACTGGTCAACGCATGAGCGCGGTGATCGCACCACCGGCCGCGACCACGCCCCCGCCAGGGCCCCTGCATCGCCGGATCGGGTGGCATCTGTGGCACAGCCCGAAGCGCGAGCTGTGGCTGGCTTGGGCGGCGCTGCTGTTCTTCTACATCCTGTTCTTCCCGATGTTCTTCATCGTGGCGCAAGTTCAGCCCCCGCCGGAGCCCACCTGGGACCTCGCGACGCAGGTCCACTGGTTCTCCGAGCGCCGCCTCGGGATCCCGGTGGGTTTCGGCATCATCTTCGCCATCAGCGGGTTGATCGCGACCAACAACGCCCTCATCGCGTACTCGATGCGGCGCATGTCCGTCAGCCGCGCGTTCGGCTTCTCGTATCTGATCATTTACTCGCTCAGCGCGGTTCCCGGCATGCTGCTGCTCAACATCGCGCTGATCGTCGGCACGCTGCGACCGGACCGCGACCCCCGGCTGATCGGCTGGCTTTATGACTTCGCGTTCTTGTCTTTCGACGGGACCATGGGAGTGTTCCTGGTCGGCTCGCTGATCTGGATGGTCGCGATCCTGCTCGACAAGAACCGGGTGTTCCCCAAGTGGTTCGGCTATCTCAACCTGTGCAACGCGCTGACCGAGGTGGTGGTGGCACCCTGCTGGATCTTCCGGCGTGGCGTGTTCGCGTGGGACGGCGAAATCGCCTGGTGGCTGGACATGGTCGTGTTCGGCATCTACCAGGTGACGTTCGTCGTCATGCTCTTTCAGATGATCCGGCGCGAGGACTTCGGCACCGGGGTGCTGCCGGACTCGCCGCGGAAGACGGCGGTCGTGCGGTGACCGACTCGGCCGACATCCGCATGCGCGTCAGGGCGGTGCCGGGCCAGCCCGACATGTGGGCGTTCGTATTGTTCGAAACCTTGGTATTCACCGCGTATTTCGGCTTCTACCTGTTCTCGCGAGGCCGCAATCCCGAGCTGTTCCTGCACTCGCAGGCTCACCTCGACCTGCGCGTCGGCGTGGTCAACACCCTGGTTCTGTTGCTCAGCTCATGGTCGGTGGCGCGGTGTGTGCAGTCGGCCCGCGCCGGCGCCTACTCCGCGGCCCTCAGGGACGTCTTCATCACGGCGGCGTTCGCCGTGATGTTCTTGCTTTTCAAGGTGTTCGAGTGGGTCCGGTTGGTCGAGGCCGGAAACGGCATCGACCGCAACGACTTCTTCATGTTCTACTTCTTCCTCACCGGGATCCACTTCGTTCACCTACTGATCGGCTTCGTCGTTCTTGGCGTCATCGTCTACCAACTCCGAAGCCCGGCGCGCCGGTCCCAGCAATACGTCGAAACCTGCGCAACGTATTGGCACACAGTCGATTTCCTGTGGGTGCTGATCTTCGCGTTGCTCTACGTGGTGAGGTGAGCCGGTGGGATTCAACAAAAGGCTGCTGTTCGTCTGGGCGATCCTGGCCGCCATGACATTGGGTTATCTGTGGATCGACCACTCCGTCGACGGGGCGCTGAGATCCAGTGCGGTGGTCACCTCGAGCGTCGTCGTCATCGCACTGGTGAAGGTGCGCATCATCTTTCGCGAGTTCATGGAGGTGCGAGACGCCCCGGTCCTGCTGTGCCGTCTCACCGACGGGTGGGTGGTGCTGATCGGCGCCGTCCTGCTCGGCTGTTACTTTGTCGGCCTGCAGGTCCGGTAGCGCCCGCGAGCGAAAAGTCCTATGCCACCGGCGCGACCGCGTCCGCGTTGGTGAACATCAGGTGCA
The DNA here is from genome assembly GCF_035617725.1 of Mycobacterium sp. 94-17. NCBI lineage: Bacteria > Bacillati > Actinomycetota > Actinomycetes > Mycobacteriales > Mycobacteriaceae > Mycobacterium > Mycobacterium sp. 94-17. The sequence continues at coordinate 478,604 of NZ_JAPIYN010000001.1, forward strand.
GTTCGCTCAGGCCCCGCAGGATGTACGTGGGCTCGTAGGTGTAGCGACGCTCGGCGGCGGGCCCGTGATGGGTTTCGTTGATCTCGATGTGCGGCATCCGGTCCAGGATCCGCTCGATCGACACACGCCCCTCGACGCGGGCGAGCGGACCGCCGGGGCATGAGTGCACACCACGGGCGAACGCCATGTGTTCGCGAACGTTCTTGCGGCGCAAGTCGAATTCGTGGGGGTTCTCGAACCGCCGCGGGTCGCGGTTGGCGGCGCCCGGCAAGATCATCACCACGGTGCCAGCGGGGATGTCGACACCGCCGACGGTGGCCGCCTTGCGGGCCAGCCGCGAGTCGCTCTTGACGGGGCTGTCCATCCGCAGCGATTCCTCGATGAACCCGGGGATCAGGCTGCGGTCCTCACGCAACTGCTGCTGGATGTCGGGGCGGTCACCGAGCACCTGCAGGGCGGCGCTGAGCAACTTCGCCGTGGTCTCCTGTCCGGCGGCGAAGAGGAACGTCGCCGAGCGGACGACCTCGATCACCGGGGGTGTCGATCCGTCCGGGTACTTGGCTTCAGCGAGGAAGGTCAGCACGTCACCGCGCGGCTCGCGGCGCCGGTCTTCGATGTAGTGACAGAACTTGTCGTCGAGCCACTCCAGCGGGTTGATGCCGACCGACTCGTGGTCGAGTGCCCCGACCCGCGCGCCGGGACGGTCGGCGCCCAGGACGCTGCGGAACTCCTTGTGGTCCTCCTCCGGGACGCCGAGCAGATCTGCGATCACCAAGGTGGCGAAGGGCTTTGAGTATTCGGCGATGAACTCGCACTCGTTGTTGTGCAGGAACTCATCGAGCTGGCGGTCGGCGAGGCGCCACATGAACTCCTCGTTCTGCTTCAGCCGGCTCGGGGTGAGCAGCTTGGCGAGCACGGAGCGCGCTTTGGTGTGGTCCGGCGGGTCCATGGTGACCATGTGCTCGAACATGGGAAAGGAGCTGCGGTGCTGGTCGATCTGCGGGGTGATGTCGTCGCCGTCGGGCGTGAACGGGAGCGGCGGGAATGGGCCGCCGAGCGCGACGATGTTGGAGAACGTCTCCGGATCCTTGTAGATCTCGGTGGCTTCTTCGTAACCGGTGACCGCGACGACGCCGTAGTGGGGGAGGCGCAGCACCGGGTTCTGGCCGCGCAGGTAGTCGAAATACGGGTGCGGATCGGGGACCAGTGACGGATCGGTGAAGAAGTCGATCGAGTCGAAGGTGCTCATCGAATTGTGTCTCCCTGGGCTGGGTGTACCGGTGGTATCCGGCGGCAAGCGGTACCGCCGCGGTGAATTCGAATCGAAAATATGCTGAGCACCTGCTTAGCATGGCGGTAATGTCAGGGTCAAGATCGAGGGCGGCGCGCCACGATACGATCCGTGTGGTCGGTAGGGGACGCCACACAGTACGGAGTGGGGACATGACATCGGCCCGCAGAATCGGGGCGCCGGACGCGAAGAACCGCGTCCTGCTGCTGGACGCCGCCGAGCAACTGATGCTCGAGGAGGGCTACGCCGCGGTCACGTCGCGCCGCCTTGCGAACAAGGCCGGGCTCAAGCCTCAGCTGGTGCACTATTACTTCCGGACCATGGAAGAGCTGTTCCTGGAGGTCTTCCGCCGCCGGGCCGAAGAAGCCCTCGAAGTGCATGCGCAAATGCTGAAACTGCCACAGCCGTTGTGGGCCCTGTGGCGATTCGGCACCGACCCCGCGTTCACGCAGATCTCCATGGAGTTCATGGCACTGGCCAATCATCGCAAGGAGATGCGGGCCGAAATCGCTTATTACGCGGAGCGTTTCCGCGAAGAACAGCGCCAGGCGGTGGCGACGGCGCTGGAGCGCTACGGCTCCAAAATCCAGGACGGAGGCCAGGACATCGATATCCCGCCCGTGGTGTGGACGGTGCTGATGAGCAGCCTGTCGCGCTTTCTGGTCCTCGAGCAGGCGATCGGTATGTCCGCCGGCCACGCCGAAACGCTGGAGCTGGTGGAGAACTATTTGCGACGCCTGGAAGGCGAACCGCAGCCGATCGAGGGAATCCCGGCTACCTGGGTGGTTCACCAGTTCCGTATCGAGCAGAGCACGCCCTTGGGCCCATCCTTGGATACGACGACGGCTCCGTCGACCGCCAGATCGCAGTGAAGCCCCGGCGTGCCGGGCTCGGTCCCGGTGGTCGCCACGACCATGGCGTACGCGTCGGGTTTGGTCATGTCCAGCTCGTAGCTCCATGACTTGCCGGGGGCGATATCGACGTCGACATGCGGTGTGAACGAGTAGGGGTTGTGGCTGTAGTCGGCAAACATGGCCGGCTCGTGGTCCAGGTAGTAGATGTCGGTATAGATCGGGTTGTGCGCGGAGACCGTGTACTTGACGTGATGCATGACCGGGTCGTCGGCGCGTGCGTGCCCGGTTCCCACCAGCAGACCCGCCGCGGTCAACAGCGCGGCCGACGACACGATGGGGGCGACGCGCGTCACTGCGTTCATGGTGGTCATAGCGCTCCTCCGGCTGCCGGACGCGATGTGGTGTTGCGGTTCATGACCCGTTCCGCGGCCTGCCAGTGCGGGTCGGCAACCCATAATCGTGCGAAGGATGCTATCGCCTCCTCGGGCGAAACTCCGCGGATTACCCGCTTTATCTCCGCCGCCGGCCGGCGGGCCAGTGACCTCGCGACGGCTCGCCACCCCTCGTCGGGCGAGTCGAACAGGTCGCGGGGCACGACCCGGTCCACCAGCCCGATGCGTTCGGCGTCCAGGGCGGTCAGGGCGGTTCCCGAGCCGGCCAGCAACAGCGCCCTGCTCTTTCCGACCAGCGCGGCCAGCCGCTCGGCTCCGCCCCACGCGGGCATGATCTCGAGCTGCACCTGGTTGAAGGCGATCTTGATGTCGTCGGCCGCCACCCTGATGTCGGCGGCGACGGCGACCTCGGCGCCACCGCCGAACGCGTGGCCGTTGAGCGCGGCGACGACCGGGGCGGGGAAGTCCGCCAACTCGTCACAGATGGATCGCATCCGCCGGGCCATTGCGGCGGCGTCCTCCTCGCTGCGCAGCGCGCTCAACTCTTTGAGGTCGCCGCCAGAGACGAAGGCCTTGTCTCCGGCGCCCCTGATCACTAGGGCTTGCGCACCCTCCGCCGCGTCGAGCGCCTTCTCCAGCTGGTCCATGGTGTCCAGACCAATCGCGTTGCGCGCGTGCGGGCGGTCGATGGTGATCACCGCCAGTCCGGCGTCGATCTCCAGGTCCACCATGTGTCATCGCTCCTCGACAGGAACCGGATATTGGCATTCTCTTTTCGCGAGAATAACATCATCGCTGCAGGCCCAAGAACTTTCGTCGGTGAGGATGGAGGTGACTCGATGCGGAACCGAATCGTGGCGGCCGTAGCGGTCCTCGGTGTTTTCGTGGTCGGGGCGTGCTCGTCGCGCGCGCCCACCCACATCGCCAGCACGGCATCGGTCACCGTGAACGGTGTCGACCGCAATTTCCACGTGGTGAAGTGCGGTCAACTGGAGTGGACCCGGACGATCGATATCGGCGGCGATTTCGCCGGGGCCAAACTCGTCGTCGACGAGAGTGCGCAACCGGCGATAGCCCAGTCGGTGCACATCCGCAACCTGGGTGGCTTCAGCGGGATGTACTCGCGGGGTGGCGACGGTAGCGCCGACATGAGCGTGACGGGCGACAAGTTCACCATCAGCGGTACCGCCCACGGCTACAAGACCGACAGCTCCCATGACCCGGCTACCGCCACCTTCAAAGTCGTGGTGACGTGCTGACCCGGGGGCGACGTTTGCGGTCGGGTACCTGTAGAGAATATTATTCTCACAAATCAAGAAGGAGGATTTCATGGGGCAGCTGTCGCATCGGGAAGACGTCCCGTTTCCAATCTTTGACGCGGACAACCATCTGTATGAGCCGCCGGAAGCGCTGACCAAGTTCTTGCCCAAGGAGTACAAGGACTACGTCCAGTACGTGCAGATCAACGGCCGCACCAAGATCGCGATCCGCGGTCAGATCAGCAACTACATTCCCAACCCGACGTTCGAGGTCGTCGCCCGGCCGGGCGCGTGGGAAGAGTACTTCAAGTACGGCAACCCGGACGGCAAGAGCAAGCGCGAGCTGTTCGGCGAGCCGATGCGGGCGATCCCGGCGTTCTTCGAGCCGGGGCCGCGGCTGGAGAAGATGAACGAGCTGGGCCTGGAGCGCACCCTGATGTTCCCGACGCTGGCCAGCCTGCTCGAAGAGCGCCTGCGTGACGACCCGCTGGCGATCCACGTCCTGGTCCACGCGCTCAACGAGTGGCTCGACGAGGTCTGGGGCTTCAATTACCAGAACCGCATCTTCACCACCCCGGTCATCACCCTGCCGATCGTCGAGAAGGCGATCGAGGAGCTGGAATGGGCGGTCAAGCGCGGCGCCCGCGCCATCTTGGTCCGCCCGGCGCCCGTCCCCGGCTTCCGTGGGCCGCGATCGTTCGCGGTGCCCGAGTTCGACCCGTTCTGGGAGCGGGTCGTCGAGCACGACGTGCTGGTCGGCATGCACTCGTCCGACAGCGGCTACTCCCGCTACACCTCCGAATGGGACGGCGCCGACCAGGAGATGCTGCCGTTCCAGACCAACGCCATGGGCATCCTCAACGAGTGGCGGCCGATTCAGGACTCGGTGGGTTCGTGGGTGATTCACGGCGCGCTCTACCGCCACCCGAAGCTGAAGGTCGCGATCGTCGAGGCCGGCTCGAAGTGGATGACGCCGCTGCTGGACGGTCTGGCCGAGGTGTTCCGTAAGGCCCCGGAGGCTTTCCCGAGCGACCCGGTGGAGATGGTCAAGAACCGGATCCACGTGAGCCCGTTCTTCGAGGACGGCATCGACGACCTGGTCAACCTCGTCGGTGTCGACCGTGTGCTGTACGGCTCGGACTGGCCGCACCCGGAGGGTTTGGCGGAGCCGACGTTCTACGTCAACGCGCTGTCGCATCTGCCGGTCGACGACCAGGCCAAGATCATGGGCGGCAACCTGGGTCGGCTCGTCACGGTGTGACGCCCGGTTCCGGTCGGCGACGATGCAGAGCGCGGAGCGCGATGAGGAGGAGTCGGCCGATCGAGCCCGGGTCGGCGACGATGCAGAGCGCGGAGCGCGATGAGGAGGAGTCGGCCGATCGAGCCTGAGTGGCGGACCATCCCCGAGATGGTCCTGAGCGCAGCGGACCGGTTCGGCGACGAGGAAGCCGTTGTCGACGGTCCGCTGCGCTTGACATTCAAGCAGGTGGTCGATCGAATTCGTTGCGCCGCAGGTGCTTTCGCTGAACTCGGCGTCGAAAAGGGTGACCGGGTCGCGATCTGGGCACCCAATTCGGCCGAGTGGATCGTCGCGGCGTTCGGTTTGCTCACCGCGGGCGGCGTGCTCGTCCCGGTCAACACACGGTTCAAGGCCAAAGAAGCCGGCGACATCATCGCCCGCAGCAAGGTGAAAGCCGTACTGGTCCACAAAGGTTTTCTGGGCCAGGATTATGGCGCTCCCACCAGCGTGCCGGTCATCGACCTGAAATCCGACTTCCTGTCCAGCGGTTCACCTTTCGAACAAGAGGTGGACGGCACCGACACATCGGACATCATCTTCACCTCGGGCACGACCGGGCGTCCCAAGGGTGCGATGCTCAGTCACGGTCAAACACTGCGCATGTACGAGGAGTGGGCCACGCTTGCGGACCTGCGCGAGGGCGACCGCTACCTGCAGATCAACCCGTACTTCCACACCTTCGGACTCAAGGCGGGGCTCGTCACGTCCTTCCTGCGCGGCGCCACGATGCTGCCCGTCGCGGTGTTTGACGTCGACACGGTGGTGGATCTGATTGAACGCGAACGCATCACGATGCTTCCCGGACCGCCGACGCTGTATCACTCGTTGCTGACGGTGCAGGACACCACCAGGCTGTCGTCGCTGCGGGCGGCCGTCACCGGCGCCGCCGACATCCCCGTCGAACTGGTCCGCCGCATCCACGACGAGCTGCCGTTCCAGACCCTGATGACGGGCTACGGGCTCACCGAGGCCGGCAACGTCACCCTTTCCCGGCCCGGGGATTCCTTCGAGGACGTCGCCACCACCGCCGGCGTGCCGTGCGAGGGGGTCGAGGTGCGCATCGCCGACGACGGCGAGGTGCTGGTCCGCGGCTACGGGGTCATGAAGGGCTATCTCGACGAGCCGGAGGCCACCGCCCAGGCGATCGACGGCGACGGCTGGCTGCACACCGGAGACCTGGGGGCCTTTACCGAGGCGGGCCGGCTGCGCATCGTCGGCCGCAAAAAGGACATGTTCATCGTCGGCGGTTTCAACGCCTACCCGGCCGAGATCGAGGGCTTCCTGCTCAACCACCCGGCCGTCGCGCAGGCGGCCGTCATCGGCGTGCCCGACGACCGGATGGGCCAAGTCGGAAAAGCGTTCGTGGTCCGCGGCGGTGAGGTCACCGCCGGGGAGTTGATCGACTGGTGTCGTGACCGCATGGCCGGGTTCAAGGTGCCGCGCGCGGTAGAGTTCCTCAATTCACTTCCACTCAACGCGACGGGGAAGGTGATGAAGGACCGGCTGCGATGAACAACGGCGACATTCATTCGATGGTGATCGCCTCGGACTACCGCGTTCCCGACCCGACCCGGGTGTGGCCGTTGCTGGAACGCAACAAGGCCGCCCTGGCCGATATCGGCGCCCACCACGTGCTGGTCTACACCTCAACCCACGACCACGGCCGGGTCCTGGTGATGATCGGCGTCCACAGCCGTGAGCCGATCGTGGAACTGCTGCGCTCCCGGGTCTTCTTCGATTGGTTCGACGAGGCCGGCGTCGACGACATCCCCGCGGTGTTCGCCGGCGAGATCGTCGACAGGTTCATCGCACAAGCCCCGCAGACGCCGTCGGCACCGGGCGTCGTGGTCGCCGCCATCACGTCGGTCAACGACGTGTCGCTGCTGACCTCCGAAGTCGGTTCGGCGATCGACAGATTCGCCACGGCCGGAATCCGAAAGACGTGGGTGTTCCAGGCTTTCGACGACGATCACGAAGTGCTGATCCTGCAGGAGTTCACTGACGAAGACAGCGCGCGGGAGTGGATCGAGCACCCCGACGCCGCGGCGCAGTGGATGTCGGGCGCCGGCATCGGCGCCTACCCGCCGTTGTTCGTCGGGCGATTCTTCGACATGATGCGCATCGAGGCAGACTGAGTCGCCGGTGTTCGTGTGCCTGTGTAACGGAGTCACCAGTCAAGCCGTGAGCGAGGCCGTGTCATCGGGGGCGTCGACCACCAAGGAAGTCGCCCACGCCTGCGGGGCGGGCGCCGATTGCGGTCGCTGCCGCCGGACCGTGCAGGCGATGCTGCGGCCTCCGAGTGCGGAGCGAACCCCGAACTCGCGCTGAGTGTTACGTCAGCGCCGCGGACTGCCATCCGGTGACGTCGGCTGGACGAGTTCGACCAGCAGGTGCGGGATTTCCAGGCGCGGCAGCATCACCTCGATGAACACCATGCGGTCCTGTCGCTCCGCGGCGGCGGTCAGGGCGTTGTCGAGCTCGCCGTAGTTTCGCACGCGGAACGCCAAAAGGTCGGTAACCCCCAGCGCGCGGGGGACGTCGGTCCACGCCCAGCTGACGATGTCGTTGTAGGGCGCGGTCTCGCCGTGGATCGCCCGCTCGACGGTGTAGCCGTCGTTGTTCACCACCACGATGACGGGCGAGAGCCCCTCGCGCGAAAACGTACCGAGCTCCTGGACGGTCAACTGCGCGGCGCCGTCACCGATGAGCAACACGATCCTGCGGTCCGGGTGTGCCACCGCGGCCCCCAGCGCGGCCGGCAGGGTGTAACCGATTGAGCCCCAAAGGGGTTGACCGATGAACGTGACGCCCTGCGGCAGCCGGTGGTCGGCCATGCCATAGAAGGAGGTGCCCTGGTCCGCCAGCACCACGTTGCCCGGTGTCAGCGCCACGCAAAGGCGGTCCCACAACATCTGCTGGGTCAGGGGCTGGTCGTGGGGTGGGGGCGGCGGCAGCGGCTCGGCCGGCGGCGGGGCCACCGGTGGGGAAGAGGTGCCGCGGCGGATCAGGGTCGTGGCCAGCGCTTCGAGCGCGGCGCCCATCTCCAACGGCGCGAACACCTCGCCGGCCACACTGCTCTGGTACTGGCCGACGTCGATGGTCCGGGCCGGGTCGATGCGCTGGCTGAAGAAGCCGCTGACCATGTCGGTGAACACCACTCCGGCCGTGACCAACGCGGGTGCCTCTTCGATCGCGGTACGCACGGCCGGGGCGCTGGCGGACCCCGCGTAGATGCCCAGGAAGTTCGGCGAACTCTCGTCGAGCAGACTCTTTCCCCACATCAACGTGGCGTGCGGCACCACGTCGGCGGCCAGCAACGCCTCGAGTTGCTTGATCGCCTGCAGCCGGTGCACCAGCAGGTCGGCGAGCACGGTGAGCCGGTGATTGCCGATGAGTTCGGTGGCGGCCTCGACGAACATCGCCAGGGCGCGGGGGCTGGTGCCACCGGGGTAGCGGGGCAGCGGGGCGTCCGGCGGCTCGGTGGGGAAGCGGGCCACATCGGTGGACAGCAGGATGTAGCCGGGGCGCTTCTGCTCGCGCACCTCGGACAGCACGCGATCGATCTCGCGGCGGGCCGTTGCGGGCATGAGATTGGCCTGCGCGCAGGTGATTTCGCGGCTGATCCGAAAGAAGTGCTCGAAATCCCCGTCGCCCAGCGAATGGTGCAGCGCCCGGCGGGTGCCCTGGGCATCCTTGGACGGCCCGCCGACGACGTGCACGACGGGGACCTGCTCGGCGTAGCTGCCCGCGATCGCGTTGGCCGCGGAAAGCTCGCCGACTCCGAAAGTCGTTACCAGAGCTGACATTCCGCGCAGCCGCCCATAGCCGTCCGCGGCATAGCCGGCGTTCAGCTCGTTGGCGTTGCCGACCCAGCGAATGCTGGGGTGCGCGACGATGTGGTCGAGGAACTCCAGGTTGTAATCGCCGGGAACGCCGAAGATCTCCGAGACGCCGAGCTCGGCGAGACGGTCCAGCAGGTAGTCACCGACGGTGTATGCGGGATCGGTCACGGCATCAGTCACAGGCACGACGGTACGCTCGGCCGAATCCGATCCGGGTGCGACGCCCGGCCAGTATCGTGCGGACCATGGCACTCAAAGAATCCCGCGACATCGTCATCGAAGCCAGTCCGGAGGAGATTCTGGACGTCATCGCCGACTTCGAAGCGATGCCCGACTGGTCGGAGCCGCATCAGAGCGTGGAGATCCTCGACACCGGTGACGACGGGCGCCCCCGTCAAGTGAGGATGAAGGTCAAGGTCGCCGGCATCACCGACGAACAGGTGGTTACCTACACCTGGGCCGACAACGCGGTGAGCTGGAAGCTGGTCAGCTCGTCGCAGCAGAAGGCGCAGGACGGCAAGTACACGCTGATACCGCAGGGTGATGAAACCCTGGTCAAGTTCGAGCTTCTCGCGGATCCGAACGTGCCGCTGCCCGGCTTCGTGCTCAAGCGCGCCGTTAAGGGAACGATCGATTCGGCGACCAAGGCGCTGCGCGACCGGGTGCTGCAGGTGAAGAAGGGCAAATAGCCGCCGTGAGCGCCGGCGGCCCGCTGGCCGGCGTGCGCGTCATCGAACTCGGCGGCATCGGGCCAGGGCCGCACGCGGGAATGCTGCTCGCCGATCTGGGTGCCGACGTGGTGCGGGTCCGGCGCCCGGCAGGCGGACTCGCGATGCCGGCCGAGGAGCGTGATCTGCTGCACCGCGGCAAGCGGATCGTCGACCTGGACGTCAAGGCGCAGCCGCAAACGCTGCTGGAGCTGGCCGCCAAGGCCGACGTGCTGCTGGACTGCTTCCGGCCCGGGACCTGCGAGCGACTCGGCATCGGGCCGGACGACTGCGCGGCGGTCAACCCGAGGCTGATCTACGCGCGAATGACCGGCTGGGGACAGGACGGCCCGTTGGCGTCGACGGCCGGACACGACATCAACTACCTGTCGCGGACCGGTGCGCTGTCGGCGCTGGGCTACGCCGACCGGCCACCGATACCGCCGCTGAACCTGGTCGCCGACTTCGGCGGCGGCTCGATGCTGGTGGTCATGGGTATCGCGGTCGCACTGTACGAACGGGAGCGCTCGGGTACGGGGCAGGTGATCGACGCGGCGATGGTCGACGGGGTGAGCCTGCTGGCCCAGATGATGTGGACCATGAAGTCCACTGGCGCACTGCCGGACCGGCGCGAATCCTTTCTGCTCGACGGCGGCGCCCCGTTCTACGGCTGCTACGAGACCGCCGACGCAAAGTACGTCGCCGTCGGCGCCATCGAACCGCAGTTCTTCGCCGCGCTGCTCGACGGGCTCGGCCTGTCGCCCGACGACGTGCCCGCCCAGCACGACAGAGCTTCCTACCCGCGGATGCGTGAGCTGTTCACCCGGCGGTTCGCCGGCCGGACTCGAGACGAATGGGCGCGGATCTTCGCCGGCACCGATGCGTGCGTCACCCCGGTACTGACGTGGAGCGAGGCCGCCGCCGACGAGCATCTGCGGGCGAGGTCCACGCTGATCACCGCGCACGGCTCCGACCAGGCCGCGCCCGCGCCACGCTTTTCGCGGACGCCGGCCGCACCGGTCGGGCCGCCCCCGGCGGCGACCACGCCGCTGCACGAAATCGACTGGTAGAAAATCGTTTACGGCGAACGCGTCCGCATCGCGGCCGGTGTTGCTAAGTTGATCTTCAGTGGCCGTCAAAGCATCACGGGAATTCGTCGTCAACGCGCCGCCAGACGTGGTCCGGGAAGCGCTGACAGATGTCGGCATCCTGTCGTCGTGGTCGCCCCTGCATAAGCACATCGAAGTGGTGGACCGCTACCCAGACGGCCGGCCGCACCACGTCAAAACCACCATCAAGGTTCTCGGGCTGGTCGACAAAGAGGTCCTGGAGTACCACTGGGGACCCGACTGGGTCGTCTACGACGCCAAGGGGACCTCGCAGCAGCATGGACAGCACGTCGAGTACACGTTCAAGCCCGAAGGGGCCGACCGCACGCGGGTGCGCTTCGACATCACCGTCGAACCCGGGAGGCCCATGCCCGCGTTCATCGTGCGGCGGGCGAGCGAAAGCGTTCTCGACGCGGCGGTCAAGGGATTGTGCGAATTGGTGAACCGTGACAACGGTTCGCCCGGGCCCGGATAGTCGGCCTCGTCTGTGTTTTGGCCTTCGCCGGCGGCGCTGCTGTAGTTAACTGGGGGCGGTGGCTATACAAGCATCGTCGGAAATCGTGATCGACGCGCCTCCGGAACTCATCATGGAGGCGCTCGCCGATATGGACGCGGTGCCGTCGTGGTCGTCGGTGCACAAGCGGGTCGAGGTAGTGGACAAGCACTCCAACGGGCGACCGCACCACGTGAAGGTCACCATCGCGGTGACGGGCATCCACGACACCGAACTGCTCGAGTACAACTGGGGGCCGGACTGGATGGTCTGGGACGCGCACAAGACGGCCCAGCAACACGGTCAGCACGGCGAGTACAACCTGAGCCGGCTGGACGTCGACAAGACCAGGGTGCGATTCACCATCACCGTCGAGCCGTGGGCGCCGCTGCCGGAGTTCTGGGTCGCCCGGGCCCGCAAGAAGATCCTGTATTCGGCGCTGGAGGGTTTGCGTAAACGGGTGATGGGTTGACGGGTATCGGCCCGGTCAGCTGAGGTCGCGCAGGGCCGACAGCCGCGCGATCGCCTCGTCGAGAGTGTCGTCGCGCTTGCAGAAGGTGAAGCGCACCAAGTGATTCCATACGTCCGCCGCGCCCTGCGTCGCGGCCGGGTCACAGAAGGCTGACATCGGGATCGCGGCCACGCCAACCTTTTCCGGGAGTGCCGCGCAGAACGCGCCGCTGTCGTCGTAACCCAGCGGGCGCGGATCGGCGCACAGGAAGTAGGTGCCGGCGCTGTCGTGCACCTCGAACCCGATATCGACCAGCCCGGCGGCCAGTCGGTCGCGTCTGGCCTGCAGCGTGGCGCGCAGCCCGGACACCCACGCGTCCTCGGTCTCCAGCGCCAGGGCCACCGCCGGCTGAAACGGTGCGCCGCCGACATAGCTCAGATATTGTTTCGCCGCGCGCAACCCGGCGATCAGATGTGCCGGGCCGCAAGCCCATCCGATCTTCCAGCCCGTGCAGTTGAACATCTTGGCGGCGCTCGAGATGGTGACGGTCCGCTCCGCCATGCCGTCGAAGCCGGCCAGCGGCAGATGCCGGCGCCCGTCAAACACCAGGTGCTCGTAGACCTCGTCGGTGATCACCAACAGGTCGGCCGCGACAGCCACCTCGGCGATGGCCGCCAACTCGGCGGCGTTCAGCACCGTGCCGGTCGGGTTGTGCGGGGAGTTGACGATCAGCGCGCGGGTCCTCGGCGTCACCGCGCGGCGCAGGGCATGGGCGTCCAGGGCGAAGCCGCGGCCGTGGGGGACCAGCGGCACGGCCACCCGTTGCGCGCGGGCCATCGCCACCACCGGGGAGTAGGAGTCGTAGAACGGCTCGATGAGCAATACCTCGGAGCCGGGTTCGACCAGGCCGATCACCGCCGAGGCGATGGCCTCGGTCGCCCCGACCGTCACCAGCACCTCGGTGTCGGGGTCGTAGTCGATGCCGTAGTGGCGCTGCCGCTGGGCGGCGACGGCCTGGCGTAGCGGCGCGATACCGAGGCCCGGCGGGTATTGGTTGACGCCGTCGGCGATGGCCTGCTGTGCGGCCGCCAGCATGGCCGGCGGCCCGTCCTCGTCGGGAAAGCCCTGGCCGAGGTTCACCGCCCCGATCCGCGCGGCCAGCGCCGACATCTCGGCGAACACCGTGGTCGCGTACGGTTGTAGTCGCTTCACCGTCATGGCCGTCGAGCTTAGGGCGGCGGCCGCGTTCCGCGAACGTCACGCCAGCGTGGCGCTCGCTCGCCGCAGTCGCGCTAGCGTGACGCTCGAGCGGCCGGCCGGGCGCCACCCGCCCAACCAACAGGTTGGCCGGGTGACCCTGTTAGGGTGGCCGTTAACCGACTAGCGTCGCCAGCGACGGACCCAAAACCCACAGTGTTAAGAGGAAAGTGTCATGTCCGAAGAAGCCTTCATCTACGAGGCCATCCGCACACCACGCGGCAAGCAGCGCAACGGATCGCTCAACGAGGTCAAGCCACTGAACCTGGTGGTCGGGCTGGTCGACGAGCTGCGCCGGCGTTTCCCCGACCTGGACGAAAACCTGATCAGCGACATGATCCTGGGCGTCGTCTCGCCGGTCGGTGACCAGGGCGGCGACATCGCCCGCACTGCCGTGCTGGCCGCAGGCCTGCCCGAGACCACCGGTGGCGTGCAGCTCAACCGGTTCTGCGCGTCCGGCCTGGAGGCCGTCAACACCGCCGCGCAGAAGGTGCGCTCCGGCTGGGACGACCTGGTGCTGGCCGGCGGTGTCGAGTCGATGAGCCGCGTCCCGATGGGCTCTGACGGCGGCGCCTGGGCGACCGACCCCGAGACCAACTACCAGATCGGCTTCGTGCCCCAGGGCATCGGTGCCGACCTGATCGCCACCATCGAGGGCTTCTCCCGCGACGACGTCGACGCCTACGCGCTGCGCAGCCAGGAAAAGGCCGCCGCGGCGTGGTCGGGCGGTTACTTCGCCAAGTCGGTCGTGCCGGTGCGCGACCAGAACGGTCTGGTCATCCTCGACCACGACGAGCACATGCGGCCGGACACCACCCTGGAGGGCCTGGGCAAGCTGAAGACCGCGTTCGACGGCATCGGCGAGATGGGCGGCTTCGACGACGTGGCGCTGACGAAGTACCACTACGTCGAGAAGATCAACCATGTCCACACCGGCGGCAACAGCTCGGGGATCGTTGACGGCGCCGCGCTGGTGCTGGTGGGCTCGGAAGCCGCGGGCAAGTCGCAGGGGCTGACCCCGCGGGCGCGCATCGTGGCCACCGCCACCAGCGGCTCCGACCCGGTCATCATGCTCACCGGCCCGACCCCGGCCACGCGCAAGGTGCTCGACCGCGCGGGTCTGACGATCGACGACATCGACCTGTTCGAGCTCAACGAGGCGTTCGCGTCGGTGGTGCTGAAGTTCCAGAAGGACCTCAACATCCCGGACGAGAAGCTCAACGTCAACGGTGGCGCCATCGCGATGGGCCACCCGCTGGGCGCCACCGGCGCCATGATCACCGGCACCATGGTCGACGAGCTCGAGCGCCGCAATGCGCGTCGCGCCCTGATCACACTGTGCATCGGCGGCGGCATGGGTGTCGCCACCATCATTGAGAGGGTTTAAGACCATGGCAGAGAACACCATTCAGTGGGACAAGGATGCCGACGGCATCGTCACCCTGACCCTGGACGACCCCACCGGGTCGGCCAACGTGATGAACGAGCACTACGCCGAGTCCATGCATAACGCCGTGGAACGCCTTGTCGCCGAGCAGGATTCGATCACTGGTGTGGTGATCACCAGCGCGAAGAAGACCTTCTTCGCCGGCGGTGACCTCAAGGGCATGATCAACCTCGGCCCGGAGAACGCGGGCGAGGCGTTCGACACCGTCGAGTCGGTCAAGCGTGACCTGCGTGCGCTCGAGACGCTGGGCAAGCCGGTGGTGGCGGCCATCAACGGCGCCGCGCTGGGCGGCGGGCTGGAGATCGCGCTGGCGTGTCACCACCGCATCGCCGCGGACGTCAAGGGTCTAGTCGTCGGCCTGCCCGAGGTGACGCTGGGTCTGCTGCCCGGCGGCGGCGGGGTGACCCGAACCGTACGGATGTTCGGCATCCAGAACGCGTTCATGAACATCCTGTCGCAGGGCACCCGGTTCAAGCCGGACAAGGCCAAGGAGACCGGACTGGTCGACGAGCTCGTCGGCTCGGTAGACGAGCTGGTGCCCGCCGCCAAGGCGTGGATCAAGGCTAACCCCGACTCGCACGAACAGCCTTGGGACAAAAAGGGTTACAAGATGCCCGGCGGCACCCCGTCCAGCCCCGCGCTGGCCGGCATCCTGCCGTCGTTCCCGGCGCTGCTGAAAAAGCAGCTCAAGGGCGCACCGATGCCGGCGCCGCGGGCCATCCTGGACGCGGCCGTCGAGGGCGCGCAGGTGGACTTCGACACCGCCAGCCGCATCGAGAGCCGCTACTTCACCCAGCTGGTCACCGGCCAGGTCGCCAAGAACATGATCCAGGCGTTCTTCTTTGACCTGCAGCACATCAACGGCGGCGGTTCCCGCCCGGACGGCATCGAGCCGGTCAAGATCAACAAGATCGGCGTGCTGGGCGCGGGCATGATGGGCGCCGGCATCGCTTACGTCTCGGCCAAGGCCGGCTTCGACGTGGTGCTCAAGGACGTCAGCATCGAGGCCGCGGAGAAGGGCAAGGGCTACTCGGAAAAGCTTGAGGCCAAAGCGCTTCAGCGCGGCAAGACCACCGAGGAGAAGAGCAAGGCGCTGCTGGACCGCATCACTCCGGCCGCCGACCCTGAGGCATTCAAGGGCGTGGACTTCGTGATCGAGGCCGTGTTCGAGAACCAGGACCTCAAGCACAAGGTGTTCCAGGAGATCGAGGATATCGTCGAGCCCAACGCGCTGCTCGGATCCAACACCTCCACGCTGCCGATCACCGGTCTGGCGACCGGCGTGAAGCGCCAGGAGGACTTCATCGGGATCCACTTCTTCTCGCCGGTCGACAAGATGCCGCTGGTGGAGATCATCAAGGGCGAGAAGACTTCTGACGAGGCGCTGGCCCGCGTGTTCGACTACACGCTGGCTATCGGCAAGACCCCGATCGTGGTCAACGACAGCCGCGGCTTCTTCACCAGCCGCGTGATCGGCACGTTCGTCAACGAGGCGCTGGCGATGCTGGGCGAGGGTGTGGAGCCCGCCAGCATCGAGCACGCCGGTTCGCAGGCCGGCTACCCGGCACCGCCGCTGCAGCTGTCCGACGAGCTCAACCTGGAGCTGATGCACAAGATCGCGACAGCCACCCGCAAGGGCGTCGAGGACGCGGGCGGCACGTACGAGCCGCACCCGGCCGAGGCCGTCGTCGAGAAGATGATCGAGCTCGGGCGTCCGTCGCGGCTGAAGGGCGCGGGCTTCTACGAGTACGTCGACGGAAAGCGCACCCGGCTCTGGCCGGGTCTGCGCGAGACGTTCAAGTCCGGCAGCGCCGAGATTCCGTTGCAGGACATGGTCGACCGGATGCTGTTCGCCGAGGCGCTCGAGACGCAGAAGTGCCTCGACGAGGGCGTGCTGATCTCGACTGCCGACGCCAACATCGGTTCGATCATGGGCATCGGCTTCCCGCCGTACACCGGTGGTAGCGCCCAGTTCATCGTCGGTTATTCCGGCGAGCTCGGTGTCGGCAAAGAGGCCTTCGTCGCCCGAGCCAAGGAACTGGCCGCCCGCTACGGCGACCGCTTCACACCGCCGGCGTCGCTGGGCTAGCCGTCCCACGCAGATCCAAAAGCCCCCGGAACAACGAGGTTTCGGGGGCTTTTGCATGCCGCTCGGTGTAATGGGTCCGGCGCCTAAGCTCAGACACAAACCACGGCCACGCATGGCGGGGCGCTGGAGAGGTCATAGCGCGTCGGGTTCCGCATGAACGGCCGGATAGTGTGACCGGCATGCCCGAATATGCGACGTTAGACTTCGACCAAGCCGGCTCGATTGCCCGCATCGTTCTGAACCGTCCGGCCGACGCCAACGGCATGAACGATGTCATGACCCGCGAATTGGCTGACGTAGCACGACAATGTGATGCCGCCGGCGTCAAGGTAGTGGTGTTGACCGCTGCCGGCCGGTTCTTCTGCGCCGGTGGGGACCTCAAGGCAATGGCGTCATCGCCCCTTGGCCCCGGCCCCTACGTGAAGGGGATCGCCGACGATCTGCACCGTGCCATCTCAACCTTTGCGCGCATGGATGCGTTGCTCATCACCGCGGTCAACGGAGTGGCCGCAGGCGCTGGATTCAGCCTCGCCGTCACAGGCGATCTCGTGATCGCCGCCGAATCGGCATCGTTCACCATGGCCTACACCAAGGCTGGGCTGAGCCCCGACGGGAGCTCGTCGTACTTCCTGCCCCGACTGATCGGAGTTCGCCGCACCCAGGAGTTGATGTTGACCAACCGACGGTTGTCGGCTCATGAGGCCTCGGACTGGGGACTGGTCACCCAGGTTGTCCCGGACGCCGACCTCGTCGCTCGGACCGATGCGCTCGCTGCCGAAATGGCTACCGGGGCAAAGGACTCCGCGGCGGCCGTGAAGAAGCTGCTTTTGACCACGTTCGGTAGCGGCCTCGAAGATCAGATGGAGATCGAGGGCAGACTGATCGCGGCATGTGCGGCTGGCGCGGATGGCCGTGAGGGCATCGAAGCATTCTTGGCTAAACGCGCAGCAAGGTTCGCCTAGCAAATCCGCGCTCCGTCAGCAACGTGTCTACATGCAACGCGCGTAGCGCTGCGCGGTACTACCTGTTGCGCTGGAACAGGTAGTACCACGCCGGTGTCTTCTGGGCGCGGTCCAGCTCGCGCTCGGCGCCGGCCGACAACAACGTCCAGCTTTGCGTGAATCGTCGTTCCATCTCGATGCGGTCGACTCCGCGCACACCGACCCGACCGTCGGGGACGAACGCGACGATCAGCAGCCGTGCGCCGGGCGCCGCGAGGGCGCTGATCTCCCGGACGTAGGCGTCGCGATCGGCGTCGCTCATGTTGTGCAGGCAGCCGTTGTCGAGGATCAACTCGAAGTTGGCGCCGATGCCGGCCCGGCTCAGCTGCGTGACGTCGGCCTGGAGGAATTCGACCGGCGCGCCCGCCGCGCCTGCCTTGGCACGCGCCCGTTCCAGGGGCTTGGCCACGAAGTCGACCGCGGTGACCTTCCAGCCGTGTTGGGCGAGATAGATGGAGCAATCACCGGTACCGCAGCCGACCTCCAAGGCCGACCCGGCGGGCAGCGCCGCGGCATCACGCGTTCCCTCCACCAGATCCCGCACGCTCTGCGCGAGCGGATGGCCATCCCATGGGGTGAACCCGATGCGGTACAAGATCCGAAACAGCGTTTGTTTAGAAGCCATCACTCACCCTAGGCCCAATCTATGGGGCCGGTTGCTCCTATCTAGACGCGGCGGCGATGCGGCGCCATTCCTCCCGCGGGTATGCTCGGGGATCGGCCAGCAGCACCTGGACGCAGACTTGGTCGGCGCCCGCGGCGCGATGCTCGGCGACGCGGCGCATGACGGCCTCTTCATCACCCCACGCGATGATGGCGTTGAACAGCCGATCGCTCACCTGCGACAGGTCATCTTCGGTGAAGCCGCTGCGCAGCAGGTTGTTGGCGTAGTTGGGCAGGGCCAAATATGCCCGCAGCCAATCGGTTCCGATCTGGCGGGCCTCGTCGGCACTGTCGGTCAAGATCATCGTCTGTTCCGGCAGCAGCAGCGGGCCTCGGCCCAAAATCGCACGGGCAGAAGCGGTGTGGTCAGGGGTGACGAGGTACGGGTGGGCACCGCCGGCGCGGGTCGCCGACAGCGTCAACATTTTCGGACCGAGCGCGGCAAGCACTCGGCGCTCGATGGGAACCGGCCGCGGCGCGGCATCCAAGCCGTCCAGAAATGACGCCGTTGCCGCCAGCGGTTTGCGGTATCGTCCGGGTTGGCCGGCATCGATCAGCGGCGCATGGCTGACGCCGATTCCCAGCAGGAAGCGGTCGCCGTGCTCGGCGGTCAGCGTCGCATACGATTCGGCGACATCGCTGGGCGAATGCATCCACAGATTCAGGATTCCCGTGGCGATCACGGTCCGCCGGGTCGCGGCGAGCAGATGCCCCACCGCGTCGAACACCGGACCGCCGACGTCGGGAATCCACAGTGCCGGGAAGCCCAGTTCATCGAGTTCCGCTGCCGCTTCAGCAGATTCGGCCTGATCGCCGTAACGCAGCTGACTGCTCCAGATTCCAACACCGGTCAGTTCCATCGGCGATCGCCCTTTGGTCGCACACCATCCTTTCAAACCTCAGCTTCGTCGTAAACGGGGACCTGCATCGAGTCGTGCATCCGGAGGCCTTTGGTGTTCAGCTTCGCCAGTGACCGCGACAGGGACCCGGGTAACAGTGAGGCCAGCTGGACCCCGCGGCTCAGCGCCCAGACCCCGGCTCGGGAGCCTGGGATGAGGCTCTTGGCTACGCCGCGGGCAAAAGTCCGGCTGCGGTGCACCGGTTCGCTCATCTGTAATTCGTAGGCCGCGAAGGCGCGCAGGTGGTCGCCATCCGCTCGGGCGATTTCGCCGGCCAGCACGTAGGCGCCCAGGATCGCAAGGCTGGTGCTGCCGCCGACTGCGGGGCCCGGGCAGTACCCGGCGTCGCCGACGAGGGTGACCCGGCGGCGCGACCATCGATCCAGGCGCAGTTGGCTGATCGCATCGAAGTAGAAGGCGGGCGTCCGGTCGATTTCCTCCAGCCAGCCATCGACCTCGGGGTGCATGCCCGCGAACGCGTCGCGCAGGAGTTCCCTCTGCCGCAACGAATCTCGGTGGTCGTAGTGGAGCTCCTCTTTGCTGCGAAACATGAACACCGCCCTCGCGTCGTTCAAATGCTCCGCTGTGTAGATGGCCGCAAGTCGACCGACACCTAGGTGACCGGTCATCTCGTTGGTGGCGGCCAGGGCTTTGGGCGCCGACGCCACCGCCAGATAACCGCCGAGGAACCTGGTCAGGTCGGCTTCTTCACCGAACGTCAGGCGCCGCACATTGGAGTGCAGCCCGTCGGCGCCGACGATCACGTCGAACCTGCACGCGGGCGCACGCTCGAACGTCACCTCGCCGTCAGAGTCGATCGCGGTGATCGAGTCGCCGAACTGGTACTCGACGTCGTCACGCCCGGCGTCGTAGTAGATCTCGCTGAGGTCGTCACGCATGATCTCCACGTGGCGGTCGGAGGTGACGCCGTAGATCTTGGTGAGGTCGATCTCGATGGGCCGCGCATTGCCTTCGCGATGCACTGTCAGGCGGTCAGTTTCGGTGGTGCGCGCTTCGATACGTGGCATGACCCCCATCTTTTCCGAGATTTCCATTGCAGGGCGGAACAGGTCGACGGCGTGACCGCCGGTCTTACGCAGTGTCGGCGCGCGCTCCACGACAGTGACGTCGAAGCCGTAACGGTTCAGCCAGTACGCCAGGACCGGGCCGGCGATGCTGGCGCCAGATATGAGTATCCGCATGATCACCTCCCATACTTACTTAACGTTCGGTAAGCATAACACCCCACTTACCTATCGGTAAGTCAGTTAAACTCGTGGGGTGAGCAGGCCCCGCTCGGACACTCGAAAGCGCATTCAAGAGGTAGCCCGCGAGCTCTTCCTGCAACGGGGGGTACAGCGCACCAGCCTGCAGGACATCGCGGACCAACTGGGCATCACCAAACCCGCGCTGTATTACCACTTTCCGTCACGCGAAGAGTTGGTGCGCAGCATTCTGGTGCCACTGATCGAGGAGGGCGAACGGTTCGTCGCCGACCACGAGGGCTCCCGCCACAACGATGTGCGCGAGCTGTTGGAGGGCTATTTCGACTTCCACTACCGGCACCGCCGGGATCTGGTGCTGCTGCTGACCGAGCTGTCGACGCTGATCGACCTCGACCTGATCGACACCGTGTTGGCCTGGCGTGAGCGGCTGGCCAGGCTGGTGTTCGGCAAGAGGCCGACGCTCGCGCAGTCCACTCGCGCGGTGGTCGCATTTGGCGGCCTGCAGGATTGCTGCGTGCAGTTTCCCCACGCGCCGCACGAGGAGTTACGCGAGAAGTCGGTTGCGGCCGCGCTCGACGCGCTCGGTGGCTGAGGCGCAGGGACCCACGTCAGGACGTGCCCGCACCGCTCGCGGTGCTTTGGTCTTGGGCGTTCTGGGTGAAGGTGTCGCCGGAGGTTTGCCCGTTGTCGTTGACGAAATTTGTGTCGTCGGTGGGCAAGGGAGCGGTGGCCGACGGTCGCGCGGCGACCACGGCATCGCCGTCAGCCAGCGGCGCGGCGCTGAAGAGGGCGAGCGCCGCGACGGCCGCGGCACCGGCGAACAACGCCGGCGCGCCAAGGATGTGTCGACCGCGAGCGTCGGCTGGATTGGTGTGGTGCCCGATGGTTGTCATGCGTCATGTGTACGGCTCGGCCGTCGGCGCCGACTGGGCGCGGCTTAACGATCCGCTGTGAGCCCGTGCGGGCTAAAGTCCCTAATTATGCGCTTTGGACTCTTCATTCCGCAGGGCTGGCGGATGGATCTGGTCGACATCGAACCCAAAAAACACTGGGCGGTGATGCGCGACCTGGCCACCTACGCCGACAACAGTGCATGGGACTCGCTGTGGGTCTACGACCACTTCCACACCGTGCCGATGCCGACGGGCGAGGCCACCCACGAAGCGTGGTCGCTCATGGCCGCCTATGCCGCCACCACGTCGCGGATCAAGCTCGGCCAGATGTGTACCGCGATGAGCTACCGCAACCCCGTCTATCTTGCCAAGGTCGCCGCGACGGCCGACATCATCTCCGGTGGCCGAATTCAGATGGGTATCGGCGGCGGGTGGTACGAACACGAATGGCGCGCTTATGGTTACGGATTTCCTTCGGCGGGTGTGCGATTGGGCCGGCTGGACGAGGGCGTGCAGATCATGCGCGATGCCTGGCGCGACGGCAAGGTCTCCCTCGATGGCAAGCACTATCACGTCGACGGCGCGATCGTCGCACCTAAGCCACTGCAGGACAACGGGATTCCGCTGTGGATCGCCGGGGGCGGTGAAAAGGTGACGTTGCGCATTGCCGCCCAGTACGCGCAGTACACCAATTTCACGCCCGAGCTCGAGGCCTTCAAACACAAATCGGATGTGCTTGCCGAGCACTGCCGTGAGGTGGGCACCGACTTTGACGCCATCGTGCGCTCGGCCAACTTCAGCGCAATCATCGGCACCTCCGACACCGACGTCCAAGACCGGCAGCGGCGGATACGCGACCGCATGTCCCGCTACGTCCCTGAGGCGGCGGCCGACGCCATGCTCTCCGGTGGCTCGGAGGGGGCAACGGGCACAACGGAACAGGTCATCCAGCGGATCGCGGAGGTCCGCGACCTCGGGTGCGAGTACGCGATCTGTTATTTCCCCGAGGCCGCCTACGATCGCTCCGGCATCGAATTGTTCGAACGCGAAGTAATTCCCGCGCTGAGCTGAAGGTGCGCTAGACGTCGCTGGTGACGTACCGGGTCTTGGCCGGCGGCGCGGCCAACAGCGGGGGAAGCTGCGTCAGCTTGCCCTCGCCGGCGCGAAACGCGCGGTAGGCCTCGTCGTGTTCGACCGTGTCCCAGATTTCGTAGATGAGCCAGTGCGCCTCGTCGTCCTCGTCTACGAGCACGTCGGTGCGGACATTGCCGTCGAACGCCCTGGTGTCCTGCAGTGCCCGACCCATCAGCTCGCGCCCCGCGGCGACCTCATCGGGCTTGAACCTGAGCTCGAGTATCACGGTGACCGTCATGGGCCCAACATATCCTCGCACCCGGTCCGCCGGCGGCCCGTCCTTCCTCGCGCAGATGAGAATGCGGTTTCCACTTTTCGGAAAGCTGTTATACGGTTCAGTGAGCAACATTCCGTCGGTGGATTGTGGACAGTCCTGGAGGATCCCTAAATGCAGAAGGCCCTGGCCCCCGAGATCTCTACCTGGCCCGATGACAGCCCGCAGCTGATCGGAAGTCGATGTGGCAGCTGTTCGGCCACCACCTTCCCGGTGCAGCAGTGGTGCCCGCGGTGCAGCGCCGGCGAGATGTCCGAGGTGTTGCTGCCCCGCCGCGGGACGCTGGTGGCATGGACCACCCAGGGCTTTCCCCCCGGGGCTCCCTACGCCGGCCCGACGGGCAAGGATTTCGTGCCGTTCGGCGTGGGGCTGGTCCAGCTCGGTGACGTCATTCGCGTCGAAGGTCGGTTGACTGAGAACGACCCGGCCAAGCTGCGGTTCGGCCAGGATGTCGAACTCACCATGGTGCCGTTGACCACGGACGACGACGGTGACGAGATCGTCACGTTCGCATTCCAGCCGGTCTGAGTGGCGATCGTGAGCGCGGCGCCGCCGGGCGAAGCGGGTCGCCACCATCTACCTGTGGCGATCGTGAGCGCGGCGCCGCCGGGCGAAGCGGGTCGCCACCATCTACCTAGAAGGAGTCCGAGATGACCAACGACGTCGCCATCATCGGAGTGGGCCTGCACCCGTTCGGCCGGTTCGAGAAGACCGCGATGCAGATGGGTGCCGAAGCCATCCAGGCCGCCCTGACCGACGCCGGACTGGAATGGAAAGACATCCAGTTCGGGTTCGGCGGCAGTCACGAAGTCTCCAACCCCGACGCCGTCACCCGCCTGGTCGGGCTGACCGGCATCACCTTCACCAACGTGTTCAACGCCTGCGCGACCGCGGCCAGCGCCATCCAGCAGACCGCCGACACCATTCGGCTGGGCAAGCACGACATCGGCATCGCCATCGGGCTCGACAAGCACCCGCGCGGTGCCTTCACCGACGACCCCGCCAAACTCGCGCTGCCGCAGTGGTATGCGCAGAACGGGCAGTTCGTCACCACCAAGTTCTTCGGCATGAAGGCCAACAAGTACCTGCACGACCACAACATCTCGCAGGAGACGCTGGCGCGGGTGGCCAACAAGAACTTCCGCAACGGCGCGCTTAACCCGAATGCGTTCCGGCGCAAGGAGATCTCGGTTGACGAGATCCTCAACTCGACCATTTTGAACTACCCCCTGACGCAGTACATGTTCTGTGCGCCCGACGAGGGCGCCGCGGCCGTCGTCATGTGCCGTGCGGACATCGCGCACAAGTTCACCGACAAGCCGGTGTACGTGCGTGCCTGCGAGATTCGCACCCGCACGTTCGGGGCGTACGAGGTGCATGCCACCTCCGCACCGCTCGACGAGGACGTCTCGCCGACGGTGTATGCGTCCAAGGCGGCCTACGAGGCCGCGGGCATCGGGCCCGAGGACGTCGACGTCGCCCAACTCCAGGACACCGACGCCGGCAACGAAGTCATCCACATGGCCGAGACCGGCCTGTGCGCCGACGGCGAGCAGGAGAAGTTGCTGGCCGACGGCGCCACCGAGATCCACGGCTCGATGCCGGTCAACACCGATGGCGGGCTGATCGCCAACGGCGAGCCGATCGGCGCGTCGGGACTGCGGCAGATGCACGAACTGGTGCGGCAGTTGCGCGGCGAAGCCGGCGAACGGCAGGTGCCCGGCAATCCGCGCGTCGGCCTGGCCCAGGTGTACGGCGCGCCCGGGACCGCGTCGGCGACCATTCTGTCGCTCTAATCGCCCGCACCGCAGGCTAAATCGCCGGGCCCAGTAGGTCGTCCGCGTCTCGGATGATGTAGCCGTAGCCCTGCTCGGCCAAGAAGCGCTGCCGGTGCGCGGCGTACTCGGCGTCCAGGCTGTCGCGCGCGACCACAGAATAGAAGATGGCGCCCCCGCCGTCGGACTTGGGCCGCAGCAGCCGGCCCAGCCGTTGCGCCTCCTCCTGGCGTGAACCGAATGTTCCCGAAACCTGCACTGCCACAGAGGCTTCCGGTAAGTCGATAGAGAAGTTGGCGACCTTGGACACCACCAGGGTGGACAGCTCGCCGCGACGGAAGGCGTCGAACAACTCTTCGCGCTCCTTGGTCCGGGTGGATCCCTGGATCACCGGGGCGTTCAGCTGGGCGCCGAGCTCGTCGAGCTGATCGAGGTAGGCGCCGATCACCAGGGTCTGCTCGCCGGGATGTTTGGCCAGGATCGATTTGACCACAGCGATTTTGGTGTGCACCGTCGAACACAGCTTGTACCGCTCGTCGGGTTCGGCGGTGGCGTAGATCATCCGCTCGTTGTCGGTCATGGTGACCCGCACCTCGACGCACTCGGCCGGTGCGATCCACCCCTGGGCCTCGATGTCCTTCCACGGCGCGTCGTAGCGCTTGGGGCCGATCAGCGAGAACACATCGCCCTCGCGACCGTCCTCGCGGACCAGCGTGGCCGTCAGGCCCAGGCGCCGCTTGGACTGCAGATCCGCGGTCATCCGGAACACCGGCGCCGGCAACAGATGAACTTCGTCGTAGATGATCAGCCCCCAGTCGCGGCTGTCGAAGAGCTCCAGGTGCCGATATTCGCCCTTGGTTCGGCGAGTGATCATCTGATATGTCGAAATGGTGACCGGCCGGATCTCCTTGCGTTCGCCGGAGTATTCGCCGATCTCCTCCTCGGTCAGTGACGTACGCGCGACCAGCTCGCGCTTCCATTGCCGCGCCGCGACGATGTTGGTGACCAGAATCAGCGTCGTCGCACCGGCTTTCGCCATGGCGGCCGCGCCCACCAGCGTCTTGCCTGCGCCGCACGGAAGCACCACCACACCGGATCCGCCGGACCAGAACGAGTCGGTGGCCATCTGCTGATAGTCGCGCAGGTGCCAGCCGTCCTGGGCCAGGCTGATCGGATGCGCTTCGCCGTCGACATAGCCCGCGAGATCTTCGGCGGGCCAACCGATCTTGAGCAACAGCTGCTTGACGCGGCCGCGTTCGCTGGGGTGCACGATGACCGTGTCGTCGTCGATCCGCGCGCCGAGCATCGGGGCAATCTTCTTGTTGCGCAGCACCTCTTCGAGCACCGCGCGGTCCAGGCTGACCAGCGTCAGGCCGTGGGCCGGGCTCTTCACCAGCTGCAGACGGCCGTAGCGGGCCATGGTGTCGACGATGTCGACCAGCAGCGACTGGGGCACCGCGTAACGCGAGAAGCTGACCAGCGCGTCGACCACCTGCTCGGCGTCATGACCGGCGGCGCGGGCGTTCCACAGCGCCAACGGCGTGATGCGGTAGGTGTGCACGTGTTCGGGTGCGCGCTCCAGCTCGGCGAACGGTGCGATGGCGGCGCGGGCGTCGGCGGCCTGCTCGTGGTCCACCTCGAGCAGCACCGTCTTGTCGGACTGCACGATCAACGGTCCGTCAGGCATCTTCCCTCATCTGTGTTGACATCTGTGTTGCTGTCGGCGGGCGTGCCCACCATTATCGGCCGGTGGCCGACACGACCGACGTGATGCGGTGGATGGCGAAGTCACGCAGCCGTGCCGAGGCGGAGTCGAAGGCGACCAGCTGACCGCCCTTGATGGCGATGGGCGAGACGATCCGCTGGCTGGCCACGCCCGCCGCGTCCAGGTAACCGATCACCAGGGTGTCTTGTTCCCTGGCCGCGCGCTGCAGCTGCGCCATGGTGACCGCGGGATCGACGCGGATGTTGCCGAACGGAGCGGCGGTCACCTTGCGCAGCACCGCCACCACCGCGTGGAGGCTCTCGCTGGTGGGCCGCCGGGCCGGGTGATATGGCCGGCGCTGCTGGGGCGTGGCGACGCGGGCGCCGCGCGGGCGCACGTCGACGATGGCTCCGGAGGAATCCTCGGCCGCCGGGGCGAAGCCCGCGGCGCGCAGCGCGGTGAGCACCTCGCCGATCGGCGCGGGCGACACTGCGACCGTCGGCGCCAGGGCTCGCAGCTGCACCTCTTCGGTGGCCGGTGCGGCGACGGCCTGGGCCAGCAGCGCGGGATCCTCGCAGCGCACGAACGACGCGGCGATGCCGATCCGCAGCTGCCCATGGCGACGCGCAACGTCGTCGATCAGGTAAGTAAGTCCCTGCGGCACTGGTGTTTTCGAGTGCCTGGCGAAGAAGGAATGCATCCAGTCGCCGGTCTTGCCCACATCGAGTGCGTGCCGAATCGACTGCTCGCTGACGCGGTACACCATCGCCGTGCCGGCCGATTCGACGGTGGCAACTACGGCGAGCTGCTCGGCCAGGTCGCGCTCCAGCGGTCCGGGCACCACCACGGTCAGGTCCGCTTGCACCAGGAAATGGTCGACGGGCTTGGGCAGCGCCCGGTTCATCGCCTCGATCGCGACCTGCGTATCGCCGTCGTCGTCCAGCAAAGCGCGGCCGGGTGTGCTGATCGCGCCCCGGCCCACCAGGCCCAGGGCGGCGCTCTCGGCGAGCAGGTCCCCGACGGGCCCGGGCTGCAACCGCTTGGCCCAGCGGGGACGCCGCCAGATCAGCGCCGTCGAGGCCTGCGCCGCGTCGACCCCGGCGCCGGCGGGCAACGCGGACAGCATGCCGAGCAACAGCCGCCGATCCAATGGGGCGGCCGTGGAATACAGGCCGACGGTCAGCGCCCCGTAGGGCTTGGCGTCG
This sequence comes from Mycobacterium sp. 94-17, assembly GCF_035617725.1. Lineage (NCBI taxonomy): Bacteria > Bacillati > Actinomycetota > Actinomycetes > Mycobacteriales > Mycobacteriaceae > Mycobacterium > Mycobacterium sp. 94-17. The sequence goes on from NZ_JAPIYN010000001.1 coordinate 505,870, forward strand.
GGTCCGCGGGTGCCGATCAGCGCCGGGCGGCCGGGCAGGTCCAGCCAACTGCTCGCCAACAGCTGCCAGCGCTCGGCGGACGGCATCGCCGCGTACCGGTCGGTGGCGATCGTCGGCGCCCAGTACGGAGCCTCGCCGGTGACCGGCTCGGGGTCGGGCATCCCGCTGGCGATCAAGCCGGCCGCGGCCGCGACTTCGAGGATAAGCGCCAGCCGCGGTTCGTCGATGCCGGTCGCCTTGCCCAGCCGCTTGACGTCGCGAATCCCCAGCCCGCCGCTGCGCAGCTCGGAAACCGGTGCGGCGGACAGTGTTTCGAGCAGGACGTCGACCTCGCGCAGCAAGTCGATGACGGCGCCGGCCGCCGCCGCGTCGGCGTCGTCGGCCGTAGTGGTGGATACCACAGGGTCGGGCGCGGTCAGCCGCATCGGGCCGGGCTGCTCCCCGCGCAGCACCTGCCCGACGTGGCGGGGCAGGATCACCGTCTCGGCGTCGATGCGCCGCAGCAGGCCCATGGCCAACAGCTGGGGCACCGGCCGGTCGGCGGCCGCGCCGGGAGCCGCGTCGCGGGTGCGGCCCATCGGGGAGCCCTGCAGAAGCTTCTCCAGCACGTCGAGCTGCACCTCGTCGAGGTCGTCGATGAGGCCGTTGATCTGCTCGCCGCTGCGCGAGGTGTCCTCGAGAATGACCTGGCCCGGGTGCCACGGCATCCCGGTCGCGGCATCGGCTGCCACCCGCAGCGCGGGCTCGCCCCAGACCAGGGCGCGCCGCCGCAGATCGTCGAGCGCGTCGAGGACGTCGGCCTCGGGCGCGCGGTCACCGATCAGCGCCAGCAGCTTGGTGGTCGGCACCGACTCCGCGTCGGCCTGCAGCACCAGCAGCGCGTCGAGCACAGCCAGGCGCAGGAAGTCGAGGTCGTCGGTGCCAGCCTTGATCGACTGGCGGGCCTGGGCGCGCGCGGCCAGTGCGGCGATGCTGCCGGGTGGAGGCTGGGCGAGGTCCGGCCGCAATTCCAACAGTCGGATCAGCCGCTCATCGGATAACTCGGCCAGCCACGACCCCAGCGGGATATCCGGGGTGTTGTCGGTCATTGCTGACCAGCGTAAAGCAGGTCGCGGACACCCAGCAGGCTCAGGGAGTCGCGGTCTGGTGGAACCGTGCCTGGTCCTAAGAGTGGCCGCTCCACCGCCGGACGACCTCCGCGCCGACGTCCCGCACCGGGACCTTCATGCGATCGGCGCGGCGGCGCAACTTGTTCACGGCGTCGTCCAAGGAGATATCGAACCGCGAACTGAGCATCCCGGCGGCGACCGTCACGGCGAGGTGGGGGTCGTCGGTGTCCAATTGCGATTGGACATGCACTCCGTCCGCTAAGAGAGCCGATACCGCCAGATCGGCCACGATCGCGGTATCGATCCACTCGCCGTGGTCGGGAGCGCGCCTGCGCCGGCTGCGGCAAACGGTAAAGGCTCCCATCAGATCGCTGCCGAGCATCATCGGGAATGCCGACACCCCGACGATGCCGATATCGAGGGCGGCCGCGGCGTAGCCAGGCCAGAGGCCGTAGTCGCTCGCAAGGTCGGCGACGTGCACCGGAACACCGGTGAGCAGCGCCGCATGCATAGGACCTTCCGCCAATTCAGCGCCCAATTGATCCATCGTGCCGGCGCGCGCGTCGCTGGCGGTCAGGAGTGCGAGCTCTCCTGGCGCGTTCTGCACCGAAATGGCTGCACCGACGACGGTGTCGAGGGCTTCTACGGCCAGCGCGCACAGCGACGCCGACCATCCGCGCCGGGGGTTTTCGCGGGTGCCTGCCACGAGTAACCGCCACAGCCGGCGGCGCCGCTGACTGGATGCCGTCTGGCCGGACAGCCCACGCGAAGTGCTGACGGCGAGCAGCGCATCGGTCAGCCTCGTGTTCTCCTCCACCAGGAGGTCGTGCAGACTGCGATAGCGCGACGCCGTCAGGGCAAGGGTGCGAGCGTCTGCGCTCCGGTCTATACCATCGGCGGCCAGTGGGGTGACGTCTTCAACGTGGTGCAGCAACCCCACCACCCGGCCCTCGTCGTCGGTGATCGGAGAGTTGACCGGGCTCCAGATTTTGGGAATGAACTCGACGCTGCCGCTGGGCGCGACGTCGTAACGCTGAATGGGCATCTGGTGCGCAGCCGCCTCCCGCAGGACCCGAGTGAACGACGCCTGCAGGTTGTACACGCCGGTGGACCCGGCGTCGGCGGGATTGTCCGGGAAAGCGTCGAACATGTGCTCGCCGATGAGTTCGTCTCGCTCGCGGCTGGTCACCCGCAGGTAGGCATCGTTTACAGCCTGAATGTCGAGGTTCGCATCCAGGAGCAGATAAGGAGCCGCCGTCACGGCGAAAACCGGACTGTTCGCGGCTGCGTCTAGGACAACTGGCACGGTCGTTCCAGCGTAACTCCGCAAGGTCGATTGCCGCATCACGCCGCCGAAGGCACGCCCATACTCCGGCCCTTGCCGCCACATGCTGCGCAACGACCTGTCAGAATGGACCTCGTGGCTGACATTGCTGAGGGCAAAGCACGCAAAATCAAGTATGTCGACAACGGCTGGCCGACGACGGACCCCGACGACCACGCGGTCAGCGAACTCGTGACCGATCGCACGGGTGCGCTGTCGCCGTTCGGCGAGATGGTGTTTCCGCTGCCCTCCACCGATCTGCCCTACGTACACCCGGTCACCGTCGTCAATCGGTAGGCCGCCAGATGGCAAGGGCCTCTGAGGACTCCAAAGCCCCCGCGAGCTGGGCGTCGGAAGGCTCCGGCTCGGGCGCCCTGTCACACGTGGACTATGACGGCGCGGCCCACATGGTCGATGTCAGCGAGAAGGTTGCCACCAAGCGGACCGCGGTCGCCACGGGCCTGCTGCGCACGTCAGCGCAGGTGCTGGCGCTGATATCGACCGGCGGCCTGCCTAAGGGCGATGCCCTGGCCACCGCGCGGATCGCTGGCATCCAGGCCGCGAAGCGCACCAGCGAACTCATCCCGCTGTGTCATCAACTCGCTCTCACAGGGGTCGACATCGACTTCACCGTGGGGGAGTCTGAGGTCGAGATCATCGCAACGGTGCGAAGCACCGACCGCACGGGCGTGGAGATGGAAGCGCTGACGGCCGTCAGCATCGCGGGCCTAACGCTCTACGACATGATCAAGGCGGTGGATCCGGCCGCACGAATCGACGACATTCGAGTGCTGCGCAAGGAAGGCGGCAAAACCGGAAGGTGGGCGCGCCCATGAGCCCCCGTTCAGCCCGAGTCATCATCGCCTCGACCCGCGCGTCGTCGGGCGTCTACGACGACCGATGCGGCCCGATCATCGCCGATTGGCTGGCAGAGCGGGGCTTTTCGGCCGGGCAGCCGGAGGTTGTTGCGGACGGGTCGCCGGTCGGCGACGCACTGCGCACGGCGATCGACGCCGCGGTCGACGTCATCATCACCTCCGGTGGCACCGGCATCTCGCCCAGTGACGCCACCCCGGACCAAACCGTGGCCGTCGTCGACTACATGATCCCCGGGCTGGCCGAAGCGATCCGCCAGTCGGGCCTGCCGAAGGTGCCGACGTCGGTGCTGTCGCGTGGCGTGTGCGGTGTCGCCGGCCAGACGCTGATCGTCAACCTGCCGGGTTCTCCCGCGGGAGTGCGCGATGGCCTGGGTGTGCTCGCCGACGTGCTGGATCACGCCCTCGATCAGCTCGCCGGCAACGATCACCAGCGATGACGCTCGTTGTGCGCGCAGCCATGACCGAGCTCCCGATTTCGCTGGCCGAGCATGAAGAGTTGGTGGGCCATCAATCGGCCGGGGCCGTCGTCGGATTCGTCGGGATGATCCGCGACCACGACGGCGGACGGCGGGTGGTGCGGCTGGAGTACTCCGCGCACCCGTCGGCCGATCAGGTGATCGCCGAGGTGGTGGCCGAGGTGGCCGGCCAGACCAGCGGGGTGCGTGCCGTCGCAGCCAGCCACCGGATCGGCGCGCTGTGTATAGGAGATGCGGCGCTGGTGGCGGCGGTCGCGGCCGATCACCGACAGGCGGCGTTCGCCACCTGTGCGCAGCTGGTGGACACCATCAAGGCGCGGCTGCCGGTGTGGAAGCACCAATTCTTCGCCGACGGAAGCGACGAGTGGGTGGGCTCGGCCTGACGCGCCGAGCACGCCGGCGTGCGCCGTAAACGCCCCGTACATGCCCCGACACGCCCCGAAGAGGAGGGTTTTCGGGCCGTGTCGGGGAGTCGGGCGGTGTCAGGCGTTGGGCGACGGCTGAGCCAGGGCGTCCAGCGCGTCGTTTCCGTGCACGTCCTGGGCGCGGATCGCGTCCCAGAGCTGCTGGGTGTAGCCGGCGTCAGAAACGTGCTGCGGCATGCCGGCCGGGACGAAGCCGTGGAAGTCGTTGTCCGGGGCGGGCGGTGCGTCCGCGGGCGGCGCCGGCGGCATCGCGTCGGCGGGCGGCGGAACGTCGGCGGGCGGCGGAACGTCCGCCGGGGGCGGAGCGTCCGCAGGGGCGGGAGCGTCGGCGGGGGGAGGGGCGTCAGCCGGGGGAGCCGGCGGCAGATCCGCCGGAGGCGGCGGAGCGTCCGGGGGTGCCGACCGGTCCCATCCGGCCAGCTGCACGGGGGCGGGCGGCGGAGGGGCGTCCGGCGGGGGCGCGTCGGCGGGCGGGGCCAGCGGGGCCGGGGCGCCGCTGACGCCGGGTGCGTCCAGGGCGGCCGGCGCGGGCACGTCGCGCTGGCTCGGTGCCGACAGGGGGCCGCCGCAGACGGGCCAGGCGCCACGACCCTGGGTGGCGAGCACCCGCTCGGCGACGGCGATCTGCTGTTCCTTGGTGGCGAGTTCGGCCGACGGGGCGTACTGGCCGCCGCCGTGTGAGGCCCAGGTGCTCGCGCTGAACTGCACGCCACCGTGGTAGCCGTTGCCGGTGTTGATGCCCCAGTTGCCGCCGGATTCGCAACGGGCTACCTGATCCCATTCGCCGTCGGTGGCCGCGGCCGCCTGGGCGGCCAGGGCGATGCTGCCGCCACCAAGAACGGCGCCGGTGACGGCGATCTTGGCGACGCTGATGTTCGAACTGCTGGGCTTACGGTGACGTCCACTCATACGCGCCGATGTATTCCTCTCTCGTCACGCGCCTGCGAGGTCAGCTGTCGGGTTCGGGTTGGAGAGGCCACCCGGCCGGCGGGGCCGTCGTGGGAGACGGTGCCGGCTTCACCCCTAGGAGCCGCGAGCGGCCCCGATCCGATCACGGTGGACCGGTGGGTCCCCCGTCTCCATCCATGTGGTTCGGAGGCCCCTCGCCTATTGGATGGAGCTCGGCGCGATAGGGAGGGGAGGTCCGCCAATCGGGAAGGCTGGCGAGCCTTCGGAGACGTTAACGGTTTCTGTTGGTCTCGTCACGTCCAGCGAAACCTGGCGTTTCCCTCGCAGCGACCTGCGAAAAGCGCAGGACGGCAAGGTGTTTGTGCAGGTCATCCGACGCGATATGGGAGCGTGACCGCACCGTTATCGTTCCGTTACGTGACGTATTTCACAGTTTTAGCCGCCGGAAAAGGGTGGCAGGACATCAATCGTGTCACCGGATTGCAACGCCGCGGTCTCGTCGCGGACGGCGATCCCGTCGCGCAGGTAGGAGCACCGGGTCAAAACGGTGGCCAGGCGGGACCCCCGAACGGCGAGCCGAGCGACCAGCTCGGCCATTGTGGCGCCGGGCGGCACCACCATGGCCTCCGATTCGACGCCCGCGGCCGCCTGGGCGGCCGCGAAATAGCGCACCGTCACCTGGATGCCGTCGGCTTGAACGGGGGTTCGGCCCATGGGACTAGCCACCGATCGCGCTCATCGGGCGGTCGGGCTGGATGAAGTTGGGGTCGTTGATGCCGTGACCGGCCGGCTTGCCCCACATCGCGGCGCGCCATGCCGCCTCGATCGCGTCGTCGGGCGCGCCGCTGCGCAACAGCCCGCGCAGGTCGGTCTCCTGCTTGGCGAACAGGCAGCTGCGGATCTGGCCGTCCGCCGTCAATCGGGTGCGGTCACACGCTCCGCAGAAAGCGTGCGAAACCGAGGCGATGACGCCGAACGTGCCGCATGGCGTGTCCGGGCCGGTGTCGACCAGCCAGAGCTCGGCGGGCGCCGACCCGCGCGGCGCAGCGTCGGGCCGCAGCCGAAAGTGCGGGCGCAGCGCCGCCAGGACGTCATCGGCGCCCAGCGTGGCGTCCCGTCGCCATTGGTGCCCGGCATCCAGCGGCATCTGCTCGATGACGCGCAGCTGGTAGCCGTGTTCGAGACAGAACCGCAGCAGCTCGACCACGTCCCGGCGGCCGGTGGCGGGGTCCAGCACCGCGTTGACCTTCACCGGCGTCAGACCGGCCCGGTGGGCGGCGGCCAGGCCGTCCAGTACGTCAGCGAGCCGGTCGCGGCGGGTGATGGCCGCGAAATGCCGGCGATCCACGCTGTCCAGTGAGACGTTGACCCGGTCCAGGCCTGCGGCCGCCAGCCCGGCGGCGCGGTGCGCCAGCCCGATGCCGTTGGTGGTCATCGAGATTTCCGGGCGGGGCCGCAGCGAGGCGGCAGTGGCGACCACCTGTTCGAGGTGAGGTGCCAGCAGGGGTTCGCCGCCCGTGAACCGCACGCTGGTCACGCCCAGCCGGGTGACCGCGATGCGCGTCAGCCTGCCCAGCTCGTCGGCGCTCAGCAGTTGCTCACCGGGCAGCCAGTCCAGGCCCTCCGCCGGCATGCAATAGCTGCAACGCAGGTTGCAGCGGTCGGTCAGCGAGACGCGCAGGTCGGTGGCGACTCGCCCATAGGTGTCCACCAGCGGGCCGGTGGTGGGCGCGGCCTCGGGAGCCGCCCGGCCGTCGCGGCTCGGCACCGACGGGACGCCCAGCGTCGTGAGGGTCATGCGGCCACCTGCGGTGCCTGCTGCGTCGGCGGGCCGACCGGCACGATCTGCTTGCCCAGCGGCATCAACGACACCGGGATCAGCTTCAGGTTGGCCAGCGCCAACGGGATGCCAACGATCGTGAGCGCCATCGCCACGGCGCTGACCAGGTGACCGATCGCCAGCCACACGCCGAAGAGCACCACCCAGATGACGTTTCCGACGAGGGCGCCGGATCCGGCGGTCGGCTTGTCCACGATCGTGCGGCCGAACGGCCACAGCGCGTAGGAGGCGATGCGCAGCGACGCGAAGCCGAACGGAATCGTGATGATGAGTACGAAGCTGAGGAGCGCCGCAGCCAGGTATCCGACGGCCATCCACAGGCCGCCGAAGACTAGCCAGATGACGTTCAGGATCAGGCGCATATCTCCTCCGCGGGTAATACCGAGCGTACCGAGTCCCCGATAACGGGGGTGCTCGTCACGCGGGCGTCCGAGTAGGATCGGTCTCCTCAATATGGCGTCCTGCGCAGGCGGGACGCTTATTGTGATGCCAATTTCTCGTGAATCGTTAGACAAGCAGGTGAGACCAGTGCCGACGGGCAAGGTTAAGTGGTACGACGCTGACAAGGGCTTCGGCTTCCTGTCGCAAGAGGACGGCGAAGACGTATACGTTCGCTCGTCGGCGTTGCCCGAGGGCGTCGAGGGCCTCAAGGCGGGCCAGCGTGTGGAGTTCGGCATCGCCTCCGGGCGCCGCGGACCGCAGGCGCTCAGCCTCAAGCTGATCGAGCCGCCGCCCAGCCTGACCAAGCCGCGCCGCGAGGCGCCCGCCGAGCACAAGCACAACCCGGACGAGTTGCACGGCATGGTCGAAGACATGATCACGCTGCTGGAAAGCACCGTGCAGCCCGAGTTGCGCAAGGGGCGTTACCCGGACCGCAAGACGGCCCGCCGGGTTTCCGAGGTGGTCAGGGCGGTCGCCCGCGAACTCGACGCCTGACGCCTCGGCGCGGCCGCGCGAACTGTCGTTCGGCAGGGATCCGAAGTTGAGCGACTATGGAAGACATGGCTTCCTATGTTGCTCAGGCAGGCGAATTCACCCGCGACACCAACTACATCACCACCCGCGTCACCGCCGACGGGCGTGATGGTTATCCGGTCGAGCCGGGGCGATACCGGCTGATCGTCGCCCGGGCATGTCCTTGGGCGAACCGCGCGATCATCGTGCGTCGCCTGCTCGGCCTGGAAAATGCTCTCTCCATTGGCTTTTGCGGCCCCACCCATGACAAGCGCAGTTGGACATTCGACCTCGACCCGGGCGGCGTCGACCCGGTGCTGAAGATTCCGCGCCTGCAGGACGCCTACTTCAAGCGATTTCCGGACTACCCCAAAGGCATCACGGTCCCCGCGATCGTCGACGTCGGAAGCGGCGAGGTGGTCACCAACGACTTCGCGCAGATGACCCTGGACCTTTCCACGGAGTGGACGGCATACCACCGCGACGGCGCACCCGAGCTGTACCCGGAGCGGCTGCGTCCCGAGATTGACGAGGTGAGCAAGAGGGTCTACACCGAGATCAACAACGGCGTGTACCGGTGCGGCTTCGCCGGTTCGCAACAGGCTTATGAAGCGGCCTACGATCGGTTGTTCACCGCGTTGGATTGGGTGAGCGAGCGGCTGGGCACTCAGCGATACCTGGTGGGCGACACCATCACCGAAGCCGACGTGCGGTTGTTCACCACGTTGGCCCGCTTCGATCCCGTCTACCACGGGCACTTCAAGTGCAATCGGAGCAAGCTGAGTGAGATGCCAGTGTTGTGGTCCTACGCGCGAGACCTGTTCCAGACGCCGGGATTCGGCGACACCGTCGACTTCGTCCAGATCAAGCAGCACTACTACATCGTGCACGCCGACATCAATCCCACCCGGATCGTGCCCAAGGGCCCGGACCTGGCCGGCTGGCTGGCGCCGCATGGTCGAGAAGCATTGGGCGGTAGGCCGTTCGGCGACGGGACGCCACCGGGTCTACCCATCGACAGTGAGCGTGTCCCGGCCGACCACGGCGCGTGAAACTGGTGCCCACCGTCGGGTTGTGAGATAAAATCTCGTCGTTTCGGCCCAACAGTGCGCAGCCCGTCATACGGATGTAGACGTTGCGATGAATCATGTTGGTCCGCAACCTATGCCGCGTAATGACTCCGGCCGCTAGCGCGTCGGTGCCTCAAAGTGGCCAGTTCTGGCTTTGCATGCCGACACGGTGCCGGTCGGCACCGACATGTCTGCCCGAACGTCGAGTCGTGTCGTGGAATCGCGGCGATTGGCCGCAACTTGTCGACGTTGGCCGAAGATACGCCGCCGCCCGTCAAAAGTTCAGCCGCACCGACCATTCCGCGTGTGGCACGTCGCGCAGCTCGCCCGCGGGGTCGACCGCCAAAGTCAGCAACTGCACCACGATTCCGGCCAGATGCCCGCGATGCGGGTCGACCGACGGGATCGTCACGGCGAAGCGGGTGGCCGGCCGGAAGATGGTGCTGGTCGTGTTGGTCGGGTCGTCGTATACCTGCAGCAGCCGCCAGGGTGCCCGGTAGATGGCGTCGGGCACCGAAAGCTGAATCGGGTAACGCTCGCTGACCTTCAGATCGCCCTGCTGCTGCGGCGTGTCGCAGTCTTCGAGGTTGAGCACGTTGCAGTACAGGTACGGCCCCACCCGGGTCAGGTGGCCGTGCGAGTACACGCTGATCTCGGGGCGCCTCGGCGCGGAGCGGCCCACCAGCAACCACGTTCCGAGGCCGGCGCCGACGCAGAGCACAGCCACCAGACAGGCCACCAGCACGGCCATGCCTCGCTTGCTTGCAGGTTTCACTCGGCAACCACCGCCGGCGCGCCGACGCCACGGCGCCTGCCCTCCTGCTCGACCATGATCGGCCTGTTTCCTCCCAGGCCGGGAATCAGTGAGTTGCCGCGGAAGCTGACCAGGGTCTGCGCCAAGCCCAAAATAAGCAGCGCGGTGACCGCGGTGAAACCGACCCACAGTTCGGTGTACACCAACACCCCCAGCGCGCCGCCGAGGACCCAGGCCAACTGCAGGGTCGACTCCGACCGTCCGAAACCCGATGCGCGGGATTCCTCCGGCAGGTCGTTCTGCAGCGACGCGTCCAGCGACGCCTTCGCGATGGCACTGGAACCCGAGGTGACCAGCGTGGCGATCACGGCCAGCATCAGGTTGCCGGCCACCGCGGCGGCCAGTGCAGCGGCGCTCACCGCCACGGTGCAGCGCACCACCAGCGCGGCCGGCCGACCCAGCTTCAGGCGCGCACTGGTGAAGTTGCCGACGAAATTGCCGATCCCGGCGGCGGCGCCGATCACCCCGAGCATCGCGACCTGGGCCCAGCCACTGGCCTGATGGGCCTTGGCGACGAACGCGGGGTACAGGAACAGAAAGCCCACCATGACCTTGATGGTGCAGTTACCCCACAGCGAGGTGATGATGTTGCGGCCCAACGGTTGTCGCAGCGCCCCGCTGACCTCCCGGTGCCAGCGGCGCCGCAGCGGTTCGCTGTCCTGGCGATAGCTCAAGGTGGCGGGAACCTCACCGGCGGTCACCTCGACCCAGCGGGGGATCCGCATGGACAGGAGGGCACCGGCGATGGTCACCGCGATCACCACCAACAGCGCCCCGGGCAGCTTGAACAGGTGGGTGCAGACGAACTCGACGCCGCCGGCGATCGCGCCGCCGACGATGGTGCCGCCCAGCAGACCGAACATGGTCAGCCGGGCGTTCACCCGCACCAGGTCGATGGTCGGCGGCATCACCCGCGGTGTCACCGCGCTGCGCAGCACACTGAACGACTTCGAGAACACCATCATCGCGAGCGCGCACGGATAGAGCACCCATGACGGGAAACTGCCACTGGCGCCGTCGTAGTTCATGACCAGCAGCACGGCCAGCCCGGTGCGAAGGGCGAACGACGCGGCCAGGGCGACGCGGCGGCCGTGCTGCAGCCGGTCCAGCGCCGGCCCGATCAGCGGTGCGATCACCGCGAACGGCGCGATGGTGATCAATAGGTACAGCGCGACCCGGCCCTTGCTCTCGCCGGTGGCCGCGGCGAAGAACAACGTGTTGGCCAGCGCGACGGCCATCGCGGCGTCTACCGCGAAGTTGGCCACCACGGGCCACGTCAGCGCCGTCAGGCCGGACTTGTCGGCGCCGTCGGCGGTCGCGGCGCGCTGCACCATCCAGTACATCCGCGAGCCCATCTCGCGGCTGCGCAGCGCCGCGGCGCGGGTGACGGTGATCCGCTCTCCGGCGGCCGGGCCACGGGACGGCTCGTCATGGCCGCGTTCGGGCTCCGGCTGGTGGCCCAGCGGGGGTAGGTAGCGGTTGGCGCTGGGCATCGGCGACGGTCCGCGGGTGCGCCGGTCGGCGGCGGCACCGGTGGGATAGTTCGCCGCGCCCGGATGCTGGGAGGCGGCGCGGTTGCGGGGCCGGCGGCCTGGCTGAGGGGCCACCCGGCGCGGATCGTTTTGCCGCCGTCCAGACACGCCCCGATTCTCCCCTATGCCGAGTGCACGCGTGCGCAGGTAACGAGGCGTGGCTCGTCGACCTAGTATTGGAAACGCAATGCAGACACAAGACAGTGTGACCCAACCCGTCGAGGAGCCCCCCGTGGAACACGCCATGGCGCCCGTGGGCGAGTGGTCCGAGGGATTGGCGGCGGTGCTCACCGGCGCGGTGGACCAGGCCAGGGGCGCCGTCGTGGAGTTCAGCGCGCCGGAAATGGTCGGCGACTACCTCGGCGTCGGCTACGAAGACGCGAACACCGCCACCCACCGGTTCCTGGCGCACCTGCCCGGCTACCAAGGGTGGCAGTGGGCGGTCGTGGTGGCCGCCTATCGCGGCGCCGATCACGCCACCGTCAGCGAGGTGGTGCTCGTGCCGGGGCCGACGGCATTGCTGGCGCCGGACTGGGTGCCGTGGGACCAACGGGTGCAGCCCGGGGATCTGAGCCCCGGCGACCTGCTGGCGCCCGCCGCCGACGATCCCCGGCTGGTGCCCGGCCACACCGCCAGCGGGGACCCCCAGGTTGACGAGACGGCCGCGGAGATCGGGCTGGGCCGGCGGTGGGTGATGAGCGCCGAGGGCCGCGCGGAGGCGGCGGAGCGCTGGCGCACCGGCGATTACGGCCCCGACTCGCCGATGGCGCGGTCTACCAAGCGGGTATGCCGCGATTGTGGTTTCTTCTTGCCGCTGTCGGGTTCCCTGGGCGCGCTGTTCGGGGTGTGCGGCAACGAATTGTCGGCCGACGGGCACGTCGTCGACAAGCTGTATGGCTGCGGGGCCCACTCGGACACTCCGGCCCCGGGGGGCACCGGGTCGCCGGTCTATGAGCCCTACGATGACGGCGTGCTGGACGTCACCCAGGCGCCGGTCGCGCCGCCCCCGGACGTCCCGGAGGTGGCAGAAGCGGGGCCCGAACAGCCTGAGCCCGAGCCGCAGGCCGAAACGTCAGTGGCCGAAGCCGGGCCCGTGGCCGAAGCGCCGGGCACCGGGCAGTCTCAGACTCCCGACTAGCCGTTTTCGGCGGCGGCCTTGAGGCGCGCCAGCGTGGCGTTCATGCCGTCGAGCAATTCGTGTTCGAAGTTGGTGGTCCCGCCGAGGAGCGCATTGACCGAGAGGTTCGAAAATGCGGTGACGCCGTTTTCGGCGTTCCGGCTCTCGATCAGCCGGGTCCCCTCGCCGCTGGGCTCGAGCTCGTAGCTCCAGACGGTGTGGTTGGTGTCGACGCGGAACGCCAGCTTGCGATCGGGGACGATCTCGACGACCGTGCACGTGGTCGGCCAGAACAGCCGTTTGCGGCGGTTGAAATTGAGGGTCCGGGTGCCCTGACGCACCGGGCCGAAGGGCTTCATCCACCGGCACTGCGGACTCCACTGCGGCATGCGCCGCAAATCGAAAACCAATCCCCACACGGTGGACGGCGGTGCGTCGATGTCGACGTGCGCTTGCAAAAGCGGGGCTACCATCGCTCCTCCTGGTTGGCGAATTACGGGCGGTCGAGGAAGTTTTCCAGCCCGGCCTGTGCGCCGCGCGCACCGCGTCGGGCCGCGGCGAGCTGCAGCAGGAAGATGCTCGTGCCGAGCACCCCGACGGCCAGGCCGGCCAGGGCCACCGGACGCCAGGTCTGCAGGGCGGGCACCAGGAAGGCGACGGCCACCGCGATCAGCCAACCCAACGCACCGAGCGCGATGAACGGCCACACGCGCAGCAGCGGGGCCGGCAGCGGCGGCGCGGTGGGGTTGCGACCGGGTTCGGTAGACATCATCGCGATCAACATAACCCGTGACCGATCTGCGTGGGCGGGGCGCCCGCGTGCCGAAACGGATGTGCGAGAACCGCTGAGCAACGCGGGACGCGCGGCCGGATGGCCGGTTCGTATCTCGGTTTCCGAGGCTTCCGTGTAACCTCGCGCCATGCCTGACAGCGATGCGCGGCTGGCCAGCGACCTGTCACTGGCTGTTATGCGGCTGGCCCGCCAACTGCGGTTCCGCAACCCGTCGTCGCCGGTGTCGTTGTCCCAGCTATCGGCGCTGGCGATGCTGTGCAACGAAGGCCCGATGACACCCGGCGCCCTGGCGATTCGCGAACGGGTCCGTCCGCCGTCGATGACCCGGGTGATCGCGTCGCTGGCCGAGATGGGGCTGGTGGACCGCACGCCGCACCCGGTCGATGGCCGGCAGGTGCTCGTCTCGGTCTCCGAGTCCGGGGCCGAGTTGGTCAAGGCCAACCGGCGCGCCCGCCAGGAGTGGCTGGCCAAGCGGCTCGCGACGCTGGAAAGCGAACAACGCGACACGCTGCGCAACGCGGCCGATCTGATGCTGGCCCTGGTCGACGAAGGCCCTTGAACCACACCGCCGAAGCCCTCAATGATCATCGACGTTGACGACCCCGACGATCCGAGGCTCGACGATTTCCGCGACCTGAACAGCGTCGACCGTCGTCCCGATCTGCCGTCCGGCAAGGGTCTGGTGATCGCCGAGGGCGTGCTGGTGGTGCAGCGCATGCTCGCGTCGCGCTTCGGCCCGCATGCGCTGCTGGGCACCGAACGGCGGCTCACCGAGCTCGAAGATGACCTGACCGATCGCACCGTGCCCTGTTACCGGACCTCCGCCGACGTCATGGCTCGAGTGGTCGGCTTTCACCTCAACCGAGGGGTGCTGGCAGCCGCCCGACGGGTGGCCGAGCCCGGCGTCGCCGAGGTGATTGCACAGGCCCGCACTGTCGCGGTGCTCGAAGGGGTCAACGATCACGAGAACCTGGGTTCGATCTTCCGCAACGCAGCGGGGCTGGGCGTCGACGCGGTGGTGTTCGGCAGCGGGTGTGCCGACCCGCTGTACCGCCGGGCGGTGCGGGTGTCGATGGGTCACGCGCTGCTGGTGCCGTATGCGCGCGCGACCTGTTGGCCTGCTGATCTAAAAATATTGCAGGACAAGGATTTTCGCCTGATGGCGATGACGCCGCAAGCCACCGCGTGCGCCCTGCCGGAGGCGATGACGGCGGTACGCGACGAACGCGTCGCGGTGCTGGTGGGCGCCGAGGGGCCGGGGCTGACGCCGGCCGCCCTGCGGTGCAGCGATGTGCGGGTGCGCATTCCGATGTCGCGGGGTACCGACTCGCTCAACGTCGCGACGGCGGCGGCGCTGGCGTTCTACGAGCGGGCCCGCTCGACGACGAGAGGTGGCGATGGACAGTCAGACTAAGCTCCGGCTGATGAGGGACGAGTCCGTGCCCTGGGGAACGGGTTTGACGGTCACCGGGTTCGTCGCGGTGGTCACCGCCGCTGCGATCGTGGTGCTCAGTCTGGGGCTGGTTCGGGTGAACGCCCTGCTGGCCGTCGGGCTCAATGCCGTGGCCGCCGGGGGACTGGCGCCGACCCTGTGGGGGTGGCGGCGCACCCCGGTGCTGCGGTGGTTCGTGCTGGGCGCGGCGGTGGGCGTTCCGGTGGGGTGGGCGGTGCTGCTGGCCGTGCTGGGCGCAGGTCGGCTCTAGTGGTGATCGCGAGCGCGGCGTAGCCGGGTGAAGCGGGTCGCCACCATGGGGTTTAGTGGTGATCGCGAGCGCGGCGTAGCCGGGTGAAGCGGGTCGCCACCATGGGGTTTAGTGGTGATCGCGAGCGCGG